>JAQVJW010000008.1 GCA_028694925.1 Patescibacteria group bacterium | reverse complement strand
ATAGTGGCGCTAGAAAACATCTGTAATGAAACATCTTGAACTATCGGAGTCTCTGTTTGAGAGTTACCGCTAGCAAGAGTTAACTGATACTGAACATATGCCTTGTTTTTAATTTCATCTGGAATCGGGTCATTTTTGGCAATTGCGTTACTCCAGGTCGCCGACGTTAGCCCCCCAGAAGTATCTGCTCCCCTCACTTTCATGGTAACTACGCCTGTATTTGGCGCAGTTGTCGTATCGTTCCAACCTATACTACTAAAGACTCCGGAGTTTGCTATTGCAGAAGAGGTATAGGTAGCAGTAGCGGGGTAAAGCTCTTGACCAAAATCGATATATGCGTAAGGGTCTTCTATATATCCATCAGGGGTTGCATCGATGCAGACTTTTGCGGAGCCATCATTTAGGTCCATCCAACTCGATTCAGCAACATACATGTCTTCCCAGGTTGGGCCAACAGAACCAACTACAACCTCATCCCCTGAAGCTGGAGTAGCAGCTGTTACAACTAAGGAGTAAGCATACCAACCACCAAATCTAACCTTAAAAGAGGTGGCACTATTATTTATTGCCTCAGAGGTACAGATTTTTGTTCCACTAATATCAGATACGCCGGCATATAAATTGCTGGTACTCTCAATAATCTGATTCGAAGCTACTAGCTTTAATTCATCATCCACATTTGTAATCCCCAAGCTAAGGGTGCCGTCAAAATCAGCTGTCACCGAGTGCATTATGGTTCCACTCGTATTCCCTGCATTATCAGAGAGCCTAACATAAACATTCTTCTCACCATCCCCAGTGCCAATGTCCCAGTTTGTAATATCACCAGTAAATGATGCTTGGCCGATAAAGTTAGTGGCTTGGGCTGTAACATCGGTCCAATCGGTCCCGTTGTTGCTGGCATAAATCTTGCCAAGTTTGGAACCGCTATCTGCGGCTTCGATGTTTAAGGTTACAAGGTTAGAAGAAGTAAATTCATTCCCAGAGTTTATAGTAAATGAGCTGATAGTCGGTGGAGTTTGTTCGATGGTAAAGTCGGCTGCGTCTTCCGCATTGCTACCATAGGAGGTCCAGGCTGTTTGTCTACCTTGGCCGTCAGAGGCGCGGTACTGGATATGGTACTGCCCAGGAGAGAGGCCAGAGATGGTGGCGGCAGAGAGATAGTTAACATTATCTATCGAGCCTGTTTCGGTTGGAGTATCGGTAAAAGGTGTACCAACGGGTTGGACTTCTACTTCTATTACTCTGTTATCAGAAGTACCACAGTCTTCACAAGTGATAGCTGTACTGGTGGCTACTTTGATGCCACTTTCGTTGGTGTAGCCTCCAGCCAGTCCTGCGGTTACGGGGTTACCATCTGCAAGATATATAGTAGAGTCATCTGATTTAGTTAGTTGTATAGTATTTGGGTCTGGGGCATCGAGGGTGTCGTAGGTGAGCACAACTTCGTTTAATACAGGGGTATTAGCACCACTTGATTCAAGACGAACCAGAACTTCAATGTAGCGCTTGTTTTCGATAGCGGTATCGATAGCGGTTGATGAATTAGACTCACCATAGATTTGAGAAAAGAACTTACCAGCTGTAGACCAATCGTCACACCCTTCATCAAGCCCAGAGCCTTCGGCTCCTGTGCCCGGTCCATAACAAATATTGTCATCAAGCTCTGCTTGTGAATCACCAACCCTTACCTTAAAGAGGACTTTTTGACCCGCGGCATCTGTGGTTGCATCCCAAGAAAGGGATTTAGCTTTACCTACTTCATTAGTACCGGTATCGGCACGAAGACCTACTGATGAAGCGGTGGGGGAGCCGAGGGTGGCGGGGGAATAATAAGGATCTGGGGTGTCATTCCAATAATAAATGTACCCTACGTACTGACTACTATAACTCAAGCCCAGATGATGATATTGATTGTCCCCAAAGTAATAAGCATTACTGCTACTGTAAGGACCCATTACAAGAGAATTTATTCTTTTGTTTCCTCCACTAGAAAAAAGTGTCTGATTTTGCCAAGATCCACTTTCATTTGTAAATTCAAGAATATTTGACGAATTATAAGCAACGTAAACCACGTGTGCCTTAGAATTTGAATCCAGCGCAATAGCATAAGTCGGAAGATAAGAAGATGGAACTGTGCCAAGAGTGGTTACGGTGGTATTAAAGGCATAATACATACCGTAAGTAGTATCACTAAAGAAAGCTGTGTGTTTATTCCCAGCGCTATCAATAGCTAATCTACATCCTTTTACTGAACCGCTAGCCGTAATATAACTTGTGGTAGAGTTCGTTTTGAAATTAACTCGTGTAGGGCTGTTGGAACTGCCATAACAAGAATTCAAACTATTTCCGGGCCCTAATGCAAAATTAAAATAGCTATAACCTTGATAATCATAGGCAGGAACAGCTGCTATAGCGCCCGATGTCCACGAGCCCGTGTTGTTTGTAAGGTATTTGTATGTAAAAGTAGCTGATTCAAAATAAGTAATATATAACTTATCAGTAGACGAAACCTTTATATCTCCCACAGAAATTGATTGATCGATGATCTCATTTTGCCATACTCCGGAAATTTTTCTGGAAACAATGACCTGGCTGTTCTTACTATATGCAATAACTAAAGTGTTATCAGACAATACTCCGACAGCGGGAGAGCCACTGCCAGTATCAATAGTTTCTGTTACCCAAGAACCACTGGTATTATCTATGTGTTTTATTGTGCCTGCTTCATAACTAAACAAATGAACCCTGTTGTTAAAATCAATAACAGTTTTTAAACTAACAGATGGATATTGTCCGGAATAAACGTTAGGTAAGGTATACAAGCCGTTTCCTGTAGGCTGAGCGTCAGGATCAAGGCCCAATCTCAAACTATCCGGTGCCATGTTTAAATCTGTATTATCTCTTGTTGACTCCCAGCTTAAATCACCATCAATACCGCCCGATATTGCATTGTGATCAAAGTCTGCTTGTGTACTCCACGTCACCGTCGTCGAAGCCGACTGCGCCTCCCTTGGATTCCAAAGGTTAAGGTATGGAAAGAGGTATTGAAAGCCCTGGAAGAATACAAAGGAAGCAATAAAGGCCACCAGGACTGCCTTATGAACCGTTGAGGAATACTTTGTATCGGTCCACTTCTTGTATACCTTATTCTTGGCATACGTCTTATCGTGCACTAGACGTATTTCAAGATGAGGAAGATACTGAAGCTCCATTATCTTCAGTCTTAGTTTCCGGTATAAGGCCTTAAACCCTCCTGTTTTTGACTTTTTTTTCGTCACTTGCCCCCTCTATAATTTCTACTTAGATTCTATCTTTTTAAATACTTCTTTTCAAGCATAAAGGCATTACCAATGAATCACTACTGGTGTCCCTATTGGAGCCCAATTGTAGATAAACTTCGCTATATTATAGGTAGCGTTGATGCAACCATGAGAACCGTTCCAAACATAATCAGAGCCTCCAAAAGAACTGCGCCACCAGGCCTCATGAATCGCATGACCTTGGGCCGTAAAGGTACTAACCCAGTTAATCCCACATAAGGGAGTGGTCGATGGTGGGTTTGGCATACAGACCCCTCCACCGTAAGCCCCAGGTTGCCCTCCGGCCCCCGCCTTCCTCCTTATAAGAAAAGTCCCGGTTGGGGTATTCCAGCCGTTTGCTCCCGTAGTCACCGCCCAACAATTAACCTTCTCGCCCCCCTTAAGATAGGCGCACATTCGTTGGGAAGAGATATCAATCTCGATATATTTAGCCCAATTTGCTACAAGGACATTATTAACCTCTGTTTTGTATTTAACCGTATAGGTCGGAATCTTACTTGCAATCCCTTTTTTGGCATTTAGATTCGCGGCAGTGTTTTCGGCGAGTAAGCTAGAATTAACCGCGAGGCCATTCTTCCCCTCCCTTAAAACCGTCCGCTCTTTTCCATTTACAATCTTGACCTTTTCATTAACTGGTGTGATATTAATATCTTTTTTGGCAATAGAGTCAATATATGCCCGAACTTTACTTTCTTTGATCTTCGGGACTAATTTTCCTCCTTCTTCCGCAAAGACCACCCAATTACCAATCGTTGCCTTATCTGGCACATATGATTTTTCTTCATAAGTGTATTTAACTGGAAGAGAGATTAATTTCTGCGCCGCCGTGATTGAAGCCTTGGTATCTTCTTCTAGGATGTCGGGATTCACCTCTTCTGAGTAGATATGGATTTTCTCTGTTTCCCCACTCGCTAGAGCGCTCTCAAGTTGGGTCCGTACCGCATTTGTCACAAGTTGCCTACCATAGATAGCAGGAATTACCTGAACATCTGTACCATTCATTACAAGGCTCGCGTTCTTTTCCTCTACCTTGTATTTAGCGGCAAGCCCCTCGACAAATTTTGCCATCTTTTCTTCTTCAAGGCTGTACTTTATCTCAAGATTATGATTGTATCTCGCCCGGTACAGATTACCGGCATATTCCCCGAGCTCCCCGTCGATCTGCCCAAGAATTGTCACCGCTCCACTTAGATAACGCCCCAAAAATCCCTCATCGGCCCTCCGTTCAAGAGCCTCCCCAAGGATTGAGTACCCAGAAAATTCAAGCCCAAGCTCCTCTGGAGTAACATTAACCTCTTCATCATCGACTACAAAAGTAAAGGTAACATCCCCCAGTCTATCGCTAATTACCTTTCCGGCCTCGGCTCTCCCAAGACCTCCAAGGTCATTCCCTAAAAGATTAGTCCCATAGATTATTTCACCACCAGTATTATTCTCATAAGCATAAACTGCCCCAGAGAAAGAAAGAAGAACTAAGAACAAAAGAGAAAAGAGGGCTATAACGAAAAGAGAAAGGTATTTCTTGACCTTAAGCCCTATCTTTTTCTTTCCTTTCTCCTTGCCTTTTTTCTGCTTTGGCTTCTCTTTAATATTGTTCTTCTTTTCTTTAGATACTAAAGGTGCCGAAATCTCTTCGGGTTTCTGTTTTCTCTCAATGGTATCTACTTTTTTCAATAGTCCCCCTTAGGACCTGATTTTGCCCCCTAGCGAACTAAGAGACTGAATAACTTCGTCCACCGTCGCATTAATCTCTTCTTCGGTTAAAGTCTTCTCCGAAGACCCAATAACTAGCCTTATTGTGACACTTTTCTTACCCTCAGGCAAGCCTTTTCCGCGATAGATATCAAGGATCTTAAAATCAGATAGATTTCTATCATTGACCTTTTTAAGTGTCTTTATTATCTCCTCAGCCAAGAGGGAATCCGCAAAGACCATATTAATATCTCGGAGCGAACACGGATACTTTGGCAGTGGTTGATATTTTTTTAACTTCCCATAATATTTAGAAAGCTTTTCAAGATAGATTTCAGCTACAGCGACCGGTCCCTTAACCCCAAAATCATCTCTGATACTCTCGCCAAAAACACCCAAATGACCAATATTTTCTTTACCAATAAATATTTCGGCTGCCTGCCCCTTCCCAAGATATGACGCGCCAGCACCAACCCTTACTCTAACATCTCGAATATTTAATCTCCCAAGAAGTAGTTCAAGGGCCCCTTTAATCTCAGGGAAGTTTAAAGTCTCAGGGCTATTCCCCATCTTTACAAGCATCCCCAGTCTTAACTCTTGAGCTTTCTTACTATATACATTAGCAATTTCAAAGATTTTTATCTGATCAAAGTTCTCTTGGTTCTTTGCGGCTACCGATAAAAGAGAGACGGCCAAATTACTTCTCATATATTCGTTCTCCTCGGACAAGGGGTTTTCGATCTTTGGAACATTGTCTTTATCGTCTGTCACTTTAATCTCTTTTTCTGAGACAAAGGAATAGGTCATTACCTCCGAGTAACCTGCCCCTAATAGTTTTGTCTTAAGCTCACAAACAAGGTTCAGATTTTTGTTCTCCTTTGGAAGTGGCATGAGACCAGAAGGAAGGGTAGTTGGGAGCTTATCATATCCATAAATACGGGCAATCTCTTCGATTAAATCCTCTTCCAGTCGGACGTCAAGTCGCCACCAAGGAGCGGTAACCGCTAGGATATTCTCTGGACTCTCTATATATCTTCTTGCCCCAAGATATTCAGGATGCTTTGTAAATACTTCGACATTTTCTTCGACTACCTTGGCCTCTCGATCTGGGAGCTTCCTCCATTTTCTATCCTTCCTATCGTACTCGTAATGCCTAGCGTGGATGACTCTCCCGTCTCCGATATATAGGGCATTGTGGCCCACTTCCTTCTTCTTGCAATTTATCTTCTCGTATCCCCCTTCTCCATCCGGTATGTAATAATGGTCGGTTGGTGAATCTTTGATTAGCCCTTTAAGAAACAAGATATCACCCGGCCGAAGTTCCGTATCCTTCACTGGTTCCCCTAACTCATATTGCCCCAGACAGACATAACCGATAAACTGGCCGATTTGAGAATAGATATAGTCGGTAAGGTAGGAACAATCAAAAGCCATATCACCATGCGTCTTAAACTTTGCCCCCCAGATATATGGCTTGCCGACATGCTTTCGAGCTTCTTTTTTAAAGTCAAATTCTTCTACCAGAAATCCAAGTGAGGTAAGGGTTTCTATAATCTTCTTTTTATCTATCTCTATCCCCAAGACCTCTTCAACCCTCTTAATTCTTAATCCAACGTGCTGTATCCAAATCCAAGAGGAAAGCACATCTGTATTTTCTCCTGCCTTCCCACCTGCAGTTTCTGTAAGTAGCTCGACTGCTCGCTCGATTGCAATCTCTGGAAGTCCAAGGGGTACCTTCTTCTCAAACCGATTAGAAGCCTCTGTCCTATTTCCAATTCGCTGGGCGGTTTTCCTTATCGCAACACTATCAAAGACAGCCGCCTCGAGAATTACTTCTGTAGTAGAATTTGAGATCTCTGAATTCTCACCCCCCATCACACCGGCTAAAGCCACTGGGCCCCGAGAGTCACAGATAAGGAGGTCATCCGGGGTAAGCTTTCGCTCCACCGAATCAAGGGTTACCATCTTTTCACCCTTCTTGGCTCGTCTAACGACAATCTTCTCTTTTATCTTTCTTGCGTCAAAAGCATGTAATGGTTGACCCCACTCGAGCATTACGTAATTTGTAACATCAACTACATTTGAGATCGGTCTGACCCCAGCGGCAAGAAGCCTCTCTTGCAGCCATTTAGGCGAGGGACCAATCTTTACTCCCTCTACCACCTTAGCAATGTAGCGGGGACATAGCTCTTTGTCCTTTACTTCAACTTTAATCTTTTTTTTCGATTTAATATCTACTTTTTTGTATTTAGGTTTTTTGAGCTTCCGACTAAAGGTCGCCGCTACTTCCCGGGCAATCCCGGTTACCGAAAGACAATCTCCGCGATTGGGTGTTATCTCGGCATCAATCACAGGCTCATTTCCTCCAAAGTATTCAGAGAGTGGTTGCCCCACCTTGGCATAATCTTCAAGAATCATGATTCCCTCATGGTCTTCCCCAAGCCCAAGCTCATCCTCCGCACACATCATACCACTTGATTCAACACCTCGGATTTTGGCTTTTTTAATCTCAAAGTCTCCTACTTTAGCCCCCAGAAGAGCCACTGGCACCTTTTGCCCCACCTTAATGTTCGGGGCTCCACAGACAATCTGTAGCACTCCACCATTCTTCTTTCCGACATCAACCTTTGCTACTTGAAGCTTATCGGCATCTGGATGCTTCTCGACATTTTTAATCTCTCCCACCACAAAGTTAGGGAAACTAGAACCCTCAAGAAGAACATTCTCAGTACCTGAAAGGCGAAGACCATCCGAAAGCTTCTTTAGAGTTAGGCCCTTCGTATCGACGTATTCAGCTAGCCAGTTAAGCGGGATTTTCATATTTGAAACATAACTCCTATTACTAAAGTAATCACAAACAAAACTCCAGAAGCAATTATTGAGCATTTCTTTATTAACTCATTCTTGTCTGAACTATTTTTACAAATCTTAGAGTAGAGAAAGGATTGCAGATATATAAGTAAGGAATAAATGGAAAGCATCAAAAAGAAAAATGAAATTGGATTACCATATCGCGTAGTTCCGAGAGTTGTAACAACCATTATCCCTACGTATAGCCAAAATAATATATTTATTATTAAGAAATTAACTAATGCAAAAAATATTATTATTGCAATCTTATTCATTAAAACTGCTCCTGCATTTAGCATCTCGAGAAATTAAGGTCATTAATTTACGTAACAAAACAAATAGTAAAGAAAGCGCCACAACTAAAGGAATGATTTGATGAAACAAATTAAGATTTATCCAAAAACTAGAAGAAAGAGGAATATTAAGATTTCTGAGGCTAAAAAGAATGATAAATATCATTAGAAGGAGATATGTTGCTAAATATACTGTAGAGGCCAATACTGCTATTGGAGTAACATACAGCGGGTATTTCCACGAATTGCCATAAGACTTAATATAATTTGGTTTTTTCCAAAGAAAGAAAATTACCTCTACTATATAAAGAGGCAGGTAAAAAACAGCCATCATGGTAATTGAATTAGCTACAACCTCATCAAAACCATGAAGGTATTTATTATTAAGGCTCAAAAAAACAAATAAAGCAAAAAGAGCGATAGTTATGATGATGTTAATAATCGTAACGTTTTTTACAAAATTGTTTTTCATCAAAACTGCTCCGTAAACCTTAAATCATTATCATAAAAGGCCCTCAGATCATCAACGCCGTATTTGAGCATTGCAATCCTCTCTATCCCCATTCCAAAAGCAAATCCTTGATACTTTTTGGGGTCTATTCCCCCAGCTCGAAGGACATTAGGGTGGACCATCCCAGCCCCTAATATCTCAAGCCAACCTTCACCTTTACAGGACTTGCATCCTTTTCCCGAACAAAGTCCGCAACTAACATCAACTTCGGCTGAAGGTTCGGTAAAAGGGAAGTGATGAGGACGCAGACGGATCTCTCTTTCTTCGCCAAAAACTGCCTGGACTAAATAGAGAAGGGTCCCCTTAAGGTCACTCATCGTTACCTCTTCGTCCACAAGTAGCCCTTCAAGCTGATTAAACATCGGGGTGTGGGTTGCATCCGAGTCCCGTCGGTAGACCCGACCTGGGGCAAAAATTCTAATCGGTGGCTTATTCTCCTGCATGTAGCGGATCTGAACCGGGGAAGTATGGGTTCTTAGAAGTAAGTCATTTGAGATATAGAAAGTATCGGTATGATCCCTTGAAGGATGATTCTCATCAGTATTTAGGGCATCGAAATTATACCAAGCGGTCTCAATCTCAGGACCATCAACAACTGAAAAGCCAAGCATCTTCCCGGCTTCTATAAGTTCATTTAGTATTTGGGTGATTGGATGAAGATGTCCATATTCTATCCTTTTCCCAGGAGCAGTAACGTCAATAACCACACCCTTTGTCTTACCAGACAACTCTTCGTTTTTTGCCTTTATTTCCCCTTCTAGAGTATTCTTTAAAATATTAGCGTTTTTGCCCGTCTCTTTTCTCTTTTCGGCCGGTAAATCGGAGAGAGAACGTAAGATTTTAGTCAGCTCTCCCTTTTTACCGAGGTATTTCTTCTCAATTCGAAAAAGCTCTTCTGCGGAAGAGGCTTTTCTAACTTCATCAATTGCTGTTTCTGAAAGTCTCTTTAAATCCATAGCTATACCAAGATAAAGTACCAAGTAGGATTAATTATAGCAGCTAGGATGAGACTATAAAGCACTTTATGCTTACCCGAAAGACCAAGCATCCGTTCTGATATAAAATAGTTGGCTCCAAAAAGAAGGACAAATGAGGTTCCAGCAAAGATTAGCATCCCCGCCCCTCCAGCAAACATCACAGAGATAAGAGTAGCTGCAACCCAGGCAAGGGAAACAATACCGATAGATAAAAAGAATCTTTTTCTTTTGATCTTCTTCGTCCTTAAATATTTGGTATATAGATAGGTATAGAGCATAACAAGTAAGTAGCTTACGATAAGTAGGATAAACATTCCGGTAACAATACTTGTAGGGTTTGCTTTCACTTTACCTCCTTGCTTTAAAGAATAACTCAATTAAGACAAAACTTACAGCCAAAATTGCTCCGTCCCACCAGGTGAGCAGCCGAAAGGAAGAAAGGACAAAAAGCGAGATGAGAAAAGTGGAGAACAAAAATCCTTGACGCAGTGATACCTTAACCGCCGTATATATTACTTCCCCATGAGTCCACCACTTCCGAGCAAAGAAGATGATAAGAGATGAGAGCCCCATCACAAAAAAGAAGATAGAGGTGTAATAGAGGATGATTGTAAACATCCCTTGCTCTGGGGATGTAAAGATCGTCAGGATTAAAAGGAGTGCTCCGAATATTAGGGTGCTAAGAGTTAATCCTCGTGTATAGTTTCGCCAGTTCAATTCCCCTCCCTTTCTAAAGTTAAGTATATAGCATGAACTATATCTTATAAAGAATTTTAAGGAAACAAAAAAACCGCCCTATGGCGATTATTACAAGAAATAGAATCGGGGGACTAGTTCACCCCAAAAGCAATTTGAGCGCTGTCCCCCGTATGACTTCTTCCCAAACGTTTGGGCTTAAGAAGTAAAGGTGCATCTTATACTTTCCGACAAGTACAAGGTGTAAGAGCCTCTCCGCTCTCCGGTAGGGACCAACAAGCTCACAATAATCCCGAAGGGTTAAAGCGAGCTTGCTGATCCTCACCATCGGTTGATTCCTAGGAAAATACTTAATTCCTAAGATGTGTCGGATCGACCTTGAGCAGTAGAGACTGGTGAAGATAATAAACAAGGGGGGTGCTTATTATCTTCACAGTCTCCGCTGCGACTCTTATCTTTATAGGTACGACGTTGGCACATTACCAGCGTGATAACAGTTTATCACAAGAGACGCTTTATGTCAATGCTTTTGTTATGTCTTCCCTGTGGATAATGTCAGAATCATCAGATGTTGTGCTTATCTAAGCTCAAAGTAGCTTAATACTTTTCCACAGGTTAATCATCACTACTCGGCCGCTCTATCTTTTCAACCTCGTGCCCGATTGCCTCTCCGGTAATTTTAGTAACATCTTTGTCGATCTTCCCGAGCTCTTTATCGGCCGCATTATAGGCATTAACAGTGGTCGAAAGATGAGTCCCCACCTTTTTCATATAGTCTTCGTAGGCATTAAGATGGGTACCAAGCTTCCCAACATTTTGGATGATCTCCTTAACAGACTTCTCGATTGTAAGTGCCTTAAGCCCCTGAAGGACTGTCTGTAAGTAAGCCGCAAAAGAAGTTGGAGAGACGATAATCACCTTCTTCTCTTTATAGGCATATTCGATTAAGTCTCTGGTATTTACCTTAACCGCCCCGACCTGATTCACCAGAAGATCATAATAGATCCCCTCGGAAGGGATGAACATAAAGGCAAAATCCATCGTATTCTCTTTAGGCTTAATATATTTAGCCGTCTCATCGATTCTGTTTTTTAGGTCTTGTTTAAACTGCTTTTCAAGTTCGGCTCTTCTAGTCTCATGTTTCTCTTCACAGAGCTTATTGTAATTCTCAAGTGAGAACTTAGAGTCAATCGGAATGATTGATTGAGGTTCCTTCTTGTCCCTCACAAAAAGAACGGCATCAGCAATATCACCATCTGAGAATTTGTACTGAAGCTGATATTGATTAGGCTGAAATATATTCTTAAGTAGGGTCTCAAGATAATATTCACCTAAAATTCCTCGTTGCTTTGGATTCTTTAAGACATTCTCAAGCCCTTGAAGCTGGTCAGCAATTCCAACGACCTGCTTATTGGTCGACTCAAGATCCTTTAGTTTCTCGGTAACATCTTTTATAATCCGCTCGGAAGACATTCGTTGCTCTGAAAGTCCCCTATCTAAGCGCTCAGAGAGGTCCTTTAAGAGGTCTGAGCCTGTCTCCACCTTTCCGGATGCAATATCTGAGAGCCGTTTATTGACGAAGATTATAAGGGCGGCAAAGCCGATAACAATAGCGGTGATAATAATTAGAGTATTTTGGTCCATATAGATAGCCTACCGCAATACAGGAGTGATTACCAGTAGACAAAGCACAAAGACCACCTAAAGGTGGTCTTTGATAGGCTCGATTCCCGCAAAAGTGGAAATTAAGCTGCCCACTAGCCTGTCACCTATTATATTATTTCAATCTCTAAGTTTTGTTAAGGTTTTGGTGGAGCATAGGGAACGACGTTTGGACTTATTGTGAAATGAAAAAGGGCACCGATTATCGCTTAGAGGCGACTTAGAGGCTCGGTGCCGTACCCCTTTTGAAGTGTCACCTCATGAAGAGTGTGACAATCCAGCCGACGAAGAGTGCAAAGATAGGGCGCAGAAAGATGCCAGTCAAAATGGCACTAAACGCTTCCTCCCCTTTCTTGCGTGCAAGGGTCGATGTGTCGACGAGCATCCCCGCAATCAATGCTATACCGATTGCTATAGGGATAGTGATGGAAGGTGCGCCGAGAGGGACCAGGAACCAGCCCCAAAGAATCGAGAGCACGAAACCATCGACAATCGCAGAAAGTCCCAGTAGTGCGATGATGCCTAACACAACCGCGATTACTCCTACCGCTACTCCCATCGCCTTTCACCTCATTCGTATTTTGTTCATTGCGTGTCCCACGCAACAGGGGGTTACCAAGTTGTGATAACAGATTATAATAGCATTATATTAATAAAAAGTCAAGTATTTGGTGGAGCATCGGGAACGACGTTTGGACCTCTGTGGAGGCTGGGTGAGCTTGGGTAAACGTTATCCGTACTATTTAAGTTCAAACTTATTAATAACTTTATCGGCAACTTCGCTTGCACCAATATTCGAATTATCTATTGAGAAGTTATTGGGCTCATCTATTTCCGAATAGTAGTCATATTTGCTTAATGATTCGTGAAGCTTGTCTGGGTCTTTTATTTTCTCAAACTTCTTCCTTGATTCTTCAGTAACTCTTTTTAGTAAAACATCTTTAGATGGTTTCAGTTGAACAAAGTAGATATTACCGTCATATTTTTTTACTGCCTTCTTAAGCTTCTCAATAAACCATTTATCTTCTGGCTCATAACATAGAGTTGTTATTAAGCTTTTATCGTTTTTTGCTCCGAGCTCTACTATCTCAGCCCTAAAGTTTCCAACTACATTCCAAAAATCTTTATCAGAGAAGTCCATTACCATAGTAAATAAATCGTTTGTTACGTGATTATGAAATATCTTATAACCCGTCCTTTTAGAAATCTCTTCAGAGACAGTTAATTTCCCAGAGGCAGGTGGTCCGTATACGACAATTAAATTCATAGATAAATTATAACATAAATTAATAAATGGGCTCTATAAAGGTATAAAGTAAGCATTGGTGGAGCATAGTTGAAGAAGTTTGGAACTCCTATGTTATTATATGATATAATCTTTGTAGTTAATGATAGGAGTTATGTATGAACGGGGAAAAAATCAGCCATAATCCAGAAGAAGATACAAGACCTGATATAACTAAGGCAGAGGCTATGGCTGAAGCCGAAAAACCTCACCAAGACGCACTTATAGAGCAACGAGATAATATGCCCGAAATGCCAAGTAGGGGTTTTTGGGGTGAGCTCTCTGGTGGTCTTCTTATGTCTCACGATAGAGCAATGGAAAGACATAATGCAATAAAGGAAATTCTTGACGCTGAGCAACGAATAAAAAACCTTGAGTGGGCAGCAAAAAATGCCGCAGTAAAAGCTGAAGGTGCAATAGACAATAATCGCCATATTGCAGAGAGAATGGACACTTATTTCGATCCAAGTGCAGAAAGATGGGTTGAGTGTTTTCGCACGAAAGAACAGGCGGATAAAGCCGAAGCAGCAATTGCAAGCTCTGCTAGCGAGATATTTATTGAGTTGTTGTCTAGTTTTGGAGAGCATGGTGCAGAATGTATGGTACTTGACACAAGCAAGCCAGAGAAAGCACCCCCTAGTTATGCAATTATAAGGTTTTTGAACAACCTTGGCTTCGGTGGTGAAAAAGCTCAAGAAGAATTTAAAAAGAATAAAATTGAGAACAAGGATGGCTCCTCCGTTACTTCCGCGACAGTTTTGCTTGATAGCTCAGATCAATCAATTCGAACGTCTCCAAACATCTTACTGAGAGATTTAGTCTCCAGAGATGAGGATGGAAAAGTGTTAGTTGAAGTTAGATATGAAAAAGATGCGAACGGGCTAGATTCGAAATTGATAGTGCGTGTTATTGGTAAAGCCAAGGAAACACCAGAAGAACATTATGCTTACTTCTCTCTACCTAAAAAATCAGTGGCTAAGATGGCTACAACTCCTCAAGGCAAACAACCTTATCAAATATTAAGTTTGCCAGACAAAAAAAATAAATAATTTATGTTAAAAAGCCTCTATAAAGCCATAAAATAAGCATTGGTGGAGCATAGGGAACGACGTTTGGACTTATTATAATTGTTCAGATATCTCATCTTGCCACTTAGTGACCACTGTTTGTAAATCTTCACTAGTTACAGCTTTGTAGGCTGTAACTAAATCTTCGTGTTCATTCAAGGCAAGAATAATCTTTTTGATTCTTTCGTGACCAACATGCTTTATGAGAAAATCGCAAAAACTAAATATTACTAGATAGTCAGTCTGTTGTGTAAAGGGTTCTTTATTAGTATCACCATCAATCTTCTTGTAATTGTCGCAGTCGATAGGATTAGGCAAGCCTTGTATCTCACCCTGTTTGATCTTTTTAACAAGTCTTGTGTTTACACCTTCATCAGGAACAGCGAGACCCTCTTTTAGTAACAAGGATTTTTTATATGCCTTATCATCACCTACTGCTTGGTTAATAACGATATGAGCCGTCTCATGCTTTATTTGCCCACGAACATCTTCCGGTATCGTTTGAAAAATGTCGGTATTTATATAAAGTTTTGTCAAATCAGGACTTTTTAAGAGAAAGTTATATTTCCATTGGCCCGGCCCGGAGAAGTTATCTCTATATGAACTGTTATCAAACACTTCTACAGCAAAGGGTTCCATCGTCTCTAAAGCCCATTCCTCTTTTAATTCTTCGAGTACATCCCTAAAGACAGCTTCCGTACTCTCTAAGGTTTCTGGAGAAATATCCCCACGGCATTCAAAAATTATATCATTTGAAGGACTTAATATTTCACCACTATCTGGAGGTGTATCAATTTCCATGGTCATATTTTATCATAGGCTCAGGCCAGATACTCGCACTAACAAAAATAGTCTCTATGTTTTACTATTATTTTATTGATTGAGTTTCGAGAATCGAACTCCAAATACCTGCAAGAAAATCAAAAATATTCACTGCCCCTCACCTCTTCAAATTTCTGCTCTTCCCCAATCGTCGTCTCCTTACCATGCCCTGGTAAGACCCTAGTCTTATCGGGTAAATGCAGTAGCTTATCGATACTCTCCTTCATCGAGCCAGGATCGCTCCAAGGGAGGTCAATCCGCCCGTAAGTATGGTAGAAAAGAGTATCTCCTGAAAACAATGTATCTCCCAAATAATAGCAAACAGAGCCCTTAGTATGTCCTGGGGTATGAATAATTTTTATAATCTCATCCCCAAACTTTAAGGTAGACCCCTCAGAAACAGCCACTACCTCGGCTTTGGGATTATGAAGGATCTTTTTTACAAAAATGCCTTGGGCCGAGAGTTCTTGAAAAAGTTTAATATCTTCCTCGTGAATCACAACACTTGCTTGTGGGTATTTGATCGCAAGGTCATCGACCGCGAGCACATGATCGTAGTGTCCGTGAGTAAGTAGCACATACCTAAGGTTAATCCCCTTTGTCTTTTCAAGCTCCTCTATAATCCGGGCAGCTTCATCACCGGGATCAACAACAAAAGCATCACCATTTCCCAGAACTCCGATATAGCAATTAGTGGGGAGTTCTCCTACTTTTAATGTCTTTAGATCCACCTTATAACTACCCTTCTCCTTTTTGGCGGAAAATGCTTTATAATATATTCCCTCCAGTTCTCACGCAGCCACTTTTTTTGTCTTTTTTCTAAACTCCCAAGTCCCCTCCTTGCAAGCTCCTGGTGGATAACACCTCCAGCGTGTGGTTTATCGAATTTTTGCTCAAGGGGAGAGCTAAAACCATGAGCATAATGAGCAAGTTCATGAGCAACCGTCGCAGTTACAACATACTCGGGAATCGCTTCGTCCTTAAAAAGTGAGTTGATTGTAATTATTGTAGCAGGATGCATCTTATTCCCTTTTTCGGCCACTATGCTTTCCTCCTTGATACTCCCAAGCCTTGTTCTAGCTTTTCTTCCCCAAACTATCCGAACATCATTATCCTGGGGAACATCAAGAAAATATTTGTCCCAGACTTCATCCAGTATTTGAAAAAGCCACTTATCGTCACGCATATATTTATTATATGGTAGAATCAAGATATGAGTAGGGAAAATATTGGAGATTATAATTATAATGCCGAGCAATACGGCTCAGAGCCAACCCCCGAACAATGGAAATCAGTGAAGAACCTTTGCGAGCATACTGGCAAACCGCTCCCTAAGGAAGGTATTACTCGAGCCGAAATGAAACAATATATAGCGGCCTTGGGAAAATATATCTCAAGAATAGACAAACCAAAAAGAGGCGAATAATCGCCTCTTTTTGAATGAACCGTTAGACTATTTTCCGCCTTTGTCGGCATAGCCAACATAGACAGCTGCAGCACCAACAACAACCTTGACCCAAGAGTGCCACACAGGCTCAGTACCCAAATCAAGAAGGTTGAATACTGCAAGTAGCCCCATAACAGCGACTACTGCGCCTAGAGCCATTAGTACGTTCTTTGAAGACATCATGATAATTACCCCTTTAGTTAACTTTTCGACCTGTTTTAATTATGGCAAAAATTATTGCTAAAGGCAATGGTACTAACCTTGCTTTTTGGGGCAGAGTGAGTTAAAAGCACACCGGGTACATTCTCCATAAGCCGGCCGAGCTGAAAAATCAGCCTCCCTAATACCTTCTGCTACCTTTAAGATATTCTCCTCGACTACTTCAAGCTGTTTTTCGGTCTTTTTCGCCTCACCCAAAAGACCGGAGTCAACAAAATAGAGAGAGACTGTATCTGGAATCTGACCGGTATTCTTCTCGTGTGAAAGGGCGTATATCGCAATCTGATTATTATCTTTAGCCCGTTTTTGGGCTTCTTTTTCAGTCTTTACCTTTGAGGTTTTAAAGTCTCTGATCTCGATCTTATCCCCTCGCTTGTACACGGCATCGTAGCGCCCATTAATCTTTGTTCTACCCTCACCACCACCGAGAACAAAAGAAAAGGGTTCCTCAATCTTATCCGGCAAATCTTGGGACTTTTCTATTCGTGAGAAGAAATTTTCAAGTGCCACCTTACCCTCCCTAAATCTTTTCTCTTCGTGTTCGCGGGTATAGAAACCCTCCTTCGACCAACGCTCTTCGAAGACTTGATAAAGGTCTTTTGGAGTTACTTTTGTACCCCGCTTTTTTGATTTTAGATAGTATTCTACGGCAGCGTGAATAGCACTACCATAAGTAACAGCGTGATTTGGCATCAAAGGAATTCTAAAGACATGAACATATTTAAACTTAAGGGGACAAGAAAGGTAATCGTCAATCTGATGAGGAGTCAAAACGATCGTCTTATCGTCGGCTATAAAGCGGGCAAGCATCTTCTTAAGCTCGGGTTCCTTTTGGTATTCTGTGATCTTCTCTTCAGCACTCAATTTATATTTCTCGGCCGTCTCAAAACTTCTCCCTAAAGCTTCGGTAACGAATTGAGAAATCTTGTATTTCTTCTTCCCACCATGGTCAACCGATGCCGAGAGATAGAGCTTCTTTTTGGCCCGGGTCATCCCGACATAAAAAAGCCGTCGCTCCTCAGGTAAATGGGTATTCCCCTCCGATAAATTCTGCTTTATAAGAGTCTTTGGAACCTCAAATTCTACATGCTGCCTTCTGACTGGGAAACATTCATTTGCGAGATTGACCATAAAAACAACATCAAACTCAAGCCCCTTGGCCTTATGAATCGTTATGATATTTACCGCCCGAAGATCAGGGTCTATCTCAGCCGTGGCTGGGTTCTCCCCCGCTTTAATCAAATCATCCAGATTCCGGTAAAAATTATGAATTGATTTATCAAGAGAGACACTGTCAAAGCCTTTAATCTTTTCAAAGAAGACTGAAATGTTTTGGACCTTTTCCTCCGCCTCGGCATCTTTCCCGGCCCCCCGGAGTAACTCCTTCAGATATCCACTCTCCTTAAGAAATTGATAGACTAGCTGTCCGGCAGTGAGTTCTTTTGAGGCCTTACGGTATTCCTCAAGATCTGAAAGATAAACATCAAGAATATCCCTTGATTTCTGATCTACTCCTGATTCTGCCCCAAGTTCAAGGACCTCCCGATAAACCTCCTCTAAACTGCCCGGGTGACGGGCCGAAAGTCCATTCATATAGACAGCAGCCTCAATCGGAAGCCTGTAAATATCACTTGTCAGTAAGTGAAAATGCGCCAGGTTCTCAAAAGGATTTGCCACTACCTGGATAAAGCTAACCAGAGAGATTATCTCAGGACGGGCGTAAAGTCCGACGCCCGATGAGGTAACACTTGGAATTCCTTTTACGTTAAGGGCCTTCTCGAACGTCTCGATGTCTGAGTTTCGACGTACTAGTATAGCAATGTCATTTTCGGGTGTCCCAGCCTTAATCTCCTCCTTTATCGTTTCGGCCACCTTATCTGCCTCGGCTGAAATTGTTTGAGAGAGGCTGAAACTTACTTTGCTCGAACCTTCTTTCGCCTTGAGTCTTTTATCTATCTTGTATGTAACCTCAAGCCTTTCGGGATTGTTTTGTGATATAAGGTCATGGGACTTATCAAGGATTTCTTTCCCGGAACGGTAGTTCTCAGTTAGAACAATTTGCTTTGCCTTTGGGAAGTTTTTGATAAAGTCTAGGATGTTTGAAAGAGCCGCCCCTCGAAATTGGTAGATACTTTGATCATCATCGCCAACGACCATAATATTGGCGCCTTTTTCAGAAAGGAGCTTTAAAAGCTCATTTTGAGCGTAATTAGTATCCTGAAACTCATCAACCAAGATGTATTTAAATTGCTTTTGATAACGGGCGAGTATCCTGGAATTCTCCCGGAAGAGTTTGAGTAGAAGCACAACTTGGTCTCCAAAATCAATATATCCCGAGTCATGTAGCAAGTTATTGTATTCGGCGAAGCATTTTGCGATCTCAAGCTGTCTTTCGGCCTCCTCTATCTCTTCTTCTGTCTTTGCCTTCTTTAAGCTCTCTCCTGCATATTTGAGATATTCTTCTTCTCCAATATCTTCATCCTTTATTTTGGAAAAATAACGCAACAGGTCTCGGGCATATCGGTATGGATTATTTAAGGGCCTGAGACGCTCAAGACTAAACTCAAAAATATGTTCCCTCATAAACATTAGTTGTTCTGTCTCTGAGAGGACCCGGAAGTCAACCGATAAATCAAGTTCTATCGCATGGTCGCGAAGAATCCGGTCACCAAAAGCATGAAAAGTCGAGATATAGGTATCGACAAATCCATAAGGAACCAGTTCATCGACTCGCTCCTCCATTTCAAGAGCGGCTTTCTCGGTAAATGTAAGGGCCAAAATCTCCTCGGGGGCTGCTAACTTTTCCTCTATAAGCCAAGCAATTCTTCTTGTAATAACGGTTGTCTTTCCTGTTCCGGCTCCAGCGACTACAAGTACAGGGCCGGCCTTGTGAGTGACGGCCTCCATCTGAGATTTATTAAGCCCTGAGAGTAAATCCTTTTTCATCTTCCCTATTTTAGCATCAAAAATATCTTTTCGCAGTTTTGGCTTTTGAAATCCCTCTAAATATGATATATTTACGCTAGGTTAAATATGGGTAAGAAGTTAGTCTCAAGAACCGCTAAAGTTCTTTCAGAGACCAAAAAAACAAAAGAGAAGGAGGCGGTAGCTGTTGCTTATGAGCATATTCCGCGGAATCCAGACGAACAACAGCACGGCTCTCTTTATGCGGTGATTGAGCTCGAAGATAAAAGCGGACACGCTGAAGAGATTATCGAGAAGATTATCGACGTTCTTCACGATGCCTACTACGAGGATACCGATAAAGAACCACTTACCGCTTTTGAAGAGGCCCTCGCAAAAATTAATGATGAGCTTACCGACCGTTCTAGTGAAGGCCAGATTAATTGGCTTGGAAACTTAAATGCTGTACTTGCCGTTCTTTCGGGGAGCACCCTTCACGTTACCCAAGCTGGTAAAGCCGAGGTGTATCTTTACCGGGGCGAGCATGCAATGCACGTTACTGAAGATTTATCCGGTGATTCGATTAATCCTCAAAGGACTTTTATAAACATTGCGTCAGGGGACCTGACCGAAAAAGATAAGGTTGTTCTTCTGACTCCTGGGGTATTCTACAAGCTTTCAAAACATGAACTCAAAACCTTCGTCAGCGATAATTCTCCAAAGATCGCCAGTGAGAATATCTCAAAACTTCTTGCTGGTGACAACGGGGCCGCAAAACCAAATGCTGTTCTTGTGATGGAGATGGTCTCTCCAGAATCGTTTGCTGCTGATGAAGAGGTGGAAGAAAAAACTGAGGTTTGGATCAAGGAAGATAAAAACAAACTAGAAGAGGTTGGTAGTGGGGTCGCTGGTGGTACTATTAAAATCTTTGATTTTCTTGGGAAGGCCTTCGGGGGAGCCTCAACCTTTATTACAACCAAGGTAGTCCCCTCGGTTAAATCTGGGACACGGAAGGCGAAGGATAAAATCCAAGGTTTCAAAAAAGAGCCAGAAGCAGAGAGTGTTATCCTAACTTCAGAAGAGAAGATCTCTACTAAAAAACCTTTAAACGATAACGAAATTGACCTCGATGACGGAATCCTTGAAACGCCAGTTGATAAGGAAAAGGAAATCCGGATCAAGGAGACAAGAAGAAAACCAAAGCTACTTTCGCTTGAGAGATTCGATTTTTCTTTCCTTGAGAGAGCAAAAGAAAACGTCTCCGGAAGGACAAAAAGGCTCCGACTACCTGGAGGAAAGTTCTCTTTCGCCTACATCCTCGTAGCTGTGGCCCTCATAATCGGCCTCGTTGGTTACCTGGGATATTCGAATAATATAAAGACACAGAAAGCAGAAGCCCAGTCAAGACTCACCGAAGCCGAGAGCTATTACAATGATGCCCTTGCAGAAATTACTGGCGGTAACTACGCTGAGGCTACCAATGATCTTGCCACAGCCGAAAGCCTCGCTGAGGGAGTGTTAGCCACAAACTATTATCATGATGAAGCAAATACCCTAATCACAAAGATTAACGATACCGAAGATGAAGCCCGTAGAATTACCAGAAACACAGCCGGACTTTTTTATGAATTTACTGAAAATGTCACAAATATCTACACAAACGGAGAGATGATTTATGGAGTTGATTTTGCCTCTGGCTCGGTCTACTCTGTCGACCCGAAAGCTGGTACCGGGGCAACAATCGTCAAAAACCCCGAAATCGGTGGTAGCGTTTCACTCGCCACCCTAGTCGAATCCCGGGACACGTTGGTGGTCTACACCGAAAACAAGGAAGTTTATGAGATCGACCTCACTGATGGGGAAGTTACGAAGCAAAATGTTCCAGGAGAATGGGAAGAGGCCACCGCTTTGAACTTTTTTGGTACCAACATCTATTTACTCGCCAAAAATGAAGGTCAAATCAAAAAGCACTTTAAAATTGCCTCTGGGTACGGCGCTGGGGTTGATTATTTCCCTGAGGAAGTAGCTTTAGAAAATGTTACCGATATGGCTATCGATGGCAGTATCTACACAGTAGACAAAAATGCCAACATCAAGAAATATATTAGTGGCTCAGAAGAATCCTTTACAACCACTGACTTACCGGGTAGCTATGATAACATCAATAATATCTATGCTCGGCCAGATATAGCTGACATCTTCCTTGCGACGAATGAACTCATAATAAGGCTCGATGAGAGTGGAAAGTTCCTCGCTCAATATGCTAACGATGATGTGAGCTCAATCGGAAATCTCTTCGTACTTAGTGACAAGCTCTACTTTGTTTCTGAGAATAAGGTCTATAGCCTCGGCCTCTAGTTAAACCCTAGTGAATATTCTTTTATCGTTGCAAGGATACTTGCGGCGGCACTATTTTTTACGAAAGCCGGTTGAGCATAGTTTGAGATTACAAGAGGGGTAAGAATAGACGAGACGTTCTGACCATTATAGAAGTACCCGGACAGCATCACCCCTTCTTTTGTGGCCTGGGACCACTCTTGGTCGAAGATAAAATTACCAAGCGAATAATCTATGTACTTTCCCTGGTAATACTCAAGGGACTGAACGACATGGGGATGGGTCCCAACTACCATCTCTGCTCCGGTCTCAATTGCTTTTCTCCCCACAAGCTCCTGAGAATCGTTAGGGTAGTGTTTGTATTCAACTCCCCAGTGCGGACTTACAATCACGGTATCTGCGACCTTCTCTGCCCTTACGATATCATCCATAAGATCTCCGATACTCGCCTCGCTATCCCGATACCACGGCTCAATCCCAAGATAGGGCACTCCCGCGGAATCATCATCGGCATACAAGGAACCAGTAATAGCGCTTTGGCACAAAAAACCAAAACTATTATTTCCCGCTTCCATAACGGTAGCAGTCCGAGCCTCTTTTTCCGTTTTTCCTCCTCCGCAAACCTCTATTCCGGCTGCTTTAAGGTTTTTAAGGTTATCAAGGAAGACATTATAGCCAAAATTCGCACTATGATTATTGGCCACCGAGACTACATCAATCCCCGCTTCTTTAATGTATTTAAGATTCTCTTCTGGAGCAATAAAGCTCATCCCAGACATGGGTGATGGATATATGTCAGAGATGGGTACCTCAAGATTGGCAAAGGTAACATCAGCATCAGCGATTATTTTTTTGGTCTTTTCCCAAGGATAGTTATAACCATAATTTGAAATTTGCCGCCCAACCGTCCTTGAAAGCATCACATCCCCAACAAAGTTAATCTTTACTAGCTTTTCGGGTTTGAAGCGGAGCGCTTCTACCTCACTTTCAGGGAGATTAACACTTGAGTAAAGTTGATACTTCACTACATCGTCCTTATCCCAGAGGTATTTACCCTCAAATGAAAGGGTTTTAAGATTCGGGGTTACCCGATCCCATCTTATGACCGCTATCTTATCGCCCTGGACCCCAAAGTCATCTTCCGCTATTACCGTCTCTTTGTTTATATATTCCGGGAGATATTCCTCATCCTCCCTTAAAGTCACAATCCCTGACTTTTCGAGGTCCTCTTTCTTAACATCGGTAAGTTCTGAAAAATAGTTTGTAACTGGTACAAAATAGACTACTTCTGTAGTTTCGTTACTAGATATCTGTTCCCCTTCTTCACTCCGGTTGCTTATAAGAAAGTATGCACCTAAAAGTAGGGTGATAAGTAATATGGGGTAAAATATCTTAAACTTCATCTACATTTTCTTGGGGGCATCGATTCCAAGCAAATCCAGAATTACGACAGCAAGGACAATCTGAGTCGCCTCAACAAGCTTGAGCCGAGCCTTGGTGAGGGCAAGGTTATCATTATCTATCACTCGACAATCATTATAGAAAGCGTGGAACTTTTGAGCTACACTTCGAGCATAAAAAGTTAAATGATGAACCGGATAAGCGTTATCGGCCACAATTGCAACTAAAATCTCTGGTAATTTCGCCAGTTCTTTAATAAGCTCTATTTCCCGCTCATCGGTAAGGAGCATCAGATCGGCCCGGGCTGTATTAATCTTCCCCGCCTTTCTTAAAATTCCACAGATCCGCGCGTGAGCGTATTTGACATAATAGACTGGGTTCTTCTCGGTGTGCTCTCTCGCCAGATCAAGGTCAAAGTCCATGTGAGTGTTAAAGGCGCGGGATAGGAAGAAGAACCGGGCGACATCAGAGGCCTCTTTTTTGGGCCCCCCAATCAGTTCAAAAAGGTCTTCAATCGTTACGGTGACTCCTTTTCTTTTCGACATTCTAAACTCTTTTCCGTCACGAACCAACCTCACGAGCTGAGTTAAGATAATATCGAGTTTTCCTTTTTGACCCATCGCCTTAACGGCCGCTTGAACCCGTTGGACATGACCATGATGATCGGCCCCCCAAAGATCAATTACCTTATCAAATTTACGCTCAATCAACTTATCGTGATGATAGGCAATGTCAGAAAGGTAATAGGCAGGTTCACCATCGGAGCGGACCACCACATGGTCGTTTGAGTCCCCGTACTCTGAGGCGCGGAACCATTTAGCTCCTTCTTCCTCATAAATTAGGCCTCTTTTCTCAAGATCAGTGAGGGTCTTTTTGATAAGTCCTTTACTCTCAAGGCTCTTCTCACTATAGTAATTATCAAATTTAATCTTCATATCACTCAGGGCTGGCTTTATATAAGTTTTTAGGATGTCAGCGGCTAGTTTTTCCCCAATTTTCTTGGGATTTTCTTTTTCTCGGGCAAGCTCTCGCTTCTTCCCTTGAACCCATTTATCGATATATTCACCCTGATAGATCTCATCACTAGTTTTTGTAATTTTAGCTGCGGCAAGAGCCGATTTCCCAAGCATCTCTATTTGCGTCCCCGCATCATTAACATAGTATTCTCGCTCGACTTTAGCCCCAAGCCGCGTAAGAACATTGGCAATTACGTCACCGCCAAAAGCACTTTTTCCGATCCCGATATGCATTGGCCCGGTGGGGTTTGCGGAAACGAACTCAACCTGAATCTTTTTCCCAGCTAGTACCTTAGAGGTAGCATATTTGTTTTTTTCGGTTAGGATTTTTTTTAGCCTTTTTTGAAAATAATCTTCAGCTAATTTGAAGTTAATAAATCCCGAAACGGCTTCTACCGTAAAAGAATCGCTTTTTATATTATCAGCGATCCGAGCAGAGACAATAAAAGGGTCTTTTCCAACCGTGGAGGATATCTTAAGTGAGATATTAGAGGTGTAATCCCCAAAACGAGGGTCCTTGGTTCGTTCTACTTTTATCTCACCGGGGTTTATCGCAGGATAAGCTTTTTTTATAGCCTCAAAAAGAGTGCGCTTAATTTCGCCTTGAATCATACTGCTATTATACTCCCGTAAGGCCAAAATTACCAATTTTGAGTTTAAATTTGATATAATCACCCTATGGAATACGCTCGCAATAAAAAAGCCTATTTTTCCTACGAAATACTCGAAGAGTACGAAGCCGGAATAGCCCTTTTGGGTGCTGAAGTAAAATCAATTAGAAGCGGAAATATTAGCCTAAAAGAAGCTTTCGCAACAATAAGGGGTAATGCAATATGGCTCACAAACGCCCATATTGCAAAGTACAAAAGCGCCAGCTTAGATTCATATGACCCAGTAAGGTCTCGGAAGCTTCTTCTTTCTCGGTCCGAGATCGATAAAATAATTGGAAAAGTGGCCCCAAAGGGTATCACCCTAGTTCCCCTTTCGGTTTATGATAAGAAGGGGAAGATTAAGGTTAAAATCGGGGTCGGGCGAGGTAAAAAACTTCACGATAAACGGGAAACAAAGAAAAAACAAGATATTGCTCGTGAGACACAGAGAGAACTAAGGGAAAAATCAAGATAGACTATCTACAAATTTCGCTATCTGATCCTCTGACTCGTCATTGAGGTGATAGGCTTTAAGATTCTCTTCCATTCTAGAGAGATCGTCACTTTCAAAAATATACTTAAGCCTCTCGGCTAAACTTTCAGCGTCTTTTTCGATATAGCCAAAGCCCATTTTTTCGATAAAATGAGCATTGGGCTCCTCTTGACCTGGTACTACGTCCATAATAATGGCCGGTTTTTTGGCCCCAATCACCTCAGCCGTTGAGGCCCCTCCGGCTTTAGTGATAACGATATCAGCCGCGTTAAAGATTTCGGGAACATTATCGATAAACCCAAGGGCAATTACTTGATTCTGGTAATCGAAAGAGTTTATCTTCTCTTTTAACTTCTCATCCTTACCGCAAGTTATAATAATAGCGGTGTCAGTGAGAGCATCGTCCAAGACTTTAAGCCTTTTTTCGGCTTTTTCGGTATTCCAACCACTATTAAAGTAGAGAACAACCTGCCTTGCACCCTTAATCCCAAGACTTTTTAAAGTTTTTTCTCGGGAATACTTTTCCCGAAAGGAGCCTCGAAGTGGGAATCCTAAGGTTTTCACCTTTTCTTTTGGTACTCCTCGTTCCGTAAGCCAAAAAGAGGTCTCAGAAGATGGAGAGATAAAGTAATCTGAATGCTCTGAAAGCCAAGCCGAGTGGACCTCCCCTGTATCGGTCAGTTGCGTCACGAAAGGAATCGAAAGTCCTTGCTCTTCTATATACTTCTTAAAAGAATAGGTCATAAACGGAAAGGTAGAAACAATAATAGTTGGTGGCTTTTTGAAAAAATCGGCGATCTTTTTCTTAAAAACCGGATAAACTAGTTTGTCAAAGTTAGCTGTTGCCTTTTTGTTATTCGAAAGCTCAAAGAAAGCCTTGTAAGTAGCCGGGGAAACACCAACAATATTCATATATGACTTAACAATGGCCTCTTCGACCTTAGGAGTCATAAGGGACAAAAGATTAACACTTTCCTGAAGATACTTTCCGAGAAAGTTTCGATCAATTGCCTCCATAATAGCCGCCATCGCCGCCTTATGGCCACCCCCAGCACTCGAAGTTAGATAGAGGATCTTCTTTTTAGCCATACTATTTCATAAGAAGCATTAAAACTAAAACAATTACCAAAAACACAAAAAGCCAACCGACGCTATATATAGCGGCCTTGATACTATCATTTTTCTTGCCGTCGAAAAATAGTAAAACTGGAAATCCGAGTACTAGTCCCCCAACTACCGCCGCCGAGAGAGAAAAGAGGAGTAACATGAAGAAGGGCGTCAGAGTACTATCTGTCTCGCCAAAGAGCTTGCTACCATTTTGCATGAGTTGTGATACCAAAAATATATATAGAGCAGCGCCAAAAGTGTTACGGAAGGTTTTTAATAATAGCTGTTTATCCATATTTGAATTATATCATAAATATTAGTTGATATTAGCGGAGGATAGGAACAATATTTGAGCTTATCTTAGCTTATAAATTGTTTTATGTTCTTCCTCAACTTTTTTGTCTTCTGGGTTAGCAACTACTAGGACTACTTCGGCTACTTCTCCTTTTATAGAGATATCTGGAGGCAATTCCGTTAACGCTCTTTCATATCTTTGATTGTCTAAATCTACACCAATAGTAATATGAGGTTCAAAGTTAACCTCATATTGTTCGGTTATTGGGTCGCAGTAGTCAGTGTATTCATTCAGTAGTGCAACAATCGCTTTTTGGATCTTGATAATGTCTTTGTTTTTGGTAAGAACCATTATATGATTATTACTTTTACCAGAACTAGGGCTGTGGTCCATCGAGTACGTATTAAAAGTCATTTTAATTTTCTTTAGTTTGTTATTTTCGAAAAAATTAGATACAGAATTCTTAATTGGTAAAACTTGGGGCTCTCCGATATAGCAAGGCTGTTTAAGGGTAATGTGGACATCGAAAGGCTTACTATACTTTGATATAAAGTTATCTAGCCAGTCTGGTTTCCCATAAAGATCAACTTTTGCGTAAATGCCAAATATTTTCATGACAGGATTATAGCACATCTAAGATATTGCGTTATCGGTGGAGCTGGCGGGAACGATGTTTGGACTTATTATGTAACTATATAGTACTATAGGTATATGCAACATCTATTAAATAAAGGGGAATATCACAAAAAACACAGTCACGAGGATGATTGGAAAAACAAGTTTGACAGGTTTGTCTTAATTGTTAGTATTTTTGGTCCCGTAACCACACTTCCTCAAATATATGATATCTTCTCAACTCAAAGTGCAGTTGGTGTTTCTGCTTTAACTTGGATTTTATATACTACTCTTTGTCTAATTTGGCTAACCTATGGAGTCATACACAAACTAAAGCCTGTAATTGTTTCAAATACTCTTTGGGTAACATTGCAAAGCTTGATAATTATTGGTGCAGTAATCTATTAAGACACAAGTATATTGGTGGAGCGTAGTTGAAGAAGTGTGGAACTTTTCTAAGAGCAGTTTTCGAACTTTTGACTCAAGTAATATTATTTAAGAGCTTTCTTTTTCTCTTCAAACTCTTTTTTATCTATTTCACCTTTTG
>JAQVJW010000007.1 GCA_028694925.1 Patescibacteria group bacterium | reverse complement strand
TAAGAGCCTAGCACTTTTATTTATGTAATTCTAAAACCAAATGTACTACTTTCATCTAAAAACTTGTTGCTACAAGTTTTTCGTGCTTAGCTGAGCACGGATTTACCCCGCTAAAGGTTAGAGAGCCAAAAAAAGCTTGACAACAATCAATATATATGATATTATGTGCGCACACTGTTAAGATAGAGTATATTTACAACCTAGATTACATCGGAGGGTCCTTACTGGGGATGCGCCAAGGTAATCGTGAAGGACACAAACGTGTCAAACAAAGCGGGATACGCATAAATTTGATCCCAAGCTTCTTCGCAATTACAATGAGTCTTCTCTGGTTTGGACCTTTTAAGTTTCCTGCTTTGATAAGAGTTTGCTTCTGGGTTTAAGGATTCGTCCCTTTTACTCGGTGCTTGCTCTTATCTAAGCAGGAAATGGATAAAATAACGAATAAATTGAATATATTTGAACTATAATATATATATGCCTAGTAAATTTGTAGATAGAATTAAAGAACTCGAACCAAAGCACTATGTTTTTATACTCGTTTTTGTGCTAATTTTTACCGGAGCTATCTATGGGATTATTGAATATCGGCAAGGTAATCTTAGTGATGAGGTTACTAGCAATGGGAATATTGAGGAGGGGGTAGAGGAAGAACCGTTAACTGAGGTCCCAGAGGCCCCCAAAGAATCTAATGCAAGGGAAGAAGTATCTACCACACAAAGAGAGACGAAGAAGAGTACAACAACAAGCTACAACGAACTAAATGATTCAGGGCCCGAGACTTTATGGATCGGTGAAATCGCGACCTTAACTGGTAGTGCTCTTTTGTGGGGAGTATCTCGAAAAAACAAAAAGAATAAAGATTTAAGCTAGTTAAGACTGGTAGAACTCAATCTCTTTTACCAAGCTTTCCTCCTACAAAATCAGAATACCCGCAGACAAAATTCCTTATATCCTGTCTTTTTTTCCCTTCGATCTTAACCGCACCCGGTGCTATTGCATCCTTTTTAGTTCCAATTAATATTTGGTTATCTATTTTTGTGACCTTACCTGGTTCAATATCATTATCTATAACCTTAATATCATACAAATCCAGCTTCTTACCCTTGAAATGGGTGTAAATACCAGGCCAAGGGGTAAAGGCTCGCGCGGCCCTCTCTACTCCCTTAGCTTCGTATTCTTGCCAATTTATCTCGCCATCCTCCTTTTTTATCATTTTGGTGTAGGTAGCTTTCTTCTCATCTTGCTTTTGATGATTTATCACTTCCTTTTCAATATCAGGTAGCAGCTTTACGATCATCTTTGCACCCAGGTGGGCTAGTTTCTCCGAGAGTTTAGGCGTAGTTTCGGTGTCAATCAGTTTCACTTCTTCTTGTAATAAAATATCTCCGGCATCCATTTCAGGAGAGACTCGGATTATACTGACACCCGTTTTTTCATAGCCGCACATAATACTCATAGGAATAGGTGAAGGGCCCCGAAGTTCCGGGAGGAGTGAAGGATGGAAGTTAATCATCCCATATTTGGGAATCGCAAGTGCTTCATCGGGGATAATCATCCCATAAGCTGCGACTATCCCAATATCCGGTTCAATCTCTCTCACAACCCTAGTAAGCTCTTCTTTATCATTTGGTTCATATATCCTAATGTCATTAGCTTCACCTAAGACTTTTACCGGAGTCTTTTCGGGCTTATTACTCCTACCTTTAGGTCTGTCTGGCCTTGTAATAATGGCCTCAACCATAAGACCGGCCCTAAGAAGGTCTCTAAGCACTATTGCTCCTATCTCCGGACTACCAAGAAAGGCTATCTTCATTTTATTAGCTTTCCATTGTCTGATAGACGATATATTTCGTCTTTGGGGACTTTGTTAAGGAATAAGTTACCATTCATATGATCTATTTCATGTTGAAGGACCCTGGCTAGAAAACCCTCAGCTTTTATCTCAATTTTTTTGCCGGAAAGATCAAGCCCCCGGACCTTAATCTTCTTGTATCTTTTTACTTGCCCGTATTTCTTGGGAACACTCATACAACCCTCAATATCCGAAAACTCTTCTTTTCCGTGCTTTACGATCTCTGGATTTATAATCGGCAAGAACTCTGTTCCATCGCGAAGGACTGTCATTCTGAGCGGTACCCCAACTTGAATGGCCGCCATCGCGGCACTTACCTCTTGAGTGTTATCAAAGCTTTTCATCGTCTCGATCATATCTTGAGCAAGCTTTGTAATCGAATCATCAATTCGAGAGATTTTCTTTGATCTTTCCGTGAGTATTGGATTTGGGTATTTAACTATCTCTAGTTTCATAGCTATATTTTAACAAAAAGTGAGCTTAAATAGAATTGGAAATAGAAATTTGTAATAAATAACGAGAGATAACAGGTTTTAAATTGTTAAGATATAGTTGTTATGAAAATACCAAATGAATATCCTAAATTTATCAGTAAGAAAACCCTTCTTGTAGTAATGGGGAGGGAGAACGGTAAGTTCTATATGGCCGAAAAAGGCTTCCTCTCGTTAGTAACTGAATTTGGTGAACGAGTGCCGAAATATTCTGACCGGGAAGGATTCTTTATAAGGCTCGGCAGGGGAAAGTACTTTGGCTCCGGCTCTGTTTATGGGCCCAAGATAAAGGAGGTCGAGAAGCGCTTTATGACTGACTTTCGTAAGGAGTTTCTAAATGTAACTAGAAAGAATAATTTTGACCAAATCTATCTTTTTGCACCGAGGTTCATGCATAAATACGTAGAAGATGAAATACCGGTGAACTATCGTGATATAATAAAGTACCGATTTGCTGGTAATTTTCAAAAGGAACATCCCCTAAAGCTACTTGAGATTATCGGAAAAGAGATTGAGCGGGAACATCCTGGGGCGGTGCCAGTTAAAGAAGAAGCAAGAAAAATATTAAAGAAATTTAAAGTAATAAATAATAGATGAAAGGAAATAGAATGACTTACACAGACGAAAACTTAAAAAAAGCCTTTGCTGGCGAATCACAAGCAAACCGTAAATACTTAGCTTTTGCCACGAAAGCCGACAAGGAGGGATACCCCCAGATTGCGAAGCTCTTTAAAGCAGCCGCTGAGGGTGAAACAATTCATGCCCTAAATTATCTTTCAAAGATGGGCGGTATAGGTACAACAGCCGAAAACCTTGAGGCTGCTATCTCGGGAGAGACGGAAGAGTTTAATGATATGTACCCTTCGATGGTTTCTCATGCTAAGGAGGAAGAAAGAGATGATGTAGCCACATCGTTTAGTTGGGCTCTAACGGTGGAGAAAGAACACGCCGAGGCCTACAAAGAAGCTCTCGATAAGATGAAGGACCTTCCCGTTACTGATTACTATGTTTGTCAGGGTTGTGGTCACCTTGCGGTAAGTGAGGCACCAGATAAGTGTCCAGTTTGTGGCGCACCGAAATCAAGCTTTAAAAAAGTTAATTAAGTAATATAATACTGATGCTACTTACCCGAAGCACTAAGGAGGTGTTTGGGTTGCAACTTGACGAGAGTATCAGGGAGCTATTCTTTCGACTCGGAGACACCTTTGTTGATTACTACGGGATTATCGTAGTCGACGAAGTGAAGTTCGGTAGAGCATGCTACTATGCTCTCAAAACCGAGGAAGAAGCTCTAGAGGAGCTCTCTCGCTATGATGTCCCAGATGGCTATATTCCGGGCGGACAAATCCAAGATGAGTATCTCTTAGGGTTTAGAGCGGCTCGGAAAGAAGCTGAAATCTACATCAAGATAAGAGAAATTCTCGGTGAGGTCATAGAGTTCGAAAGGAGAAGGCTCGGGATTTACGGGAGTACTCACAAGTAGGTTCCAGCGCTTTTGCGCTGGGACCTACGTCACCTTTCAAGGATGATAGAAAATGAAAATGAAACAAAGAACTATAATCGTTAATGATTACTTTCAGAAGAATTACAGGTACACCCTAACGGAACCGACGGGTGTAAATTTTAACCCTGACTTTAAGCCAGAACTAACACCTAAAGAAATGCTTCAGCTCGGAGTCTTTGGTGGAAAATATATGACAGATGGGGCGCAGGAATTCCCAAAGGATTGGTTTACTCATGCCAAACTTTCCCCAAAAGTCAAAAATCCTGCATTAAATTATTTTAAGGTAGATGCTAGCCTGCCACTTACTGAGTGGCAAAGGAGAGGTTGGATCTATCCTGAGGACCCAAGGGGCTGGTTTCAATGGTATGCCAGATATTACTTGGGTCGAAGGATACCAGATGAGGATCAGAGGCAGATAGGAAGGTGGAAGCAGATGAAGCGGCATGTGGGGCAAATAAAGAAGAATTGTCTACCGGGTGACACCCGTTGTCGCCCAAGACAACGTCAGGCCCTTTTGCACTGGGCATATGATTCAAGGAGGCTATAACTTGCAGATCTATTTCAGAAAGCTATAATATAGTTGTTATTATCTAAACACGAGAGGGGGTGATATTAATGGAACTATTAGGACTAGCATGGTATTGGTGGCTAGCTATCGTCGTTGTTGTTGGAGGCGGTGTCTACTACTTCATGAACCAAAAGAAAAAGTAGATCTTCGGTGGTTGTATAAGATCTTATACAAGGAAGGGTCGCATAAGCGGCCTTTCTTTGATAACATATTTATATGAAAAAGTTCTTATTAGCTTTTGCTTTTCTTGCCTTTTTCTTTACCTTCCCGGCAAATGCGGCCGCCGAAAGTGTTAAGAATTTCTCAGCCAGATACGAACTACCAGAGTCGGGCATTATCTCTGTGACAGAGACAGTTGATTATGATTTTGGGTCTCTTTATCGTCATGGGATCTATCGTTACATCCCCTATGAATATACCCTAGATAATGGCGAGAAGGTATATATCAATATCTCAAAGATTGATGTGACTGACGATATCGGTTCTAGCGTTCTGTATGAGAAGTCTACGAGTTATGGGAACGTGGTCCTAAAGATTGGTGATCCTGATCGTACAATTAGTGGGAAGCATACTTATGTAATTAGCTATCAAGTAAAAGGTGGTTTAAGATATTATGAATCGGGAGACGAATTCTATTGGAATGTAAATGGTACAGGTTGGAATGTTCCTGTCGAAGGGGTTAGCGCTACGGTTACATTCCCAAAGAGTGTTTCTGAGTCTGAGGTAAGGATGGCCTGCTTTACTGGTACGTACGGTGCGACCGATAAATGTGCAAGTAGTAATATCTCTGGTAATGTTGTCACCTTTGGTGATAGTGGACTCTTGGCGAAGGAGGGTCTCTCGATCGATGTTGGGTTTCCTAAGGGGACCTTTGAGGTAGTTTCTGCTGGTTTTATGGGTTCTGGAATATCAAGTACAGTGATAGGCTTACTTGTTCTAGTCGCTTTTGCGATTCCTGCCTTTGTCTTTATATATATGCTCAGGCATTGGTGGAAACATGGTCGGGATCCTAAAGGTAGGGGGACAATAATCGCTGAATATAGTCCTCCTGATGGGATGACCCCGATTGAGGTCGGGACCATGCTTGATAATCGAGTCGATAACAAAGACATCTCAGCCGAAATCATTTACCTAGCAACTAAAGGCTACCTTAAGATAAGGAAAGAAGAAAAGAAATTCCTCTCAGGGCAGGACTATACCTTAATTAAGTTGAAGGAACTTAAAGGGGGTACCCCCTTCGACCAAACGCTATTTTCGGGTATTTTTGGAGCAGGTAATGAGGTCAAGATGAGTTCCCTTAAGGATGACTTCTACACTCATGTCTTTTCGATAAAAACAAGTGTTCACGATAAGCTAGTAACAGACGGCTATTTTAAGAGTAAGGTCTCAACTACCATTGGAAAATATATTGGAATTGGGGTGGCCTTTGGAATTGTTGGCTCGGGTTTAGCTGGCCTTACGGGCATTTTTACGAGCGGAGTGACGGCTTTTATCTTTATTCCTTCGTTTATTGTCTCCACTCTCATTATTATGGGTTTTGGGATTGCGATGCCGGCACGAACTGAGAAGGGTGTTTTGGCCAAGGAAAAGGTTTTGGGCCTTCGAGAATATATGAAAGTGGCTGAAAGTGATCGGATCAAGTTCCACAATGCTCCCGAGAAAACCCCTAAAAAGTTTGAGGAGTTACTACCCTATGCGATGGCCTTATCGGTCGAGAAAGAATGGGCCAAACAGTTCGAGGGAATCTACAAGGGTACTCCGGGTTGGTACGATGACCCATCTGGTCGAATGTTCGTCCCAATTGTTTTTGTCAATAATATGAATAGCTTTGCTTCATCAGTAACCTCTAATATGGTCGCCCCACCCTCTTCTTCCTCCTCTGGATTTTCTGGCGGGGGAGGATTCTCTGGTGGCGGTTTTGGCGGAGGTGGCGGGGGAAGCTGGTAGAATTGGATAAGGGTGTATAATAAAGGAGTAAAATGGAACTTTTGAAAAAACCAAAATTTAGTAAAATGATTCTAGCCACTCTCGTTGTGATGTTTATTGCGACCGGTATCTACTTTATATATGATAGTGGAGCGATGAGGAGGAGTGAGGTTAAGGTTGGAGCATATACTACTACTTACGGCGAACTTTCTATACTTGAGAGTAAGCTTGGGGGTCAAAAGTTTGACGCTTTTTTATGGTACGGAGCAATTACGCAGAATTTCGATAGTAACTTTGGTACCAGATTAAAAAATGATGGACGAGTGCTCCAGCTTGGTTGGGAGCCTAGAAATCCGAGCGGAAATCCGGTTAATCAACCTGAATATAGTTTAAAGAAGATCTCAAATGGGACCCATGATGTTGATATAAGGAAATGGGCCGGACAACTTAAAGCGCATGGTGCTCCCGTCTACTTTCGGCCAATGAGTGAGATGAATGGTAATTGGGCTTCTTGGTGCGGTACCGTTAACGGTAATACCCCAACTGATTATGTACCGGCTTGGCGACATATTTACGATATCTTTCAGGAAGAGGGGGCTAGTAATGTAAAGTTCGTCTGGTCTGTAAATAACAAGAATTTTCCTAGCACTGAGAGTAATGAGATAAAGAACTATTTTCCAGGAGATAACTATATTGACTACGTTGGCATAAGTGGATACGATCACGGAGGAACGGAGTTTAATGGAGTCTTTAAAGACCAATATTCAAAAATCCTCAGGCTAAGAACTCGAAAGCCAATTATTATCGTAGAAACAGCTACAGCTGGAACTGGTGGTACCGTGAAGGCTGATTGGATAAGTAAAATACCAAATCAATTAACAAGAAATTTCCCGCGGGTTGAGCAGTTCTATTGGTTTAGTGCTAACAAAGAGAAGGATTGGCGGATCGATAGTGACACAAAATCTGTAAATGCTTTTAAAAATATGATGATGGTTCGTCCATTTAAGTACTAAGGAATTAAGGAGTAAAATGCCAAAAAAATTTGTAAACAAAGAAGTAAGGAGTTTCTGGAGTTTTGTCTCAGAGCAAGGGATAGTTGGTTTTGCCGTCGGTTTTATCTTAGGTACCTCGGTTTCTACTGTCGTAAACTCTCTGGTATCTGATATCGTGAATCCAGTACTCGGGATTTTTCTGGGGCGGTTTGACGACCTTGAGAGCGTTTATGTGGAGGTTGGGGGTTCTCGGATAATGTATGGTAGCTTCCTATCGTCTCTACTTGATTTTATTGTCATCGCCCTTGTTATTTATATCATTGTAAAAAAGATTAAGGTTCCAGGGTGTGAAGATATTGATAAGAAGAAGAAAGTAAAAGTTACCGACGAAGAGTAAGTTTAGAATATTATTAGAAAGGGGGTGATAAAAATGGCAGAAGAAGTAAAAGAGACAAAGCAAACTGAAAAACCAGAGCCAAAATCAAAAAAGGGCCTTATTATAGCAATTGTAGCGATTATTGCGGTTCTCGTTATGGCAGTACTCGCCTTTGGTTTCTATAACGGCACGAGGGTTAAAAACTTTGCGGTAGATTCTGAGGCAATGGTCGGAAAGACGGCTGAGTGGGAAGAATATTTTGATGAAGCCAATATGGATTATGAGAATATGGACTTTTCAGAATATAAGGCTACCTTTGAGGGATATTCAGCTGAGGCGATGAGCAATGTGTCTCAACTCGAATCAAGGAGTGTGCCCGCAAAAGCAAAAGACCTTAAAGCCAACCTGATAGAGTACTACACTCAAATATCAGCCCTGACCACGGACCTTGCCGAGATGATGGATGAGGTAGGTAAAGAGATGGCTAGATACAAGTCAATTGAAGATAAGTATACTAACGCACTTGATAATCTGGATAATATGACAATATCTGAGCTAGAGGAAGTTATGAACGAGGCAACAGCTGATGTTGAAAACATTGAAGACTCTGAGGCGAGTATGCTTGCCTCTCTGGACGTGCAGTATCAGGAGATAGAAGAGAAGGGTGAGGCAATCGGGGAGTTAGAAGAGACTATTCTTGCTCAAATCGCAGAGCTTAAGAATGTAAAGTTCTTCTTGTTTTAGTCAGTATTATTAAAGGAGCATCTTAGGGTGCTCTTTTAATATGATTATTTTTAAATTATAATATCTATAATGTCAGAAGAAGCATTACTCAAAGTATCAAAACACGATCAAGAAAAGGTGGTGGCCGGGCTGGTCGAAAAATCACATCCCGGATCTCCATACAATCTTCTTTTAGTATTCTCGGCTATTATTGTGGCTTGTGGGATCTTGATGGACAACACACCCATTATAATAGGAGGGATGCTTGTAACCCCACTCCTTTCTCCAATCCTTGCGATTGTTCTTGGAATAACGACTGGGGAAGTCAGCCTGGTTAATCGCTCTGCCTTCATAACGATGCGCTCAATCTTGATGGTAGTAATTGTATCCCTTATTTTAGGGTTTTTGTTCCCTGATGGAATGGCCCAAAATAACTTTGTGATGAGCATTCAGCCAAATATCCTTTATGTTATTGTTGCTCTCATCTCTGGAGCGGCAGCAACCTTTGCCTGGACGAACGAAGATATTAACTCTGCCCTTCCAGGTGTTGCGGTAGCGATCTCGATTGTCCCGCCTCTTTCAGTCCTTGGAATTGGGATTGGACACCTTTCAGTCGAGCTTATTAGGACTTCGTTTATAATCTTTATCTTAAACTTCCTTGGGATTATGATGGGTTCTTTAATTGTCTTTTCTTTACAGCAATTCTATAAAGCGAAGAGGGCAGCCCATAAGGTCGTTCTTGAGGAGCAAAAAGAGGCCGAGCGAGCCAAGGAAGAGAAGAACGGGAAATAATCTACTAAAGCAGGTTATCTGGATCGACATCAATTGTAAAGCCACGCGAGAGTAAGGGCTTTATTTTTTTTACTATTGCGATTATCTTTTCGTCGGTCTTCTTTTCGTCTTTGTGAATCACCTTAATAATCACCTGCTCGCGGTAATAGCCGAGTTTTTTTGCGATGAAGGCAGGAGAGGGGCCTAGAATCTGAATATTCTCATTTTCTAGGGCCTTTTCTAACTTTGATGCTAGTTCAGTCGCCTTAATCTTTATCAGCTCTTCATCCTTATTCTTATACATTATTTTTATAAGGCTCGAAAAAGGCGGGTATTTGTAGGCTTTTCTGTTTTCAATCTCTTCGCTATAAAACCCTAAATAATCATGACTCTTTGCGTACCTTATAGCATAGTTATCCGGGGAATAAGTCTGGATAATCACCTTTCCGGGGTGATAGCCCCTTCCGGTTCGACCGGCGACCTGGGTAAGAAGGCCAAAGGTCCTCTCGGCGCTTCTAAAATCCGGAAGGTTTAAAGTGGTATCGGCTGCAATCACACCGACCAGGTTAACGTTAGGAAGGTCCCAACCTTTAGTAATTATCTGAGTTCCGATTAAGATATCATAATTTTGGTCCCGGAAATCTGTAAAAATTGCTTCATGCGAACCTCGCTTCTTTGTTGTGTCGCGATCCATCCTTTTAATTTTGGCATTTGGGAAGGCTTTTTTTGCCTCAATCTCAACTCGTTGAGTCCCAAGTCCGAAGTACTTAATAGCGTGTGACTTACAATTTGGGCAGACAACCGGAATATCTTTCTCATATTCGCAATGATGGCACTTTAGTTTCTCACCTTCAGATGGATGGTATATTAATGGCACTTCACATTTGGGGCACTTCTCAACCTGGCCACAGTCGCGGCAAACTACAAAGGTAGAGGCCCCTCGGCGATTCACAAAAAGTAGGACCTGCTTTTTATCCTTTAGGGTCTCAGCAATAGCATCCGTTAAGCTATCTGAGAAGATGCTACCATTCTTTTTCTTAAATTCCTCTCGCATATCGATAATCGAGACCGGAGGGAGAGATTCTTGAACAATTCTCTTACTCATTGAGTAAAATTGGTACTCACCATTTTGAGATTTATAAAATGTCTCAATCCTTGGAGTAGCTGTCCCTAAGACTAGCTTTGCACCTGTAAATTTAGAGGTCCACTCGGCTACTTTCCCGGCTTCATACCTTGGCGCCTTATCCTGCTTGTAACTCCCTTCGTGCTCCTCATCGATAATAATATATTCAAGGTCACGTACGGGCAGGAAGATAGCACTTCTGGCCCCAAGGACAATAGATTTATTCCCAGATTTAACCTCATTCCAGGTTTGGAACTTCTCAGTCTCTTTAAGTTCCGAGTGCCAAACAGCTACCTTACCAGGGAACCTGGCCTCAAAACGACCTAAAGTCTGAGGTGTTAAGGCAATCTCAGGGACGAGAATTATCGAACCTTTTCCTCTTTTTAGAGCGTTTGCGACGAGCCTGAGGTAGACCTCAGTTTTACCGGAACCCGTAATACCATAAATGAGGTGTTTTGAACTGGGTTTTGCCTTCTCTATTTCCTCATAAATCTTTTTTTGGTCGGGGGTTAGTTTAAGGGATTTCTCGCTACTCTTGGTTGGTATTTTGTGATTACTTACTACTCTTCGCTTTTTCCCAAAGTCAAAAGGGAGAAAGGTATTTACGGTTTCGCCTAAACTCACACAATAGTAATCAGAGATAGTTCTAGCTAGTTTAATCTGATTTGAGTTTAAGACTGGTTCCACGGAGAGTATCTTTTCGACGGCTCGAGTATTATATCTCGGTCTATTTACCTCCTCAAATACGATCCCTCGTACCCTACGGTTCCTTAAGGGGACCTGAACGATTGAACCAATCTTAAGATTATCCTCAAACTCGTAGGTAAAGGTTTGACTTTCAGGACCGGTGTTTTTGAGGGGTAATACTTCAAAATAGTACATATCTATTATTCTAACGCAGTAAGAGAATAACTCATAATATTAAATGTCATATTTTAAGTTGACGGAGACTCAAAAATTTGCGAAAATATAGTTATCATTAGGGGGATTTATCGGAACGCTACAAGGAAACAAAATTACGCCTAAGAAAAAGGGGATTTTGGGTCATCTCCGAAACTTTAGATTCCATACAACCCATCACCTTCATCAAAGAGCCACAAAGATAGGGTGGTACAAAAAATGGCACGAAAAGAAATACTCGCATCATGTTCATGTAGCGGTCCTTTTTTTCTATATCTTCTCGGTACTATTTACAGCCCTTGTTCTACCAAACCAAGGGTATGCGGCTCTTACGGAGCAGAACATAGCGATTGACTCAGAAGCAGAGTTCTTAGAGGGGGACCTTTCGGACAATACGACTACAAATGGGAATCAGGTGGAGCTAGTGCCAGAACAGTTTGACACTCTTTCGAACAACGGAGGAGGTGGTTGGAGCTATAGGATGTCGATTACGGTTGATAATACGGGTGGCAACGCTGTAAATGATTATCAGTTAAAGATAACCTTAAATACGCAGGCAATAGTTTCTGCTGGGAAAATGCAAACTGACGGGGACGATATTCGCTTTACTGATTCTGACGGGACAACAGAGCTATATTATTGGATTGAATCTGGAGTCAATACTGCCACAACAGTTATTTGGGTCAAAACAAATATTCCTGCTTTGGCTTCTAAAGATATTTATATGTATTATGGAAATAGTAGTGCAACTAATTCATCTAACGGGCTTAATACTTTTGATTTTTTTGATGATTTTGAAGATGGTAATTATGACAATTGGACCAAAATAAATGGTACTTCATCTACCTGGAGTGTAACAGGGGGAGTATTAACGCAAGGAAATGGAACAGAGTATAGTTATATGGTAAATGAGTTGTACTCTGGTCAGGATTATATTTATGATGCAGATGTTAAGTGGGACAGTGTAGCCAATCACATTTCAATTTTTAGTCGATATATAGCAACAAGTGATTTATACCGGTTTACGATGAGAAGAGTTTCCTGGACTGACGCCAGATTAAGTAAAGTAATTAGCGGGGTTACGAGTGATATTTATGGTAATACTACCGACAGTCAAAGAACGGCAAATGTTTGGCACAAGGTAACGATAGTTAACGAAGGCACAAACTTCAGTTCTTATATAGACGGGGCTCAGGTTGTAAACAGAACTGACGGAGCCATTTTTAGTGGTAAAGTAGGGGTTGCTGCATATAATGGAATTCAATATTTCGATAATATCCGTGTAAGAAAATATGCCTCCACTGAACCTACGTGTTCCTTTGGCACCGAAGAGTCAACCTCTTCCGGCTATGTGACCTCTGGCACCTACTCCTCTCCAGAAGATGCCAACGTTCTTGATATGAACTGGATTGGGGTTGGCTCCTGGGATGCTAACCCTAACTTTGAAGCTGAGGTCACAATTCCCGTAAACACCTCCATTGCCTTCTCGGCCCGTTCCGGTAAGTCTGATGGCCTTGGCGGTATCACCTGGGATACGACAACAGCAGGGGAACGGGTCAATGGCTGGGTAGATCTTGGGACCGCCATATATACCGATGGTAACCCAACTACCTTTACGGGGGATAATACTGCCTGGGATGACCTCCCTGATGACCCTCCTGACAACTGGAGATACGTTCAAATTAAAGCTAGTTTTACCTCTGACGGCTCGGATACCCCGATCCTTACTTCATACACTATTACTTATGGTACCGATATTACCGCACCCACCAATCCAAGTTCAGCCTCAGCCTGGACCGATTCCGGTAAGGGAACCGGAATCATAAATAGCTCCTTTACTAATGAGGTAACCCCATACCTTGAAATCTCTGGTGTCGTAGATGAAGAAGGTGGCTCAGGGATAGATTGCTACTACATCTACTTTGGTGATTCTGATTCAGCCGACCCCTACACGGCTGGCCTCGAACACGATGGGGGAGATAAATGCTTTACTTTACCTAACGTCGATCTCTCTAATGTCGATACCAACCCCCTTGATACCGCCTCCTCTGGTGATATCTACTACCTTCGAGTAAGGGTTAGTGACAATGCCGGTAACCTCTCAACTACTCCCGTAAATGGTTCTGCTATCTTTACCTACAAATATGATGAGACCGCTCCTACTTCACCAACAGCGGCTACCAAGGTTCCAATCGGCTATACCCCCAATAACTCCTACTCCTACAACTGGACCGGGAACGAGGGGACTGATGAGGATTCCGGTATCTCTTACTACCAATACAAAACCTCAGTCGTGGGTTCCGATTGGGTAAACCTTCCAGTAGGGGTAACCAAATTTGAAAACGTTGCCTTTAACCCCGCTCCTGAAAACGGTGAAAATACCCTCTACATTCGAGCGGTCGATAATGCCGGTAACTACACTGATACAGAAGAGAACTGGTACGCTGATACCTTCTACTACTCGGCCAATGCTCCAGAACCTCCAGACCCAGGTACCCTTCTTGTTACTCCAAACTCAAACACCGAAAACTCTTTTACTTTCTGTTGGAATGAACATATTGTTAATGCCGGTCTGTCGGTCCTTAAGTACCAATATGTGGTTAACGAGATCCCTACCTATTCAAATGTTGTCCCAATTAACCTTGGTAATGAACCGGAAACCCCTGCCTCAGACAACCTATCCTTTAACGCCGAATGCCCTAATACCGGTGATACCTATGACTATGTCTATGGTCCAATCTCAGCCGCAACTAAACACTCTCCGGAATCAAACACCTTCTACTTAATGGCAGTCGATAGCTTAAACAATGTCTCCTATGCTGAAGACAATCGAGAGAGTGTTGCCTTCATCGCTAATACGACCGCTCCCAGCGCCCCACTCTCACCTTCAATTGCTGATGTCTCTAACCGCGAGATCGAAAACTGGGCGCTAGCCATCTCTTGGCAAGAGCCAACCTTTTTCCCAGCCGGTTCAAGTTACAAAGTCTATCGCTCCGAGAATGGTACCGATTACGAATTAAGGGGGACCTCTCAAACTACCACCTTTGCAGAAGCTGGTCTCACCCAGGGTGCCACCTACTACTACCAGATTTACGCCGTTGATAATGCTGGAGCCACATCACCAGCTTCAAGTGTGGTCTCAGACCAACCAACCGGTAAATACACCGAACCACCAACTATTGTCTCCGGCCCTGATGTCACGGCAACAGCTGTCGGAGCGGTTGTTACTTGGAGCACCAACCGGGCCTCTTCTTCATTCGTTGAATACTCAAAAGACGATTCCTACTCACTCTCTAATGGATCTCTAACGGCCACAACCGACCACACCGTCTCTCTCTCTGGTCTTGATCCATCCTCGACCTACAACTTCCGCGTTCAATCACTCGATGAAGAGCGAGACTATGCCGCATCTGCCGCCTACTCCCAGAACTACACCTTTGTTACAAGTACTGCTCCTGGTATCTCGGAAGTAGAAGTAAGTGATGTCTCTCTTAATTCCGCGATTGTGACCTGGAAGACCACTTCTAGTGCTACATCGCAAGTTAAATATGGCACCTCGACCTCATATGGGAACACCATTACTGACCGGTCAGGCTCAAGTGTCACTAAGCATACCATTAAGCTTTCGGACCTCTCTCATTCCACTACCTACAACTTTAAGATTACTGGAACAGATATTGATGGTAACTACATGGAGAGTGATAACTACATCTTTAGTACCTTAATCTATCCAAGAATCTCAAATGTTCGCTTTGAGCAACAAAAGAACACCGCTACCTCAACCTTAAAGGTAACTTGGGAGTCTAATGTCCCCCTATCATCAGTGGTTGAGTTTAGAGCCGCAAGTGGGGGAGCCACAAAGGAAGCTTCAAAATCTAAACTAACCCAAAAGCACGAAATCCTTGTGACCAACCTTTCTGATAATACCGAATATGTGATGAGTGCTAAGGGAAGAGACTCATACGGTAATCTGGCTACCTCTGATGCTAACCGAGTCAAGACAGACTTTGACACCAGACCCCCAGAGGTCTCAGAAGTTACCACCGAGACCGATATTCAAGGCTTTGGGATTGATGCTAAGGGCCAACTAGTTGTCTCTTGGGAGACCGATGAAGCTTCGACCTCCCAAGTAGAGTATGGGATTGGTTCAACCGGAGACTATACCAGTAGAACTCAAGAAGATTCTGCCTACACCACTTCCCATGTTGTTATCATCTCAGAGCTTAAGACCTCAAGCCCATATCACTTTAGGGTGATCTCAAAAGATGCCTCGGGGAATGAAGGGACTTCAGGAGATACCTCGGTACTTACGCCGCAGGCGACAAGAGGAGTTTTAGATGCGATTATTAACTCACTCAGAAATACTATTGGATGGTTATTAAGGATTTAAAATGAATAAATATTTAAAAAGATTCAAACATATTAAACACAAAAGCTTTGCAAGAGTATCTGCCTTTTTGCTACTTATTATTTTCTTTGTAGGGGCCTTTATAATCCCGGGAATGGGTCAGGCAGCTCTTACGGAACAATATATTGTGATTGATACGGAAGAGGAATTCTTGGAGGGGGGCTTAGGAGCAAGCCTGACAACTAATGGGAATACCTTAATGTTACAGTCAACTGAAGTAGATTTCCTCTCAAATAATGGTGGAGGGACTTGGTCAAGAAAGAAAGATATTGATGTTAATAATTTTTCATCGAATGTTCAAGTTCGATTTAATCTGCTATGGGATTCAGATATGCAAATTGATTTTGATGATATACGTTTTTATGATGAAACTGCTGATGTTGAAATACCATATTGGATTGAGTCGAAGATAGATTCTAATAATGCTGATATATGGTTCAAGCCAGGAGAAAATAATAATATCACTTTATATTATGGTAACCCCAGTGCAACTGCCTCATCTTCTGTAGACTCGGTAGTAACAGATATCTATTATGCCGAAAGTGATTTTTCGGGGACCCAAGGTTATAGAAGTTGGTTCTATCAATATTATACTGGGTCTGCTTATGGAAATATGTCTTGGACGGGGACGAGATGGCAGCAAGCAACCTATTGTTATTTGCGATCTAATGCTACTCATCCAACTTCTTATGATTCTGCCAGAAAATGGATTAGTAATGGTAGCTATAGGGCTGTACTTTTCGGAACTATTCGGTTGCCGGGGGGTACGGGTGGTACTGCTTGTAGCACGGGGATAATTGCCAGGATTTATAAAAACTCCTCTTCGCTATTTAGTCAACTAATAACAGACGCAAGCACTCATTCCTACGATGTTCAAACAACCGTTAATAATGAGGACGCGATCTATTTTCGCGTAAATCAGAACGGTAATAACAATTGTGACACGACTTATTTTTATAATAATGTTGCTCTTTTTGAAGCAGCTGCTAACGAACCAACTATCTCTCTTGGCGTCGAAGAAACTGCTTCTTCCGGCTATGTGACCTCTGGCACCTACTCCTCTCCAGAAGATGCCAACGTTCTTGATATGAACTGGATTGGGGTTGGCTCCTGGGATGCTAACCCTAACTTTGAAGCTGAGGTCACAATTCCCGTAAACACCTCCATTGCCTTCTCGGCCCGTTCCGGTAAGTCTGATGGCCTTGGCGGTATCACCTGGGATACGACAACAGCAGGGGAACGGGTCAATGGCTGGGTAGATCTTGGGACCGCCATATATACCGATGGTAACCCAACTACCTTTACGGGGGATAATACTGCCTGGGATGACCTCCCTGATGACCCTCCTGACAACTGGAGATACGTTCAAATTAAAGCTAGTTTTACCTCTGACGGCTCGGATACCCCGATCCTTACTTCATACACTATTACTTATGGTACCGATATTACCGCACCCACCAATCCAAGTTCAGCCTCAGCCTGGACCGATTCCGGTAAGGGAACCGGAATCATAAATAGCTCCTTTACTAATGAGGTAACCCCATACCTTGAAATCTCTGGTGTCGTAGATGAAGAAGGTGGCTCAGGGATAGATTGCTACTACATCTACTTTGGTGATTCTGATTCAGCCGACCCCTACACGGCTGGCCTCGAACACGATGGGGGAGATAAATGCTTTACTTTACCTAACGTCGATCTCTCTAATGTCGATACCAACCCCCTTGATACCGCCTCCTCTGGTGATATCTACTACCTTCGAGTAAGGGTTAGTGACAATGCCGGTAACCTCTCAACTACTCCCGTAAATGGTTCTGCTATCTTTACCTACAAATATGATGAGACCGCTCCTACTTCACCAACAGCGGCTACCAAGGTTCCAATCGGCTATACCCCCAATAACTCCTACTCCTACAACTGGACCGGGAACGAGGGGACTGATGAGGATTCCGGTATCTCTTACTACCAATACAAAACCTCAGTCGTGGGTTCCGATTGGGTAAACCTTCCAGTAGGGGTAACCAAATTTGAAAACGTTGCCTTTAACCCCGCTCCTGAAAACGGTGAAAATACCCTCTACATTCGAGCGGTCGATAATGCCGGTAACTACACTGATACAGAAGAGAACTGGTACGCTGATACCTTCTACTACTCGGCCAATGCTCCAGAACCTCCAGACCCAGGTACCCTTCTTGTTACTCCAAACTCAAACACCGAAAACTCTTTTACTTTCTGTTGGAATGAACATATTGTTAATGCCGGTCTGTCGGTCCTTAAGTACCAATATGTGGTTAACGAGATCCCTACCTATTCAAATGTTGTCCCAATTAACCTTGGTAATGAACCGGAAACCCCTGCCTCAGACAACCTATCCTTTAACGCCGAATGCCCTAATACCGGTGATACCTATGACTATGTCTATGGTCCAATCTCAGCCGCAACTAAACACTCTCCGGAATCAAACACCTTCTACTTAATGGCAGTCGATAGCTTAAACAATGTCTCCTATGCTGAAGACAATCGAGAGAGTGTTGCCTTCATCGCTAATACGACCGCTCCCAGCGCCCCACTCTCACCTTCAATTGCTGATGTCTCTAACCGCGAGATCGAAAACTGGGCGCTAGCCATCTCTTGGCAAGAGCCAACCTTTTTCCCAGCCGGTTCAAGTTACAAAGTCTATCGCTCCGAGAATGGTACCGATTACGAATTAAGGGGGACCTCTCAAACTACCACCTTTGCAGAAGCTGGTCTCACCCAGGGTGCCACCTACTACTACCAGATTTACGCCGTTGATAATGCTGGAGCCACATCACCAGCTTCAAGTGTGGTCTCAGACCAACCAACCGGTAAATACACCGAACCACCAACTATTGTCTCCGGCCCTGATGTCACGGCAACAGCTGTCGGAGCGGTTGTTACTTGGAGCACCAACCGGGCCTCTTCTTCATTCGTTGAATACTCAAAAGACGATTCCTACTCACTCTCTAATGGATCTCTAACGGCCACAACCGACCACACCGTCTCTCTCTCTGGTCTTGATCCATCCTCGACCTACAACTTCCGCGTTCAATCACTCGATGAAGAGCGAGACTATGCCGCATCTGCCGCCTACTCCCAGAACTACACCTTTGTTACAAGTACTGCTCCTGGTATCTCGGAAGTAGAAGTAAGTGATGTCTCTCTTAATTCCGCGATTGTGACCTGGAAGACCACTTCTAGTGCTACATCGCAAGTTAAATATGGCACCTCGACCTCATATGGGAACACCATTACTGACCGGTCAGGCTCAAGTGTCACTAAGCATACCATTAAGCTTTCGGACCTCTCTCATTCCACTACCTACAACTTTAAGATTACTGGAACAGATATTGATGGTAACTACATGGAGAGTGATAACTACATCTTTAGTACCTTAATCTATCCAAGAATCTCAAATGTTCGCTTTGAGCAACAAAAGAACACCGCTACCTCAACCTTAAAGGTAACTTGGGAGTCTAATGTCCCCCTATCATCAGTGGTTGAGTTTAGAGCCGCAAGTGGGGGAGCCACAAAGGAAGCTTCAAAATCTAAACTAACAGAGAAGCATGAAATCCTTGTTACTGGTCTTTCAGATAACACCGAGTATGTAATGACGGCTAAAGGCAGGGATTCTTACGGTAACTTGGCTACTTCTGATGCCAATCGAGTCAAGACAGACTTTGATACCAGACCCCCAGAGGTCTCTGAGGTCACCACCGAGACTGATATTCAAGGGTTTGGGATTGATGCTAAGGGTCAACTAGTTGTCTCTTGGGAGACTGATGAAGCTTCGACCTCCCAAGTAGAGTATGGGATTGGCTCTACCGGAGACTATACCAGTAGAACTCAAGAAGATTCTGCCTATACCACCTCCCATGTTGTTATTATCTCTGAGCTTAAGACCTCAAGTCCTTATCACTTTAGAGTGATCTCAAAAGATGCTAGTGGGAATGAAGGAAGTTCAGGAGATACCTCGGTACTTACGCCGCAGGCGACTAAATCAATCTTTGATGCTATCATCGATGCCCTTTCAGGGGCAATTGGATGGTTGTTTGAGTAGAAGTTTACAATCTTCGGTTTAAGTTATAAAATTAGGTAAATGAAACAGAAATACAAACTTTTTCTTAAGTTTCTTTTTATTTTGCTCGTTGCCGGGTTTTCTTTTCTGATTGCCCTTCCCGGTAATCCTAAGATAGAAGTAGGGGGTAAGGTTCTTTGGGATAAGGACTATGACGTTCGTCAGGGGCTTGACCTTCAAGGTGGGGCAAGACTCGTTTATGTTGCAAAGACAGAAGGGGTTGACCCTGGTGATATTAATGATGCGATGAAGTCACTGGCGGCAAATATTGAAAGCAGGGTGAACTCTTTTGGGGTCTCAGAGCCAATAGTCCAGACAGCGATGTCAGGTGAGGAGCATCGTCTGATTGTTGAGATGCCGGGGGTAACAGATATTGATGAAGCGATAGATTTAATAGGAAAGACGGCTAAGCTTGAATTTAAGACGATCGACCAAGAAGCAGGGTATGTAGCAACCGATCTTACCGGAGAAGATTTAAAGAAAGCAGACGTGACTTTTGATGAGCTTGGGAATCCTCAAGTTTCGATTGAATTTCAAGGAGAGGGGATAGACGAATTTGCCAAAATAACCGAGGAGAATGTTGGTCAACCTCTTGCGACCTTTCTTGACGATGAGCCACTTCAGATCGCCACCGTAAACGAAAAGATTGTTGGGGGTAAGGGTGTTATCTCTGGAGAGTTTGACCTCGCCGAGGCCCAAAACATCGCCATTCAGCTAAACGCAGGTGCGCTACCGCTCTCGATTGAGCTTATAGAGCAAAGAGAAGTTGGAGCCACGCTTGGTCAAGAATCGGTCGAGAAGAGTCTTTATGCCGGAGCAGTTGGGATTATCTTTGTGGCTCTTTTTATGATTGCTTTTTATCGCTTTCAAGGTGTCCTTTCTACGATTGGACTTGGTCTTTATCTTATCTTAATGCTTGCAATTGTAAAGCTACTTGGAATTACGATGACGATGGGTGGGATCGCCGGACTTATTCTTTCGGTTGGGATGACGATGGAGACCGATGTTCTTGTCTTTGAGCGAATCAGAGAAGAACTTCGAAATGGTAAATCATTTGAATCGGCTATAAGGCTTGGCTTTCGGAATGCTTGGCCTTCGATCAGGGATTCAAATGCAGTTAGTGCCATTATTGCGGCGCTACTATATACCGCTGGGGGGACGATTCGGGGCTTTGCCGTTGTATTGATCCTTGGTATCATTGTTGGTCTTGCAACGACGTTTATAGGGACAAAGACCTTGATGGCAGTTGCAATTAGATTTAAAAAGGTGCAAAATAGGTGGCTCTTTAGAGTGGAGGAGTCAGTATGAACTTAATGAAACATCGTAAATGGTACTATGTTTTCGCGATGGTCTTTGTGATTCCCTCAATCGCGGGACTTCTTCTTTGGGGGCTTAAACCCTCAATTGACTTTACAGGGGGTTCAAAGCTAGAGTTACGGGGTACAACCGATCAGGATAAAGCGCAAGAATTCGCCGAAAGTAATGAGCTTTCTGGGATTGTCATTCAAGAGGTTGGTGATAATGGCCTTTCTATTAGGTTTGCGGAGATTAATGAGGAGAAGCACCGAAAGGTTTCTGGGAGCATAGGCGATTTCTTTGGTGATGGGGTAGAAGAGGTAGCTTTTGAGACAGTAGGGCCGACGATCTCTTCTGAGATAACGCAAAATGCCTTTGTTTCAATTGCGCTCGCTTCACTTATAATCATTTTCTATATCGGCTATTCTTTTAGGAGGGTCCCAAAACCGGCTAGTTCATTCCGCTTTGGGATTACGGCAATTATTGCACTGGCCCATGACACCATAATAGTAGTTGGGGTCTTTGCCTTTTTGGGCCGTTTCTTAAATATTGAGGTTGACCCGCTTTTTATAACGGGGCTACTCACGGTAATTGGGTTTTCGGTTCATGATACGATCGTGATCTTTGACCGTATTCGCGAGAATCTAATCAAAAAAGGTGCTTCAGAACTTGAAGGAACTGTTAATTTAAGCCTTCTTGAGATGCTTCCAAGGACGATTAACACCTCATTTTTAGTGTGGTCAATTCTTCTAATTCTTTTCCTGCTTGGGGGAGAGACAACAAAATACTTCGTCCTTACCCTTGTAATTGGAATCTTGGCCGGTACTTATTCCTCGCTCTTTGTGGCCTCTCCGCTTCTTATAACCTGGCAGGAGCTTAAGAAAAAGAAGAAATTGTCAGCCTAGACCGCTTCTCCAATGATTTTGAGGGCCTCTTTAAGTATTTTATGATTAATGATTTCCTTTGCGAGGATATCCTTCTCTTTTTTTGAGAGTTCTTTCGAATAAGTACTTTCAGTTAATCTTGCAATAATCCTTGCTTGATATTCTTCTTTATTTCTGAATATTTTTATGAAGGCATCCCGCTCCTCATCACTAACGTTGTCTCTGATATATTTCAGTAGCCCTCTCCTATAGTTATCATCAAGAGATGATGATTCCTTGTTTTTATTCACTCTTGGGATATCTGCGAATCTTCGAGCAACCTCCATTATCTCTCCTTCGATTGAGAAATTTAATATTTTACCATGTTTTTGAACAATCCTTGTCCTTGAGAGTGAATATTGAGCTCGTTTTAGTAACTCTTCTTCTTTTGCCTTTTTGGCTTCTTCGGAATTACTGACGTCATACTGCCTGTTTTCTGTTTCGGCCTCGCGATAAGTCCGGCTTTTGGAATAGGAGACCTTAGGGTCATCATAGTTTTGAATCAAGAGGATTAAAGCTTCAGCCCCTCTTAACTCCCTTTTTATATCGCCCGATTTCCTGTATTCTTCTCTTGGTATTTCGTTGTCTTTGTAACGGTTTTCAAAGGTTTCTGCGGCTGCAAGCTCTTCTCTTGATCCTGGGATAACCTTAGTTCCCAGGACCTCTATTGCTTTCTCTCTTTTTGCCTTTGTGTCGAATATTATTTTACATAATATCCTTTGAACCCTATCTTGTTGTTCTTCAATGATTTTTAACTTATTTTCATCAGTCGTATTTTCGTACTCATAAAGGCTACCCCCAAAGTCATAGCAAAATCCTAGCAGTAGGTCTTTTATCTTCTCATCACCCTTATCTTTAGAGTTCAAAAATTCCTGCATCTTCGAAACATAGTTAAAGGATTGTCTATCGGGTGTCTCTTCCTCACTCTCAGGACTAGGTATGTCAATCCGAAGCTGCTCCCCCTCGGGTCTTACCTCTTTATCTAAAGTATCTTCGTTTTGCCGATCACCGTTATTTTCCCCTGATTCCATAAATTACCTTATGTTATACTATTATTATGTCAAATAGGGAGCAAAATTGGAAGATGTTATCTGGGTGGGGTAACCGGGAGCCCATTTTAGATTTACCAAAATGGTTTCTTTCGATCCTTGCCAATAGGGGCTCAAAGGACAAAAAAGCAATCGAGGATTATCTTGAGCCTAAATACGAGGACTTGGTAAGTTATGATAACTTTTTGGGGATAATAGAAGCGGTTACTAGGTTACATAAAGCGAAGGATAATAATGAGAAGATTGTTATCTACGGAGACTATGATGTAGACGGAATTTGTTCAGTCGCTATAATCTCAGAGACATTGAACACAATAGGTGTGCAAAATATTGAGACCTACATCCCTCATCGCACAGACGAAGGCTATGGGCTGAATGAGGAAGCCCTAAAGGAGATAGTTAAGAATAAAGGGGACCTGGTAATTGCGGTTGACTGTGGGATTACCTCAAGAGAGCTTATCGATGAGGAGAAGAACCTTGACTTTATCGTCATCGACCATCACGAGGTTGACAAAAAGAAGCTACCCCAGAAATCAATTAATATTCACCCTGCTCTTACGAAAGATGGGGGGAATTATGAACTTTCGGCGGGTGGTATGGCCTTTATAGTAGCCCGGGCCGTACAAGCAGAATTTCCTGAAGAGATACCCGAAAATCAAGAGAAATGGCTCCTTGACTTAGCGGCCCTCTCAACTATTTGCGATGTAATGCCTCTAACGGGTAATAATCGGATTATAGCAAAATACGGCCTTATGGTCCTTTCAAAGACAAAGCGAGTTGGTCTTACAGAACTTATGAAGATGGCTTCAATCGATAAGGGTGAAGTTTCGGCCTATGATGTTGGTTTTGTGATTGGGCCCCGCCTTAATGCCGCAGGAAGGCTCGAGCATGCTAAAAATGCCTTAGAGTTACTCTTAACCAAAGAAGAAACAAAGGCAAAGGAGATTGCAAAAGAACTCAGTAGACTTAACAGTGAGCGCCAAGACCTCTGTAACCGGATTATTGAGGAGGCAAGAGCCGAGATAGAAAAAGGTGATAAAAAAGCAGAGATGTTTCTACTTTCCTCTCGGAATTGGCCCCGAGGGGTTGTTGGAATAGTGGCTGGAAGGCTAGCCGAAAGCTACGCACGACCTGTAATTGTTTTTGAGGATGATGGTAAGGAGATGCATGGTTCGGCTCGCTCGGTTGGTGATTTTGATATTACAGCGACCCTCACCGAATGTGAGGATTGCCTCCTCTCCTTTGGGGGGCATGCGAAGGCAGCGGGAGTTAAAGTTGCTTCGGAACATTTTGTGGCCTTTTCGGACAAGATCTTACAGATAGCCAAGGATAAGATAAAGCTAGAGGAGCTTAAAAAAGAGATCGAGATTGATACTAAGATAGAGAAGACGGATATAAATGATGAAACGATGAATCATATTCTAAAGATGGAACCCTTTGGCTATGGTAATCATCAACCAATCTTCCTTTTTCCGGGAGCAACAGTCTCAAATATTAATCGGGTTGGGAAGGATAAGGGTCATCTTAAGTTTAAGATTGATATCGATAAGGAAAAAATAGGGGGAATTGCCTTCCGTGAGGAACGGGAGATGAAAGAAGGAGAATACGATTTAGTCCTTAATTTGAAATATAATATTTGGAATGGGAATAAGAGCATTGAAGCGAGGGTGATAGATTTTCGGGAGAGTAGAAAATAGCTATGCCTAAAGATTTCTTCAAAGATATTACCCTACCTCAAGGGTTCGACAAGAAGCTTGTTGAGAAGGCTTACAAGTTTGCTGATGCTGCCCATAAAGGTCAAAAAAGAAAGTCTGGTGACCCATATATCACTCATCCTTTGGCGGTTGCCAGAATCCTACTTGATTTAAAGATGGGCCATAATGTGATTACGGCCGCTCTCTTGCACGATGTCGTTGAGGATACTGACATCTCAGTAGAGATGGTCGAAAAGGAGTTTGGAAGCGATGTCGCAAGCCTAGTCCAGAGTGTCTCGAATCTTCGTAAAGTAGATTTCTCAATGTACTCAAACCCCGAGGAAGTTGAGCGGGCGGTCCTTGACGTAAGGAATGAGAACTTACGCTCTCTCTTTATGGCGATGAGCGAAGATGTAAGGGTCGTTATCATCAAGCTGGCCGACAGGCTTCACAATATGCAAACCCTAAAAGCCCTCCCAAAGAAAGACCAACAGCGAATTGCCTTTGAGACCTTAAATATCTTTTCTCCTCTCGCTCTTCGTCTTGGGATGGGGGAGATTAAAGGGAGCCTTGAAGATTTGGCTTTTCCAATTGCCTACCCCACCGAATACAAGAAGCTTAAGAAAGAGGCTAACCGGCGTTACAAAGCAGCCGATCGATATGTCCTTAAGGTAAAAAGGACCATTAATGATGAGCTAAAAAAGGCAAAAGTAGAAGCTAAAGTAGAGGGCCGCGCCAAACATATCTATAGTCTCTACAAAAAGATAACCAGGGCAGATATTGATTGGGATTTTGATAAGGTCTATGATTTGGTAGCAATTCGGATTATCACAAGCTCAGTCGAGGACTGCTACAAGGTGCTTGGGACGATTCATAGCACCTTTCGTCCGCTGCCTGATAAGATCAAAGACTATATCGCCGCCCCAAAGCCAAATGGCTACCGCTCGATTCATACGACTGTCTTTGGTCCTGAGGGTAAGATTGTCGAGATTCAAATCAGGACCGAAGAGATACACGAAGAGGCCGAATATGGAGTCGCCTCGCATCTTCATTACACCGAAGAGAAATCAAAAGGGAAAAGTAGTGCTGAGCTCGATGAGGGTCGAGTCTTTGCCTCAGAAAAGCAAACCAAGTTCTTGCGTCAAATCAAGGAGTGGCAAGATTCGGTTGAATCATATGATGAATATCTTGAGGGCCTAAAACTTGAATTTCTAGATGACCGGATTTATGTCTTTTCTCCTCAGGGAGATATCTTTGACCTTCCGGTTGGAGCGACCCCAGTTGATTTTGCTTATGATGTCCATAGTGACATTGGTGATAGGTGCACAGGGGCAAAGGTAAATGGGAAGATTGTTCCTCTCGATACCAAGCTACAGACCCGGGATGTAGTTGAAATCATCACCGTGAAAAACGGAACCCCCAAAAGAGCTTGGCTTGATTTTGTTAAAACCTCCAAGGCAAAGCAACATATTAGAGGGTACCTCCGAAAGTTTAATTATGAAAAGAACGCTGAAGAGGGAAAGGCAGTTGTTGAAGAGGAGCTTGAGATACTGGGGTATTCCTTAGATACTCTTTCTGAAACAGAGATTTTTAACTCTCTGACTGATGAGAGCTCTTTTAAGAAGGTCGAAGACCTCTATGCGGCGGTAGGCGAGGGGCTCGTTACAAGACGCCAAGCGGTTAAGATTATCCTCGGTAAGCCCTTTATCCCAGAACCCATAAAAAAGGTCACAAAAAGGCCGAGAAAGGCCCAAAAAGCCGATTTAGGAGGTCTTAAGGTGAATATAGCGCCGTGCTGTAAGCCAGATAAAAATAGTGAGGTTATTTGCTATGTTACCAGGAACAAAGGACTCACGGTCCACCGAAAGGATTGTTCTAACCTAGAGAGCCTAGAAGAAGAGAGACTTTACTACTATAATCCTTGGAGAGACGAGATAAAGGATATCGAAAAAATTGAGGTTCTAGCCGAAAACAGAGTAGGCCTTATAAGAGACATCTCGAATGTGATTGCAAGCTACGGTGTTAATATCGAGAAAATTACAAATGAGCATAAGAAAGGCTCCAGCCTTAGTCGAGTTGTCCTCGCGCTTTCGATGGTCGAGCTCGCAGAGCTTTCTGACCTCCTGCATGCCCTGAAAGATATCCCCGATGTCTCTGGAGCCAAAAGGATTAAGTAGCTTGGTAAAAGGTATTGATTTTCTTCCCTGGTGCGTTAAAATAGCGATAGATTAAGGATTTATAGGGGATTTAAAAAAGGTCTAATCTTTTGAGTAAAAAAGTTGTTCAAAAAGTGAGAGGGATGCGCGATATTTTGCCAGCCGAGCAAAAATATTTTATGTACTTAAGGAAAGCTTTTGAGACTGCCGCAGAGCAATCTGGATTTAACCGGATCTATACCCCAACGGTTGAGCCGGCGACCCTTTTTGAACGAACTGTCGGTAAATCGACCGATATTGTCGAAAAAGAAATGTATGCTTTTAAGAGTAAGTCGGGGAAGAAGGTCGCACTTCGCCCAGAAGGAACGGCCTCAGTCGCGAGGGCCTATCTTGAGAATGGGATGACCTCATGGCCCCAGCCCGTCAAACTATATTATGAGATGCCGATGTTTCGGTATGACCGGCCCCAGGCCGGGAGATACCGGGAGCACTGGCAATTCGGGGTCGAGGCTTTTGGGGAGAAGTCACCTCTTCTTGACGTGACGGTGATCGCCCTTGCCTTACGAGCCATAAAAACGGCTGGTCTATCAGAGACCTCGCTTCAGATAAACTCAATTGGCTGTCCAAACTGCCGTCCCAAATACAAAAGGATTCTAACCCGGTTCTTAAAAGAGAACGAAAAGGAACTCTGTGCGGATTGTAAGCGAAGGATTAAGACTAATCCCCTAAGAACTCTTGATTGCAAGGAGAAGAAGTGCCAGGAAGTGACTGAAGGGGCCCCGCAGATGGTCAATAATCTTTGTAATACATGTCATGAGCATTTTAAGGTTATCCTCGAATACCTTGACGCGCTTGATATTGTCTATGAGATAAACCCAAGGTTAGTAAGAGGGCTTGACTATTATATTCAGACGGTCTTTGAGATCTGGAACGAGCGAGACGGAGGCCAAAGTGCTCTTGGTGGCGGGGGAAGGTATGATGGTCTGACGGAACTTCTTGGAGCCCGGAAGGTACCAGGAATTGGCTTTGGACTAGGGGCCGACAGGATAGTAGCGGCGATGATGGCCGAAAAAGTCGAGATTCCGGAAGGAACCGGGCTTGATGTTTTTGTAGTCCAGCTTGGTAAAGAAGCTAAGAAGAAATGCTTTAAGCTGATGTTCGATTTACAGAATGCTGGAGTCGGAGCCGAAGGCTCGATCGATAAGGGGTCAATGAGTGCTCAACTTAAGATGGCGAACCGTCTTAAAGTTCCTTACGCGATTATAATAGGGCAGAAGGAAGCCTATTCCGATACCGTTATCCTTAAGGATATGGACTCTGGGTGCCAAGAGATCTACCCGCAAGATAAGATAGTTAGAGAGCTCGAAAAAAGGATTAGTAAGCTCCAAAGATAATTCTTTATGCAAAAGATTGCTTTCTATACCTTAGGTTGCCGCCTAAACCAATCCGAAGAGGAGTTCTTAAGGCGAAAGTTTTTAGAGGCTGGCTTTATTGTGGTAGAGCCCAAAACAGCCGACATTATTGTGATAAACACCTGTTCGGTAACGGGCGTAGCTGACAAGAAGTCCCGCCAGGCAATTAGAGCCCTAAGAAGGGGTAATTCTAGAGCGAAAATCGTAGTAATGGGTTGTGGGGCAAAGGAGGCAAAAGGTATAGAGGGGATTGACCTCTTTATACTAAATAGTGATAAAGAGAATGCTTTTCAGATAATTACCGATTACTTTGATCTAAAGTCATCTAATGATATAGCTGACTTAGATAACTTAAGTCCAAAGAGTAACCGAACAAGGGCTCTCCTTAAGGTTCAAGATGGGTGTAATAACTTTTGTGCCTATTGCATTGTTCCTTATCTTCGAGGCAGGGAGGTTAGTATTAAGATGGAGAAGATACTAAAGGAGTCAAAAGAACTCGAAAAACTAGGTTACAAAGAGATTGTTATATCGGGGGTTAATGTCGGGCGATACAAAGATGGGACAAAAGATTTAAAGGCATTACTCGAAGAAATACTTAAAACAACAAGTTTCCCTCGGATTCGGCTTTCATCTGTAAATCCTCAAGATATATCGGACGAACTAATTACTTTATGGAAAACTGAGGAGCGTCTTTGCCGGTACTTCCATCTTTCCTTACAATCCGGGAGCGACACTGTCCTTAAGCGGATGGGAAGGCCATACGATACCAAGGGGTATCTTGACATCGTAAAGAGGATTAGGAAGGCGATTCCCGAAGTAGCCATAACAACCGATGTTATAGTGGGGTTTCCGGGTGAGACGAATGGGGAATTTACTGAGACTTGTGATTTTGTTCGTAAGGTAGGCTTTGCAAAGTTGCACGTCTTCCCTTATTCAAAAAGAACAGGAACGAAGGCAGCTGAAATGGAAGAACAGGTAGAAGAGAAGATAAAGAAAGAAAGAGCCAAAAAGTTGCGCGAAATAGGGGAAGAACTAAGAGAAGGCTATATCAAACGTTTTGTAGGGCAGGAGTTATTAGTCCTTCTTGAAGAGAAAAAGGGCGAATACTGGTATGGTCTAACTGGGAACTATCTTCGGGTTAAATACAAATCAAAAGAGAACCTTGAGAATAATATATTAGTAGTTAAGTTAACAGAAGATAATATTAGTTAACCACTATTTCTTATCAGGTTTAACAAACTTCAGATACCCGGCCGAGATGATCACCACAAGAGAGGCGGTTGTAACACCAAAGATAAGGTATCTTTCGTTACTTTGAAAACCAAGGATAACACCATAGAAGAGGGTAAAGAGGCCACCCAAGAGGATTCCATTTGGTATAATAGGCATCTTATCGGACATAAAGAGTCCAAGGGCGACTAGAGCCGTGGCTGAAACAAGTATTACAACACTTGCAATCTGAGACCAGCCCTGCATTTCATCTTCATATTCATTCATCTGCGCTTCATCTTCGGCAATCTCAGCCTTGGTTGGTTCACGATCTTCATGCTCTACATTTTCAAAGACGTCCTTATCGGGATAATCGGGTGTGGGGTAAAAGGTATTTAGAGTTACCCCCACAAAAACTGCAATAATAACAGCTAGGATTAGGGTATAGATAATACCTAAGATTGAATTATCGGTTACTTTCATATTCACCTCCTTTGTATCTAGATTATGGACTGATTAAGTAAATAATCAATATAGTTTTTTACGATGCAAAAAGACGCCCTTTTGGGCGCCCTTTTGCTATTTGTTTTTCTTGCTTAGAAGTACCGTAGATAAGCACCAGTCTTGTACACCGTCCAAGGATACCACCCTGAATGGTTATACTTGTACCAGGCTATCTTAGTACCAACATCGGGGTCAAGGGCCCTAGGAGTGTCGTTAATCTGCCAACAACCGTAGTCATAGGTACCATTGTAGTTAGGACCACCGATAGCGTTTGGCCTAGCACCAGACTCAGCCTGCATGATGGCGTAACCGATTCTCCAAAGGTTTTTAGGAAAAACCTTCTTCATGGCTACAACACAGGCATTAGAGTCAGGAACCTTAACGTTTGAGCTAGCTACTCTTACAGCTACTCTTTTAACGGTAGCTTTCTTAGTAGCTTCGGCTTTACGCTTAGCCTCAGCCTTTTTCTTTTCTTCTGCAAGTTTTTTAACGTACTTTTCGATCTGCTTCTGGGCCTTCTCATCCTTCGTAGGAAGGCTATAAGGCTCAGCTATCTCTCTGACGACCTTTGCGATCTTAGCATCTTTTTCTGCTATTTTGACCTCATAGGTCGGTTCAGCCACAGCGACTGAAGGATTTACAACTGTAGTAAGAATAAGTACAGTTGCAAGGATTTTGCTACGCATCTAGGCGAAGCACCTACCTTTCCACCCTCCGAACCGTATGTTTTAGGTTCAGCGCCAAGGACTGTTTAGTTTATAATTAGCCTTGGCATTTGCCCCCGAAAACCTACCCGATTTCCAGCGACGCGAGACATCATAGCACGTAAGGAGGGAAATGTCAAGCCTTTTATGGCTCTTCGCCACTTAGCGGGGTAAAAATAGGGAAGAAATGATGGTAAATGGTAGAAATCCAAGCATCATCTTTTTAATGTAAATATCAATATTCTTGAATCCGTATGAAGTTCTCTTTAACATCT
>JAQVJW010000023.1 GCA_028694925.1 Patescibacteria group bacterium | reverse complement strand
CTCTCTCTTAAGAGCGGTCAGAACCCAAAAGCAGTTCTTTTGGGGCTCGTGATATAAAAGAAGCCCTTTTTCTGGGCTTCTCTATTTTTCTTTCTTGGCTTCTTTCTTTTTGTCTTTTGTTAAGAGCTTTGAGAGTCGGGCCTTTTTCCGGGCCGCACTATTTTTATGAATAATATTCTTTTTAGCTGCTTTGTCTATCTTTGAATAGGCGTCCCTAAGAGCCTCTTCGGCTTCTTTCTTCTTTCCGGCTTCAGCTAGCTTTCTAACTTTTTTGACTGCTAGTTTTGCGGCATCGCGAATAACTCGGTTCTGTTCCCGGTTTCTTATATCCTGTCTTGCTTTTTTGATTGCTGATGTGGTTACTGGCATAGCGAGATAAAGTATAGCAAAAGATTCCCTGACTGTAAACAGTAATGTTACTATCAGCTTGCAAGAAGAGAAGGAATGTGATACATTACTATGTCAACTTGAAGGGGGATTGACACAAAGGAAAGATAAAGATATATGGAACTATCCCCAAAACAACAAGCAGTAAATGAAATCAAGAAAGCCGAAAAGATATTAATTATCGGTAACAGAAAAACTTGTGGCGATACCATTGGTTCAATTTTGGCCCTCACGTCTGCCCTTCGGGGTATGGGAAAGAAGGTAGAAGGAGTCGCGAACGCAGAAATTGAAAGTAAATATCGATTTCTGGCTGGGCTTAACGAGCTTGAGACTGATTATGAGGCAAATGACGGAAAGATTATAAAGATAAATACCGAGAAAATTCCAGTCCGGGGGATGAAGTGGCAAAAGGACGAGAAATTCTTAAACATTTATCTTGAGACCGATAAGAATCTCAAGTTTGAGTTCATAGAGCTCATAAACGGTAGGCCAAAGCCGGACCTCATAATTGTTGTCGATACTCCTGATCTTGATTCAATCGATAAGGTGTATGAACAAAACACGGAGCTTTTCTTTGAAACCCCGATTATAAATATTGATCACCATTCAGGGAATGACTATTTCGGTAGCGTGAATTTAATAGACCTAACGGCCACCTCTACAGCCGAGATCTTAGTATCACTCTTTGAGGCTCTTGGGATTAAAATTGATGATCCCGATATCGCAACTAGCCTTTTAGCCGGGATAATCGAAGATACCGGAAGCTTTAGAAACAAATCAACTACTCCAAAGTCACTAACGGTAGCGGCTCAGCTCCTCGCGGCTGGGGGCAGACAACAGGAGATTGTAAAACACTATTACCGCAGTAACTCCGTAGGCCTAATGAAGGTCTGGGGAAAGATGCTCGAAAACCTAGAGGAAGATGAGGCACGAAAGTTTGCCTGGACTAAGATTGATACTACAAACGAGGAAGATATCGAGAAGGAAGATGTTTTTGCTGCTGCTGATGACCTGCTTTCAAATACCAAGGGAGCTAACGCCGCCCTCATAATCTATAAGGGCAAAGATACAGACGGAAAAATTGAAGGAAAGCTTAAGGGTACCAAAGAGCAAGAGGTTCTTACCCTGGCAAAACTCTTCGGAGGTAAAGGTACCGCTCTGGATGCCTTCTTTTCAGTCTCGGAGAAGAACCTCGAGACAGCCGAGAAGATTATTTTAAAAAAGATCTCAGAACACCTAGAAGGCCCCAAGTCCGAAAAAGAGGTTTGGGATGTGATCGAAAAAAGTTCTAATAAAAAAGAGGACACAAGGGATACAAAGAAAGAAGTAAAACACGAGAAGAAGATCGAAAGAAATAACAATAAAGAAACAGAAGATGCAATCGAAGAGGCCCTAAAGTCCATCTCGCAAGCAGAGCGTGATGAGAATCGGAAAGAGTTTGAAAGTATAAGAGAGGTAATAGACCGAAAGAAGCAGACCCTAAATTCAGAAGATACTGAGATTGATGTCTTTGATGAGGAATAGCCTAGATCTATTGGGTTACAAGATTATCTTGCAAACCAGTACCGTCTAGGTTAGGAGTAGCAATGGACATATTGATTCTCGCGGGAAGTGTTGTGACTCTGGCGAAAACTGCAGTCCTGGGAATGATCTTGGTTGTACTCGCAGCTGGCGTCAAGGAGCTCCGGAACATCAACAAGAGCCTCGCCAAGATCGCAAAAGTCCAGGAACGGGGGTGAAGTTGCATCATGAAGCTAGGTGAACTAGCAGAGGAATTGGACTTCAGCCAATTCGTCGGCAGAAGGTTCTTCATCTGCAGAGGTCCTCGACATCCCATGCATGCCGAGATCAAGAGCATCAAGGTAGTGGGATCTGTCCTCAATATCCGTTGCGGAAGATTCCAGGTCCCTAGCACCAAGTTCGGCGAGTGGGAAGCTTCCGCCAAGTATCCCGAGCAAGATCATAGCATCCCGCTTCAAATGGATGTCATCCGAATGAAGAACGGGAGCCTTCTCGCAAGCGCACAGGGCGCCGAGGGCTATTACTACCTCGAGCGCTTCCAGTAGCACCTGCTAGGCCAACCTGTAGCAGTGCACCAACCATACGCCTGGATATTGGCCGTCCGGGCGTCACACTTTTTAACTGATATAATACATATATGAATAAAATACTATTAATCGATAAACCCGCTGGATTTACAAGCTTTGATGTTGTCGCAAAGATAAGGGGTAAGCTTCGAAGCGAGAATCCAGGGAAGAAGATAAAGGTCGGGCATACTGGGACCTTGGATCCTTTTGCGACAGGTCTTTTAGTACTCCTCTTAGGTTCGGCCACCAAAGAGCAAGATAAATATATGAAGCTTGATAAGGAATATGAGGCTACTTTAAAGCTTGGACACACTTCAACTACCGGGGACCCAGAAGGCGTGATCGAAAAGACCTCAGATAAGGTGCCAACTACATTTGAGATAAAGAAGGTGCTTAAAGAGTTTACCGGCGAGATCGAGCAGGTTCCTCCAGCTTTCTCGGCTATAAAGGTAAATGGAGAGAGGGCATATAAACTGGCTCGAGCCGGAAAAGAGGTTAATATAAAGGCTCGAAAGATTACTATCTACGAAGTTAAGCTACTAAGGTACGATTATCCAAAACTTGAGATACAAGTACGCTGCTCTTCTGGGACTTACGTTCGAACTCTTGCCGAAGATATTGGTAAAAAGCTTGGGACTGGTGCCTATCTTACCAATTTACGCCGCACCAAGGTTGGGGAATTTGATATTAAGGATGCCTCTTCCCTAGATGAGGCGATAAAACAATTGACTTAAACAATATTCTTTGCTATACTTTTTGTAACTTAGGGAAAGTTCTCAATGCCAAAAACCACAGATATTAATAGTGCCGAAACTCTTTCTGATATTGAAAGGCAGATTACAAATTGTAAAAAGTGTCCTTTATATAAAACAAAGACTAAAGATGTCCCTGGGGCAGGAGATGAGGAAGCAGAGATATTTTTTATAGGCGAAGCGCCCGGAAAAGCGGAAGACCTCTCAGGAGAACCGTTTGTTGGCGCGGCCGGGAAACTACTGACTGAGATGATTGAGACTATTGGCCTTACAAGAAGTGACGTCTTTATTGCAAACGTCTTGAAGCATCGCCCCCCAGAGAATCGTGACCCATTACCCGATGAAGTTGAGGCTTGTTGGCCTTATCTTTCGCGCCAAATAGAGATAGTAGGCCCAAAGTTAATTATATTTCTAGGAAGACACGCCTTAAACAGGTTCTTCCCACTGGCTAAGATTTCAGAAGTCCATGGTCGGGCCTTTAAGAAAAAGTGGAACGGCAAAGAGCAAGTCTTTTTAGCCCTTTATCACCCCGCCGCCGCCCTATACAACGGGTCAATGAAAGAAACTTTAATGAAAGATTTTAAAAAGATACCAAAACTAATTGAGAAAATAATAGAAAATAACAATTTAAAACAAGAAAAATTAATTTAAGGAGAAAAATGTCAAAAAACAAAAATAGAAGGGGGAGAATTAACCCCGAAGACAAGAGGCTTAAAGGTAAAAGCATTAAGACTCAAGGAGAAAACTCAATGAAGTCTTCGAAAACTAAGGAAATAAAAAAAGAGACTTTACGGGTCTGCACCATGGGAGGCTTAGGCGAGATCGGTAAAAATATGTATGTCTTCGAATACGAAGAAGATATTATTATCGTTGATATGGGCTTTAAATTCCCCGACAATGATATGCTCGGGGTAGATTATATTATTCCCGATGTCTCGTATCTTGAGGAGCGTAAAGACAGAATCAAGGCAATCTTTATCACCCATGGTCACGAGGACCACATCGGTGGCATCCCCTACATCCTTCCAAAGGTTAGTGCTCCGATTTATGCCGCTAAGTTAACCATCGGCCTAATAGAGGCCAAACTTGATGAGTTCAATCTTTTAAAAGGAGCGGGGCTTCATGTTATCGACCCCGAGAAAGATAAAATAAAAGTAGGGAAGTTTGAGGTGGAATGGGCCAGAGTAACGCACTCAATCCCTGATGCAGTCGCCGTTATCGTTGGTACCCCAATTGGAAAAACAGTCTTTACGGGTGACTTCAAGTTTGATCATTCACCCGTTGATAACAAGAATATCGATGTCGGAAAGCTAGCCAGACTAGGTGATGAGGGTGTTCTACTTCTCATGTCTGATTCAACCGGAGCTGAAAGCCCGGGGTATTCTGCCTCCGAAAGCTCTATCACTAAAAATATTAATCGTATCATTACAGAATCAAAAGGTAGGATTATTATCGCTTCCTTTTCTTCTCAGATTAATCGTATTCAGATGGTGATCGACTCAGCAAAAGAGAGCGGCAGAAAACTAGCCTTTTCGGGCCGATCGCTCCTTCGTAATGTAGAGATCTCGGTCAGACTGGGTTATCTTAAGATACCAGCCGACCTTATAATTAAAATTGAGGATGTTAACAAGTATCCAGATAATAGGGTCTGTATCATGTCGACTGGGTCACAGGGAGAAGCGATGTCCGCCCTCTCAAGAATGGCTTCTGGGGATCACAAAAACGTTAAGATCAAAAAGGGAGATACTGTCTTATTCTCATCTTCTCCAATCCCAGGGAATGAAAGCTCAATCGTCACCGTCATAGATGACCTCTTTCGGATTGGAGCCGAGGTGGTATATGAGGGGCGTGGCGAAAGTACCCATCATGTCTCTGGTCACCCTGGCACTGAGGAACTTAAGATGATGCTAAACTTCACAAGACCAAAGTACTTTATGCCGGTCCATGGAGAGATGCATCACCTGGTTCACCATAAGGAGATCGCCGAAGAGGTTGGTCTACCTGAGGAGAGCATCTTTGTCATGGATAACGGAGATGTCCTTGAGATCACTAAAAACGAAGCTAAGTTAGATGGCAAGGTTCCAAGCGGGATAGTCCTCGTTGACGGCCTTGGAATCGGTGACGTTGGTGAGATCGTGCTCAGGGATCGAAAGGCGATGTCAACCGAAGGAATCTTCGTTGTTATCTGTACCGTAGATCGTAAGACTGGCAAGCTTCTTTCAAGTCCTGATATTATCTCGCGTGGTTTTATCTACATGCGAGAGAATGAAAAGCTAGTCAATAACACCAGGAATGAGGTCAGAAACATTATCGAAGGAGCAGCTTCTGGTGGTCCTCAGAATTGGACGAATGCTAAGGTAAAGATCCGTGATAAGGTTCAGGATTATCTTTATCAGAACACTCAGAGACGACCGATGGTCATCCCAGTTGTAATCGAAGTCTAGAAAAAAGGCGCCCAAGAGCGCCCTTTTTCTTACCTATAATTTTGATGTATAATCAAAAATGCTATGGTCGATCTTTCTAGTATCAAATGGCTTAACGATCTAACCAATCTTTTTATCACAATTGGGGAAAATCATAAATATCTCAATTTTTTCTTGGGGATGCTTCTTGAATCTATTGGAATCCCCTTTGCTTCAATGCCAGCTTTCGCCTCAACTGGTTATCTTCTATCTGAGGGCCAATTTAACTTCTGGTGGGCCGTTATTATCGGGGGGCTCGGGAACGCCCTTGGCTCAACTCTATCGTACCTCTTGGGCTACTTCTTTGGGAATGTCATAAGGAAAAGACGCAAGAACCATAAACTCACCGAGCGAGAAGATAGACTCCAGGAATATATTAAGAAATATGGAACCAAAACAATTTTTTTTGCCCAACTTTTTGGTTTTACCCGAGTATTTATCTCTCTTCCAGCCGGACTCCTTAAAATGGACTTTAAGAAATTTTTCCTAGCCACCTTCTTTGGTGGGATGCTCTTTGTAATCTATTTCGCGCTTGGGATGATGTATCTGATTGACCTTTATGATAAATTTGTTTATCCATATATCGGCCTTTCTTTTATTAGCCTTGGGATTCTAATTGGTCTTGGCTACGCTCTTACCCATTTCTCGATTCACTTTGGGAAAAAGGCTCGAGCAAAATACAAAGAAAAACAAAATGGCGAAGATAACTAAGATCGAGCAACAAAAAAGAGGGGCTCGAGTTAATATTTATATTGACGGGGAATTCGTCGTTGGTCTCCCGAATGCTCTTTTGATTGATTACGACCTCCATATCGGGAAGGAATTAACCGATAAGGAGATCACAAAGCTCAAGAATGCAAATGTTCGCAGTAAATGCCTCGATTCGGCTTATCGCTTTCTCTCTTTTAGGCCTCGTTCGGAAAAAGAGATGAGAGATAAGTTATCTGAAAAAAAATACGACCCAACGTTGGTCGATAAGGTCGTAAAAGAGCTGAAATTGAAAAACTATGTTAATGATAAAGACTTTGTCAGGTTTTGGGTGGAAAATAGGGCCCAAGGAAGAGGCAAGAGGATGCTCACCTCAGAGCTTTTAAAGAAAGGGGTTAAAAAAGAAGATATCGATGAAGGGCTCTCAGAGATTACAGAGAATCAAGAGTATGATAATGCCTTAAAGCTTGTAAAGAATAAAAAAAAATATCAAGAGCTCGGAAAACACGAAGCCTATAACAAAGTAGGGAGCTTTCTCTCAAGAAGGGGCTACTCATACGATATTGTAAAGAAGTTAATTAGAGAACTTTACGAGTAAACGAAAAGCCCCGGATCACCGGGGCTTTTCTACTTTTGTTATCCTTGGGCAATCACCCTGTAGGCAAACGCAAATGCGACTCCCCACAAAAGTAATACTGTCATAATCCTCCTTTTAATATCCTCCCAAAATTAGGACTAGAGACAATTATAGTCTCATAAAATCACTTGTCAAGCCCCATAATTTGGCTGTTAGCCCAAAGTAGTAATGTCCTATTGTGAGCAAAGTAGAAATGTCCCCTTCTCCCTGTCAAGATTATATATAGAAATCACATAAACGACGGGAGGAATAATGGAGGTGCTAAGAATGAGCAATA
>JAQVJW010000022.1 GCA_028694925.1 Patescibacteria group bacterium | reverse complement strand
AGAATTGTCCGAACACGAACGCGAAGCTCTCAGGGACGTGCTCCTCGGCAAACTCATGCTTGAGTTCCTCAGAATCGTCGAAGAGCCAGTTGAAAACCCATACAAGACAATGGTCGAGAACTTATGATGTTAAAACAGAATATAAACAGCAGAGAGGACCTCAAAACATTTATCGCCGAATATCTGAGGTTGAAGGGAGAGGCCACCAGCAACGAGATCGTGAATTACATCGAAAAGCACGATCTTGCAAGCAAGAACATGATGCTCAACGCACGACGCGTCTCTCAGCTCCTCGCCCACCATGGAGCCCCAGCAGGCGAAAAACGGGCAGGAAACGCGATGAGGTGGAAAGTGTATCGATGGGATGGGTCAGACACAGTTAGAATGTCAGCGGGGCGCTGCGCTCCGCGTCACACAAATAGAGGGAAAAGATATGAGGAAAAGCGTCCACAAACTCGCTGAGGACCTCGATCTGATGCTCGACATGAAACGGGCGAATGGTATTGAGTTAAAGCGAAGATAGTTGAAGATTTCACGCCGTACTTTGCCCTCGGCCATTCAGCATCCTATTTGGCCGAGGAGAGGATAATAGGAGTGTGCAGAACGGAGGAAGAGGCGAGGAAACGCCTGGAAATTGCGAAAGAAAAGATCTCGGATGAAATCAGAGCTAGAATCAAAGAGGAGATAATAAAGATCAAAGAAGCAATATGAACTCTTTCAAAAAGAGCAAATTTGTCTCATTTCCCCTACCCTAAACGTGCAAAAAAAATGCCAAAAAAAAGGTGGTTCGATGATCGTGGCTGTCTACAAATCGAAGTGCTGGAGTTTGTACATGTCAGAAATGGTTGCGAGCATAGAAGAAGAAATGAAGAAAAAGAAAAGAGAAGGAGGCAATGGAGGGAGGAACGCTGCAATCTACCACATATCCAAGTTCCATTCTGATAATAACCATTAACAAAAAAAGGAGGGATGATATGAACAAACGCGAGGCGATAATAGATGAGCTGGCTGACGGACGATTCCAGATAGAAGAAGAAGACACATGTTTAACGATTTCCATCCCCAGAATCGGCGTGACCCGAAAACTTTTCATGTACTCCCCCCGTGATGGCGAGACTCAATGGCATTTCCAAATAGATGGGCTGGTATGCAAAAGCAGCAGCACTTTCTTCAACTTCAACAACAAGCGACACCTTGCTACACATATCCAACTATGGGCTGCCAGATTCAGAACCAGATTCCGACGAGCAAAAAAGACTGTTAATCAGATCTTGGATGAAATGGCGAAAGGCAACTTCGAGATCGAGAAGAAGCGTTCTGGCAAACGTTATATCCATTTTCCAGAGCTCAACGAGACTCGGAGACTCTATGTCACCTTCCTAGACGATAATTTCATAAAATGGAGCTTCCAAATGCGTAACACACGCTTCGAATCAGAGAGAAAGAATCGTTTCGGGCAGCCGCTTGACACATTCCTAAAAGTAAATATAAAGGATTGGGCAGCTCGCCGGCTCGCAAAAGAGAAACAAAATCCCGCGTAGAGGTGACACGAGCTTTGAAATGCAAGAAAGACAAAATTAAATGCATTTGGGGTCTGTTCACAACCGAAGACATTACACTCGATATGATAGACAAACACCCTCGGAGAGATGAGCTAATCGTGGAAACTCTACTCATGCTCCCTGAGATCAAATCTAAATGGAAGAGGGAGCGAATCAAAACAGGATTGAAGAAATTACCGAAGAAGATGTCAAAATGAGTAATATCATCCTTTCTTTTTAAAAAAATAGGAGGTGATAAAAGTGGGAAAGGATGAAATAATAGAGAAGCTCGCGGACACGCTCGCAAGAGTGTACATGAAAACGCCATGGCGACAAATAGGAGTGAAAAACAGCCACGACTACTTCACAGACCGTCTAAGAGCTGCCAGCAGAGCCAACACACTCCCCAGTTTTCTAAACGAGCTAACACGACTTCTAAGCGTCCAATACGCCAAACTAAACCCTGAAAACGTTGACCAGCTCCGAGAACATGAAAATGACGTGCTGCGAATGCTCCGCGAAGAAACCATATACGTCGCCATGAAGACGATAGAACGCGTCGAAGAGCTCCGCGAGTCCACAGAACTAGAGGAGGTGGAAATGTGAAGACAGAAATCTTCCAAGGGACCATCAAAGCCCTCTCACCGATCCATCACGGAGGCCCCGAACAATATGGCACTGTCAAGACGATCCTGACCATCCCGTTCCTCACAGACGCCGAGGAGATCGTTGAAATTCCAGTAATCCATGGAAACGCTATTAGAGGTTATCTACGACGTCTAATTATGCAGGACTTCCTTGAAAACATAGAATACCAACTAGACAATCCTAAACTCTACCATGCGCTGTTTTCAGGCGGTCTTCTTGAAGCAAAGGCTAAGAGCACCGGCCAAATCGACGCCAAACTAAAACGCGAAATAAGGGCCCACATACCACCACTTAGCCTTCTGGGCACGGCGATAGGCAATCAGATGATCCAGGGCAAGTTAAAGGTTGACTTGGCTGTTCCAATCGTTGAGGAGACTAAAGAAGAAGGTGTGAGCGCCTATGAGATCAAGAGCCGGGATTTCGGCACGCGGCTCGACGATCTCCGCGAATACAGGGAAGAAGACGAGCAAGCGACCCAAATGAAATACGAATTTGAAGTGATAGTTCCTGGCACGAGGTTTTTCCACGAGTTCATACTCCTCGACACTTCAGAGATCGAAAGAGCCTGTTTCATCCGCGCCTTGAACCTATGGAACCAGAGGCCTTATCTAGGAGGAAAAAGCGGTGCAGGGTACGGCAAGATCCAGATAGAATACGATAACTGGGTGCCAGAGGACGAACGACCCTACCTAGACTATCTGGGAACTGAAAGAGAAGAACTTTCAGCCTATCTCGACGAGCTAGGACTGATGTTATGATAATCAAAGAGGCACAAGAACGAATAAACTCCTACACGACAGACGAGAACCATCAGCCCTTCAAAGTTGAATTCAAGGTTCGCCCGCCCATATTCCTCAGCTGGCCATGGATCTACCTCGACGGCATCATACAACACTTGGCTGTGAGGGACGCTTTGGGGGATCTATTCTATGATCTCCCCACAAATCATTTTTTCAGCTTTGACAAGATGCAGCTGCCTTTGAAGAGGACTGAGGACGTGTATCATGCGAGTGTCGGCATTTACCACGAGCCAAAAACAAAACTGACAAGAATCTACAAGCGATTCGAAGATTACTACCTCCAATTCCACCCAAAACTTGAAAAGCGGAAGTATAACATTGGATCCGGTCATTTCAGGAACCACATGCTCAACTACCCCATACTAATCACGAAGAGGGTGACATTTTACGGTTGCGGCGACATCAACACGATAGACAAGCTGCTCGGGCATCTAACTCATCTAGGGAAGAAATCGGCGATCGGAGCCGGCCGAATACGCTCATACAAAATCAAGGAAGCTGGTGCGGACTATAGCTTCTACAAGGAAAACCATGGGGTTATGCGGCCGATCCCCACCAGCCTAAATGTGCCACTGCCAAAGGAGGAGGGCCAGGTGTGGATGAGGATGACGTACAAGCCGCCATATTGGGATCAGAGGCACGCAACCCTTTGCTGGGCGCCAAAAAACCAAATAGGTGAAGCCCTTGAATAAAATGCTCACAACCGCGAAAATCGAAATAGGAGACCATAGAGTCATCCACGGCGGCGCATTCAACAGTATCACCTATAAGATGCCTTTGGGTAACAAAAGAGCAGGTGCTATCGTCGCAGACAAAGGAGACATTGTTTTTAGACCCGTTTGGGGCTTTGGGGCTATTACAGATGCAGCGGAGGGTGTACAGAGATGAGCACATATGATAGAGAAGAGCCTTCCAAATCTACGGTTGAGCAAGAGAATCTCTTGACGGGGGGTGAGGGGTGAGCTCCGACTTCGAGACTTTCAGAGAGGCGATGCTAATCCACAGCAAAACAAAAGAACACAAAAAGATAGTGAAGGAGACAAAAGAATTCATCAAAGGGTTGCACCAGAGCTATGAAAGACTGGCCGTGAGTTTCAGCGGCGGGAAAGACAGCACAGCTCTCCTACACCTCACCCTACAAGTAGACCCCGAAACCCACGTGCTCCATTGGGATTACGGCCGGGCGCTAGTCCCAATCGACGTAGAAGCCGAAATCTGGAAGAACATGATGATGATCGGCGCAAGGAACATCCACATCTTCAGACACCCAAAAAAGGACAAGCTCGCAGCCCGAAAACACCCCACCCCAATGTTCATAGTCAGACTCAACAAGAGAGCCCGTGAAATCGGCGTTGACGTTGTCATGATAGGTCTCAGAGCCGAAGAATCACAGAAAAGAGCCAGAACAACAAAGAGCAAGATAAATGCCAACGTCAACCCTGTTGAAGTATATCCTATACGGGATTGGACTAGCAAAGACATCTATGCCTATATATTCAAAAACAAGCTTCCCTTGTTATCCCATTACAGAATCTACGGGCGCTTGCAAGGATTTGAGAATGCTCGCTTCGCAACCTATTTCGACAGCGAATTCGCCCGCCTTGGCGCTGAAAACATCGACGGCATCCTAAAACCAGAATTTAGGAATCCAAAGGAGGTAGATAGATGAAAACGCCAAGCCTTGGTGAATGCTACGCCACAGCCACCAAACAAGACCCGCCCAGCGGGGAAGAAGGAGGGACATGCTGTTTCTGCCACCGAGAAACCCGACACGGCCATACAAAGAGAAAACTCGGCACAAATTTCACCGATACAAGCATAACAAGCACAGGGGACGTGATATGCCCCTACTGCATGCTCCTCAAGCAGGATTCTAATATTCTGCGCAGAAGCATGTGGTATCTCACAAAGGACGCTTTCGTGCGCTTCAAAAGGGACCAGCTCGACGAAGCCCTCTCGGTCCTGCCAGACGGCCCCGAGGATCCCCTCTACTTGTATTTTACGAGTTCCTACCAGGTTACTGGGTGGACGAGGATGATCTGGCACGCCAACACGCACCCAGAGGTCTTGCGTTTCGGTTTTGACAGGGAAACGTACACGGTGCCGAGAAACAAATTCACAAGATTGTACGGTTATGCTAGGGCTTTGTTGGCCGCTGGTTTTTCGAAAAGAGAACTCTCAAGTGGCCAGTTTAGTATAAGGCGATTAAGAGAGAACAATATTAGCAGGGAAGAGCTGTCAAGGCTGTTAGCACTGAAGGACGATAGAATATGGCAGATAATATTAACGCTCGTAAAAAAATGAAAAAAAAAAGATGGAGAGAAAAAAAAGGGGGGAAGAAATGGTTATGAGATCTTTGGGTATTCGTGCTCAAAGTTGATCACTTGGTAGCGTTCGATGATCTCATTGTATTCGTTAGAGACAGCGCGATGTTTTCACCTCCTCTCTTTTTTTATTTTTGGGGGGGTTATTTGTTATTTCCTACCTTTTCTTCTCCCATTTTTTAAGAATTATAATTCAAACTGCATGAGAATTGTGTATATCCAATCCTCGACGGTGAAACTCTGTAAATCTTCGGCATCCACTTGCATCTCCCACTCTCCGAGGGTAGAAAAACCCCCGAAGACAGCGATCCAAGAGATCATGAAACTTATTTCGCCACTTTTGGGGTCAACTGCGACACTATATTTCTTCCCGTCCCATCTGAATTCGCCGCCACCACACTCGCCCTCCTCGCAAAGGTTTTTGAGGGCAAATGCGGTGCGATAAACAGCCTCATCGAAATCCACGACTTCCTCGAACTTCTCGCAAACAACTTCTGGCAACTGCTGTCTCTTGAATTCGTGTTCGATTTCTGCTATCTGGTCATCACAGTCGTCATAGTCTACTTGTCGTGCTTCAAAGGCCTCTATGGCCTTTCTGATACGATCGGGCGTCCAGTCGATGTCTGGAACTTGTTGAAGCAACTCGTAGATATTGTACCTCTTTGTTGCGCTTGTTAACTCACTGATGTAACCATTTTGTGTTGCGACTTCCTCTGCGGCCTTATAGAAGGCCTCCACGTCCCCTTCGATGTCCTCGGGGACGTTTGTGTTGCTGATCACAGTTAACTCTGCGGAGTCTCCCCCGATTTCGCGAGGGGAGGACACAATAGTATCTATGGCGTCGTAGAGCTTATCGTACCCTTGAATCCTTTCCAGGCGGCGTAAAAGCTTGTTTCCAAGGTCCTGAACTTCTTCTATCGCGTATCTCATACCTCACCACCTCCTTCTTTCTTTTTTATGACCTCCTCGACCTCGACACTAAGAATATCCCCAGCGTCAAGGCCTAGGGCGCCTTGCACATCTGTCGGGATGTACACGACGCCCCCTTTGTTGAGGGGAAGAGATGTTCGGAGTGATCTCTCCCCCTTACTAATGCGAAGAACGAGAATGTCCCCCGCATGCGCCCCAAGTACGCGTCTTGCATACTTGGGGAGCCTTATCCTCTTATTGGTATCTAGTCGCCTCGTTAGGGGTAACATTCTTTTCTCACCTCCTTCATAGGAGGGAAGGCTCACTCTGAGTCCTCCTCTTCAATTTTCACCACGTCCCCTACCTTGTAGGAGGGGACGTGGCTCTCCACCACCACTGCCCCGCCTAGGCGGGGATCATAAGTCCCCACCCAAGCGACTGGGTGGTAGTGGTGGACGAGGGCCGCAAAGAGCCATACAGGCCCCCGCCCGGAAAGAACGACCCCTTGGGTTGCGTCAACCCTTGGGGGGGGTCATAGTTCTGAGCTCTTCGGGGCCGATGGCCCCTTCGAGCTCAAATTTCACGAGGGTAAAACCTTCTCCTTCTTCTGTGTGGAATTTTACCATCTTTTAGCACCTCCGAACTTTTTCTTTAGGCTGAGCTCTCTTCATTGAGCTCAGCAATCTCTTTCGCGACCTCGTAGAACTCTTCAATCTCGTTTTCGAGTCCTTCTGGGACTTCTGCATTGGCTATCACTGTGAGCTCACTGGAGTCGCTTGTTATTTCCTCTGGGTTCGTTATTATGTATTTGATGGCTTCGAAAAGGTTGTCGTAGCCTTTGACACTTTCGAGTCGGTCCAGGATGTGTTTTCCGAGAATTTGAACCTCTTTCTCAACTTTCATATTTTCACCTCCATCTTCATGTTCATTTTTTCGATTTGGATTTTTGGTTTCTCCAATCATTCTTTTCGCCTCCTATAAAGTTATGGCTGGGAATGCACTAGCCCCTTTTAGGTAGTTTTCCACATACATCTCCACAAAGTTCTTCCCAGCATATTCGGATGCTGTTTCTATCGCAGCATCCATTTTTTCATCTTTTACCAGTTCTATTATTTTTTTGATTTCACTTTCCATATTCTCCACCTCCATATTATTGTTATAGTTCTCATCATATATAAAGTTTTTGTCTTGGTTTTTCCCTTTCATCTTTCTCACCTCCATTTTATACCTATAGCGATCCTCATATATAAAGGTTTCGCTTGCAACCTCTGGATTGTGATAACAATGAATATCAAAAAAAAAAAAAAAAGGTAATGTGTCATGAGCCGCCGTAATACGACCCAACTTACACCTTACCCAATCGAAAAACGTAATACGATTCAACCTGCACCCTTACCTCAACCGAAAAGTTTATATATGAGAACAACCAAAAAAAAGTTTATATATGAGTAGCACAAACACGCCGCAAACACCATAAAAATCGATAAATTTAAATATATCAAAATACGCTGATTGGGGGTAGACAACTGAAAAAAACCTGCAGAAACTGTGGGGGAGCCTTAACAATCCAAGGAGAAGCCCATTCATGCAAAACATGTAAAATAAAAATTCCTTTTGACAAAACAGACACCTGCCCCCACAAAAGACCAAAACACGACCCGAAAAGGGCTGAATGGTGGTGCGCAGACTGCGGACTTGTCCTATACCACCCATACGACTACTCCGCAGGCCACAAAATCAACTATCCATGGAGGTGCTACGACGAAGATGGAAATGGTA
>JAQVJW010000021.1 GCA_028694925.1 Patescibacteria group bacterium | reverse complement strand
AAGATGTTAAAGAGAACTTCATACGGATTCAAGAATATTGATATTTACATTAAAAAGATGATGCTTGGATTTCTACCATTTACCATCATTTCTTCCCTATTTTTACCCCGCTAAGTGGCGAAGAGCCCCCCTTTGAGAAACGAAAAGGCACCGCTTAAGGTACGGTGCCTGCGGCGCCCAATGGCGCAACCTTTCGGGTTCTAGCCTGCCGGGGCTACTTCTGCTCCCTCTACCTTGGTGCTCTCCTCAAAGTGTTCCACGATGTCCTTGTAGGTGATGTAGGCAATCGCGGAAACGAATGGAAGCATCAATGGAGCAATGATCCCGAACTGAGGGATTTCAGTCGGTTCCCCAGACAAGATCATGGCAACAACCTGCAACGTCATGGCCAATACGAAGATTGTTGCCGACAATGCCGCTCTGTTCCTTACGCGGCATTCGACATCCCTTCGCTTATGGCGAGTTGCGAATCGCCGATCGGAGAGACTCTCGGCCCTGGCGTGGAGTAGCCAACTCCATACCCCGGAGAATCCCAACACAACGACCGCGATGACCCAGAGTATAAAGAACGTGTTCATGGCCCACCTCCATGATCAAAATGCCCAACAGACTTGGGCTTGATTATACTCTTTTTTCTATCGTTGTAAATTAGATATTAAGGGTTTACCTTATGGCTACCTTAGCTTTTCTTTTAAGTGAAACTAGTCTTAGATTCTCCCCCTCTTTAACCACCGAAACTTCATTGCCCTTTTTGAATTCTCCCTTAAGGATTCCGTTTGCAAGTGGGTCTTCAATCATATTCTGAATGGTTCTTTTTAGGGGTCTGGCCCCATTCTCAACATCATACCCCTTATCAACCAGTAAGCTTTTGGCTTGTTCGGTGACCGAGAGCTTTATCTTTTGTTCTCCGAGTCGCGTTTGGACCTTCTTAAGCTCCTTGTTTACAATCTTTTTAACATCAGCCTTGGTAAGGGCTCTAAAAACTATTACTTTATCAATCCTATTTAAAAACTCTGGTCGGAACATCTTCTTAAGCTCTCCTCCAACCTTATCTTCAATATCCTTTTGTAGTTCTTTCATCTTTCGCTTTGAAAAACCTTTGGTGAAACCAATCTCTTTTTCTTCATAAAAATCAGCCGAACCAATATTTGATGTCATAATAACGACGGTATTACGGAAATCAACCCTTCTCCCTTTAGCATCAGTAAGATAACCATCTTCAAGAATCTGAAGCATCATATTAAAAACATCAGGGTGAGCCTTTTCGATCTCATCAAATAGGATTACCGCATAAGGCTTTCGCCTCACCTTTTCGGTTAGTTGACCCCCCTCCTCATAGCCCACATAACCAGCCGGAGCTCCAACGAGCCTGGCCACATTATGCTTCTCCATAAACTCACTCATATCAATTTTTATAAGGGCGTCTTCATCACCAAACATCTGAGCCGCAAGGGCTTTTGCGAGCTCGGTTTTCCCCACTCCGGTCGGACCAAGAAAGATAAAGGAACCGATTGGTCTCTTTTCATCAGAGATTCCCGTCCTTGCTCTTCTAATGGCTGATGAGATCTCTTTTATCGGTTCGTCCTGCCCCACGATTCGCTTCTTTAGCTTTTGTTCTAGCTTAAGAAGACTAACTTGTTCCTTTTCGATTAGTCTTGTTATCGGAATCCCGGTTGTATTTGAGATAACTTGAGCAATATTCTCTTCGTCTATCTTAAGACCGTTTGCAAACCCTTCTTTCTTTCGTACTTTCTCAAGCTCTTTTTCCAGAGTATCCTCTTGCTGTTTGTACTCGGCGGCCTTAGCATATTCTTGAGCAAGAACGGCATCCTCCTTTTGATTTTTAACCTCACGAAGATTCTTCTCTAGGTTTCGAACGTTCTTTGAGACGGCTCCTTTTGAAACCTTAAGAAGTGAAGCCGCTTCATCTAGAAGGTCAATTGCCTTATCGGGCAAGAACCTATCTGCGATATATCTTTTGCTAAGTTTGGCTGCCGCCTCGATTGCCGCTGGGGTAATCCTCACACTATGATACTCTTCATACTTTGGCGCAATCCCCTTAAGAACCCGGATTGTCTCTTCGACTGAGGGCTCGGGAACAGTTACTGGCTGAAAACGCCGCTCGAGAGCAGAATCTTTCTCGATATATTTCCGGTATTCGTCTAAGGTAGTTGCTCCAATTACCTGAATCTCACCTCGCGATAGAGCCGGCTTAAAGATATTGGCGGCATCGATTGCCCCTTCGGCCGCTCCAGCTCCAACTATAGTATGAAGTTCGTCTATAAAAACAATGATGTCGGGATTCTCTTTAAGCTCTTTTATAATCCTTTTTAATCGATCCTCAAATTCACCCCGGTATTTTGTCCCCGCAATCACCGAAGCCAGGTCAAGCATCATAATCTTTTTCTCAATTAGGACCTCTGGCACTACTTCATCGGCAATCTGTTGAGCCAGCCCTTCAACAATCGCTGTTTTGCCGACTCCAGGTTCACCAATTAATACCGGATTATTCTTCGTTCGGCGGTTTAGAATTGAGACTACCCGCGAGATTTCGGCCTCACGGCCAATAACTGGATCGAGTCGACCGTCTTTGGCCATCTTCGTAAGGTCAGTTGCAAAACCATCAAGGACCGGGGTCTTTGACTTTGATTTTCCCCTGTTTTTGGGCCCCATACTCGAAAAGCCCATCTCTGGCGCGAGAGCACTTGGTGGTGCAATCTCTTCTTGAGGATCTTCTAGAATTCCTTCAAGTTCATTCTTAAGATAATCAAAATCTGCCTTGTTATCGGTTAGAATCTTGGCCGCTTTTGAGCCCGAAAGCATCAAGATAGCATAGAGCATGTGTTCGGTACCAACATAAGGTGAGGCAAATTGACTGGCCGTTCCCATCGCAAGCTCAAGAAGCCTTTGGGCATCAGCCGAGAGACCGCCAATACGAACTACCCCCGAAAGACCAGACAGAACCTCACTTGTTTCCTTGGCAGCATCAAAAGTGACTGCTACCGAGTTTAAAAGGTCAGTCGCCGCAGAGTTTTTAACAAGAAGCATACCCAATAGAATGTGGTCGGTATCAACCACCGAAGAGCCTCCAGCCCTTGCCAGCTCCTGGGCATTAACAAGGGTCATTTTGGCATTTTCTGAAAACCTATCGAATTGATTTAACATTTGCTCCCCTATTTTACCGGAAAGTAAATCTTAATAAATCGTTAACTTGCACCAATTATTATGATTCTTTTGGTGCTTCGGTATCTTTTTCGGGTTCTACCTCAGATTCACTCTGCTTTTTAGCTGCTTCTATAATGGCTGCTTCGAGGTCTTTCTTATCATTTTTCCTCTTTATAGGCTTGGCTACCTCTTCCACCTTCTCAACGCCGGCGGTATCTGACCCCTCAATATCAATATTCCAACCAGTAAGTTTTGCGGCTAGGCGCACATTTTGACCTTGCTTTCCAATCGCGAGCGAAAGCTGGTCTTCGGGAACTTTAATTTGCGCTTTTTGCTCCTTTTCGTCTAGCTTGATCTCAGCGATTTTGGCCGGTGATAGGGCATTCTCGATATATAGCTTGGGGTCTTCGTCCCAAAGAATAATATCGATCTTCTCTCCCCCAATCTCATTCATGACAGATTGGACGCGAATCCCCCTTTGTCCGACAAAGGAGCCAACTGGGTCAACCCCTTCTTCACTAGAAGAAACGGCAATCTTTGTCCGACCGCCAGCTTCTCTTGCGACTCCCTTAATCTCAACTGTTCCTGCAACAATCTCTGGTACCTCTGATTCAAAAAGTTTTTTAACCATTGCGGGGTGAGACCGAGAAACAACAATCTGTGGGCCTCTGGCTGTTTGCTCTACTTTAACAATGAATACTCGGAACCTTTGGTTTGGGTAGTAGCGCTCACCCGGTATTTGTTCGTTTCGGTAAAGTACAGCACTCGCCTTCCCAAGGTCACAGATAACGGTATCACCTTCGACTCTTTGGACAATACAGTTAACAATATCCCCTTCTTTATCTTTATATTCCGAAAAGACCATATCTCTTTCGGCTTCCCGAATCCGCTGGACAATAACTTGCTTTGCAGTCTGGGCGGCAATGCGGCCGAAGTCTGCTGGGAGGTCCATCACTTCTACCGTATCTCCAACCTTAACACCCTTTTTAAGCTTTGTAGCAGCTGTTTGCGCTATTTCAAGGTTCGGGTTGTCAACCTCTTCGACTACTTCTTTTTCAACAAAAACTTCAATCGCTCCAGTATCTTCAGAAAGCTCAACCCGAACTTCCTGGTCCTTTTCACCATAGTCTTTTTTGTAAGCAGCAGCGAGAGCAGCTTCGACTGCTTCCATCACTGTTGCTTTATCAATATTTTTTTCTTCGCAAATCTGATCGATTGCTTGTGTAAATTGTGTTTCCACGGGTAGAATTCTCCATTCATTTTATTAAGTTTTTAAACAAAATGCCGACCGGTATCCGCTCGACAGTATCTAGATTATATTCCCCTAACATTCTGAAGTCAAGGTCTTTGTGACGCAGGGCAGGGCTCCGAAGAGCCCTGCCTGATCAGCTACCCTATTCAGGGTCTCGAATGTCCACGATCTCGACTCTGTCGAAGTCACCGGAAGTCTTGTTCACAGCGAATCGACTGATATCGGAGATTGTTTCGTGCCAGTTCATTGCGAACTTCCGACTCAGTATGCCGGTGATGTGGACCTCGCCCAGTGCAACCAAGATTGCACCAGAAACAGTCGGTTCGTAGAAGTTTGGCAATTCCACGGTCGGTACGTAGTCAGCCATGAAGGCTTCAACTTCGTCGAATTCAATTCCGTGGGGGATCCTGCCAAGATCAACATCGTCGCCCTCGGACTCCTCGATTGACCTCTTAAGTCCTTCAACGTACAGGTAGAGCTGATCGAAGAACTTCTTGGCTCTTCTGACGGTTTCCAGGCTAGATTCGTTTAGCAGGATTGGGCCCTCACCCAGAGCCATTGTCATGAGCGACTCAAGCCGCGTGAATGTGAGGCGAAGTCGTAACCACGGATCGATTGCGTGCCTTATGATACCTGACAACTTCTACACCCCCTTCCGGGTGTTCGTAGTTACTTCTTTTCCCAGCAAAGACTGTTCGAGATTATATTCAAGTTTTCTATTTATGTCAAGTTCTCGCGTTGGGTAATCTAAAATCACGGTGTAGCACACCTGTTGGGTAAAATGAAAATCACGGTGAAACAAATCAAAATAATATAGTAATTGATACCTTGTTTTCCATTAAAATGAAGACAAGGAGGAAAGGAAGATGGATATGAATTCAAGAAACCAATACTTAAAAACACTTCAAAAGGAATATCTAAAAGCATCAAAGTCTGGAAAAACAAACCTGCTTAATGAGGCCGTAAAGAGAACTGGGTTGGACCGGGATCATGTGATCAAAAAACTATCCCCGAGAACAAACTGGAATAAGAAAAAGAGAGCTCCAACCACTCGTTCACGTCAGTATGGTAGTGATCTAATCATTCACTTAGTTAAACTTTGGGATATCTTTGATAACCCTTGCGAGCAAAGGCTGAAACCACTGATAGAGAAAGAGCTACCAAGGCTAAGAAGCTTTAGAGAGATTGCGGTCACCGACGATCAGGCTACAAAACTAATCAAGATGTGCCCAAGTACGATTGATTCCTTCCTTTCTCGTGAGAAGGGAGCGAGGATACTGAAAGAGAAGTATCAGAAGAAAAGAAATCCACTACTCTACCAGCAGATCCCTACTAAGATGAGTGATCAGTGGGATAGAGACATAGTAGGCCAGATTCAGATAGATGGCGTGGAACATTGCGGACAATCAGCTTCTGGACAATATGCTAACACCATATCCCATACCGATATCTCTTCCCACTGGTGGGAAGGAGAGGCGGTTATGGGTAAGGCACAAGGGAGGACATTGGATGCCATAAAGGCCGTAAGAGCTCGTTTCCCGTTTGACTGGAAAGAGATCCACCCTGATAACGGTACTTCTTTCATTAATTACTTCATTTATGACTACTCCAAAGTAGAAGAGCTGGAGTTCTCAAGAAGCAGACCATACGAAAAGAATGATAATTGTTTTGTAGAACAAAAGAATAGTCAGAATGTTCGCAAAGTAGTCGGGCACTTAAGATATGATACCGAAGAAGAGCTAGCAATCTTAAATGATCTCTACCGTAATGAGCTTCGTCTTTACAAGAACTTCTTTCAACCGGTACTTAGATTAGAGACTAAAACAAGAAGTAAGGGGCATATCTATCGTAAGCACCAAGAAGCCAAGACACCATATCAGTGGCTGATAGACAGCCCTGATGTTCCGATTGAAGTAAAAGAAGAGCTAACAGCTGTATACAATATCCTAAACCCAGCTCAGCTAAAGAGAAGCATCGATCTGAAGCTAGCTAATTTACTAAGGGTATATGAGGCAAAGCATCAAATTGCCATTGAAAAAGTAGAAGAAAGGGAACCGAAAAGAAAGGAGGCTACGGTGTCATTTTCTAATTACCCAACAACCCCTGTTCGGTGTCATCAACTAATTACTTGACTCGGTTCTTAAGGAAGCTCTTCCGATGCTCCTCCGTCATTCCATGTTCACGTATATTCTCAAAATGTTTTTTGGTCCCATAGCCCTTGTGTGACGAGAATTCATGATTTGGGTGGACATTATCAAGCCCCATCACTACCCGGTCCCGATAGACCTTAGCAACTATCGAGGCACAAGCAATCGAATAGACGCTCTCATCTCCCTTTATAATCGACTTTTGGGTAATTGGTATTCCCTCTATCTTCATGGCATCGATTAAAAGTAAATCGGGAGTAAGAACAAGACTACTTACGGCCTCGCTCATTGCTCCTCTTACCGAGTCAACAATCCCTATCCTATCTATCTCGGCCGCTGAAAGGAGCCCCACCCCAAAATCAGCACAAGAATCTAATATCTCATAAAATAGCTCTTCTCGTTTCTTTACGGTAAGCTTCTTTGAATCCCGAACATGCTCTAATGGTTTATGACCTGCTGGCATGATAACAGCAGCGGCGACCACTGGACCGGCCACACAACCCCGACCAACTTCATCGATCCCACAAGCAAGACCACCGCTTGCCCAAACAGAAACCTCATAATCAGTACTCGGATATTTCATAGTATAAGTATAGCAGACAGACCGTGGGGCGGAGTAGTTCTCACTACTCCGCCCAGGCAACAATGATCATGTCGGCCGTGGTCTCGACTTTAGATAGGCCGCAAGCACAGATTGGGCATACACCCTCTTGGCTCTCAGGATATCCCGTTCGAGCTGTTCTCCAGCCTTAAGTACAGTGGCGCACTGCCCTTCATCAAGATCGGCCCAGAGCACCATCTCCAGATCTCCGGCCGCTAGATCCTTGGCCACCGCATGTGCTGCTAGGTTCTGAAGTTCACGGTATTCTCGCTTGGGCATGTGTTCATTTTGCGCTTCCCGTACCAGAAACCCCAGAAACTGTGACGCCCTTTCAAATGGAGTATCCATATCCACTCCCCTTCAACCGACAACATCACGATTGTCACAGATGTTTTAATAAGATTCTAGTAGACAAAAGTAAAACCGCTCTTTTTTGAGCGGTTTTACTTAGATTCTTTTTCTTCTTTTATCTCTTCTTTGATTTCTTCTCCTGTCGTATCTTCCTTCTTCTTTTCAGCCAGATCCTCATCCTGATTCTTTCCTTTTGAGATATCTTCTTCCGCCTCTTCGACCCCTTCTTCTACTTCCGCTATCTCGGCGTCTTGACCACCTTCGGCTGGCTCTAACTCTTCTCCTGCCGCCTCACTTGCTTCTTTCTCTTCTTTCTTTTCTACCTCAGATAGTGGTACTTCGGCTTCGACGTCTGTTACGGCTTCTTTCTCAAGTTCTGTTACATCCTTATCAGTAACCTTATCATCACTCTTCTCTTCCTTTTTCTCTTTTTCTGGCTCTGGTTCATCCCAAACATTAACAATCAAAGAATCAAACTGCTGGTCTTTCAGCCTAGCCTTCTTACCGGTTAGGGTCCTAAGATAGGTAAGATAGGCCCTTCTGGTCTTGGCTCTTTTTTTGACCTCAATCTTCTCAATATTTGGAGCGTGAACCAAGAAACACTTCTCAACCCCAATACCAAAAGAGATCTTTCGGACAATCATAGTCTTTCTGAGACCACCACCACGGACCCGAAGTACAATCCCTTCAAAGACCTGGACTCGTTCTTTCTTACCTTCCTTAATCTTTTGATGAACCCGAACAAGGTCTCCAGGCTTTACCTCTGGGACCTTCTTTAGTTGTGGTTTCTCTATTTTTTCTAGTAACTGGGTATTCATAATGTAGCCCAAAGATAGTATCAAAAAAAGTAACTCTCGTCAATAAAAATGCTCAAAATGTTAGCCCAAAGTAGTAATGTCCTATTGTGAGCAAAGTAGAAATGTCCCCTTCTCCCTGTCAAGATTATATATAGAAATCACATAAACGACGGGAGGAATAATGGAGGTGCTAAGAATGAGCAA
>JAQVJW010000020.1 GCA_028694925.1 Patescibacteria group bacterium | reverse complement strand
TTAAAGGCACTTGATTTCCGACCTATCTTTCCGGCAAGAAGAAGTAATGAACCCATAATCGCCGCCCGAACGACCGAGGCCGAAAGCCCAGTTGCAAATACAAAGGCCCAGATCCCAAAGATAGAGAAATAGTAAGCCACTTTCGGTGATAACCTTTGGCCTATTTTTCGCATCATATTAGCAATAATCGTAATATTATAGCCAGAAAGAGCAATAATATGAATCAGGCCCACCTTGGCAAGAAGATCTGTTACCTCATCAGACAGATCGGCTCTTGAACCAAGGAGAATTCCCGAGAGAAGCCCGGCCTCCGGTTCCGGTAGTATCCGAGCAATGACCATTTCGTACCTTTGTCGAATCCCGATAAGCGGTCTTCGGACCGATATATACACCTTACTCCAAAAGGGAATCTGAACGTCCTGGGCCTCCAGAACCTCAGGGTAGAAGGCCGAATACTTAAGGCCTCGTGATAAGAAGTAACCAGGATTTTCAGAAAAATATTTTGTTGTTCGGACATCCAAAATCTCACCAGAAACAAAGAGCGTCTCTCCAAACTGATATTCGGGAAATTGATTAACGGTGACCCCGAAACGTTCACCCCGCTCACTCATAACTACAAGGCGTTGTGACCTAGCACTAACGACTGGGGTTTCGGCGACATAGCCCGTAAACTCTGTTAACTTCTTTTCGCTCCCCGGCCTAAGCCAATCTCCTGTCCGGTAACCTGAGAGTACGATAACAAAGAGGAGGAGTGCTCCGTATCTGATGACTTTAATCTTAAAGAAGAATAGAAGGAGTATTAGGCAAAGTATAAGATAAATGGGATAGCTTAGATAAAGAGGATGATAATTAAAATATATCGAAGCTAGAAGAAAAAGTAGCAGATAGCCCGCAAATATCCTCGATGGATGTAGCATAAGTACTATTATATATTTTAGTTAAGTAAAGAGAAACCCCCGGGTCCTGCAACCGGAGGTTGAATTCGTCACACACACAGTTGTGTCGCCTCGTGCGCAGGTCTGTGGGTGACATCGAAAGCTAGCTTAGTGGCTCATAACCGCGCCCAATTAGGGCGAAGTCGATGAAATCCACCGTCCTTTGGCCTGACTCTAGGGTCCATTCGAAAGTGTCGTACCAAAGGATAGAGCGAACCAAGCGTTCGCCTCCGGCCTGAACCTCGGCAATAGTAGTGATGCCTCTTCTTCTGAGCTCAAGCTCAAGGAAGAGAGGTAACCGTAAATCAGCCAGGTCTCCCGAAAGCTCAACCCCGACCCCGAAATATCGGATGGCATCCGAGAGGGTCAGAATCCCAAGCCCCCCAAGACCCTCTTCAACCCTCCATCTTTTCGCTAGCATTCTTCGCTTGGTGCTTCTGTCTGTCTCCATGGTTTGTCTCCTGGTGTATTTAGAGACCGACAAATCCGTCGCAATTTTACCGCAGGAGAGGGAAAATTTCAATCATTTTGCTTCTAAATAATTTGAGTTTTTTAGGATAATATGTTACTTTAGATAAAAGTAATAACGACGTTTGAGCCACCTAGTCAGTGGTAAGTCTCAGGAAGAAAGCCACGTGCGAGTAGAGCCTGACGGGTAAGCCCGTAATAGCAGAAAGGAAGTATCCACGCGGAATTGGGGTGGTACCGCCCGAGAGGGCCCCCAAAAGCGGGGATTTTTTATTTAGAAAATGAAACAATTAGACAAAAGATTTGAGTTCTCTGACCAGGAAAAGATTTATGAGATGTGGGAAAAATCTGGTTCCTTTACACCCAAAAAGAAAAAGGGTGTAAAGCCTTTTACGATTATCATGCCTCCACCAAACGCTAATGGCTCCCTTCATACGGGCCATGCAGTCTTTGTAACTCTTGAAGATATTATGGTTCGCTACCAGCGGATGACTGGAAAGCCAACTCTTTGGCTCCCTGGAGCCGACCATGCCGGAATTCAAACACAAGTTGTCTATGAAAAAGAGCTCAAAAAGAAAGGGAAGACCAGGTTTGACCTTGGCAGAGAGAAATTTTATGAAGAGACCTACCAGTTTACTCAGAAAAACAAAAAGACTATGTATAACCAGCTTAAAAAGCTTGGGGCAAGTTGCGATTGGACCCGGGAGCATTTCACCCTAGAACCTGAGATCTCAGAAGCAGTCCTCTATACCTTTGTAAAGATGTACAACGACGGCCTGATATACCGCGGCAAAAGAGTCATTAACTGGTGTCCCAGGTGTGGAACGGCTCTTTCTGATATCGAGGTAGTTTATGAAGACCAAAAATCTAAACTTACATACATCAAATATCCTCTTGCATCAGGTAAGGGATATATAACGGTTGCTACCACGAGACCAGAAACGATGCTTGGCGATACAGCCGTAGCTGTAAACCCAAAAGACAAGAGATACAAAGACTTAATCGGCAAAGAAGTTATTTTACCTATCGTAAAGCGAAAAATTAAGATTATCGCCGATAAAGAAATCGATCTAAAGTTTGGAACTGGGGCAGTTAAAATCACGCCCGCACATGATCCGGTGGATTATGAGATAGGGGAGAGACATAAACTCGAATCAATCGATGTTATTGACGATCGGGGCCGAATGACAAAAAAAGCCGGAAAGAAATTCGAAGGGCTTAAGGCGCTTGAAGCGCGGGAGAAGGTCGTAAAAGAACTTGAGAAGAAAGATTTAATCGAAAAGATTGAATCATATACTCACGCAGTTGGAACATGTGAGCGATGTAAAACAACAATCGAACCTTTACTTCGAGAACAGTGGTTTGTCAAAGTAAAGCCATTGGCCGAGAAAGCCATTAGAGCGGTAAAAAGTGGAGAAGTGGTATTTACGCCCAAGAGATTTGAAAAAATATATTTTAACTGGATGGAGAACATCCGAGATTGGTGTATCTCACGACAGATTTGGTGGGGACATCGAATTCCAGTATATTACTGCCAGGATTGTGGCAAAACTATCGTTTCGGTAGAAACTCCAAAGGCCTGTTCCTGTGGTTGTAAGAATATCAAACAGGATGAGGATACCCTAGATACTTGGTTTTCGTCCGGCCAATGGCCATACACTACCCTAGGGTGGAATAAATCCCTTGATGAAGGGAAAAAGTCAACATCTGGCGACTTTGAATACTTCTACCCCACAGATGTAATGGAGACCGGCTGGGACATCCTTTTCTTTTGGGTCGCAAGGATGATAATGTTTGGAATATATAATACCGGAAAGGCACCCTTTAAGACTGTTGTCTTACACGGTTTGGTCCGTGACAAAGATAGGATAAAGATGTCAAAGTCAAAAGGGAATGCTATCGACCCACTTGGAGTCGTCGACATCTATGGAGCAGATGCTCTTAGGATGGCCCTAGTCTTTGGGACCGGGGTTGGTAATGATATTGTAGTCTCAGAAGAGAAAATTAAGGGATTCCGCAATTTCTCCACCAAGATCTGGAATGCCTCCAGATTTGTTCTAATGAATCTTGAAGGTTACCAAAATGTTCCACGTGGAACATTTGATAAGGATTTAAGTAAGGAAGATAAATGGATACTTACTGAACTTGAAAAAACCATCGAAAAAACCACAAGAGCTCTAGAACACTATCGATTCCATCATGCCGCTGAGGAAATTTATGACTTCTTTTGGAAGAAGTTCTGTGATAAATGCATCGAAGATACCAAAAAACGCATCTATGAGGGTCAAGAGAAGGAGAAGAAAGCTGCTCAATACGTCCTTTATACAGTTTTAGAGGACTCTCTAAAGCTCCTTCACCCTTTTATGCCTTTTGTAACTGAGGCTATTTGGCAAAGTTTAGAGAAAAAGGAACCACTAATTACATCTGATTGGCCCCAGAAATAGTAATTGTTCCACGTGGAACAATTTGAGATAATGGCTTTATGAAGAGATTAATATACATTTTAACAACAATAATAATCATCTTTTTGGCTGGTTATTTGACCTATTGGGGCCTTACGTTAACGAATAGTAAACGTATCCGACTAGCAGACGAATATATGCATGAATATGAGGTGAATCATAATTTATCTCACCTGTATCAAACCTTTCTATTAGATCCAACAAGAGTTAAAGCTGAAAGGGTTGTGGATAAGTTACTAACTGAAAAGATGTATGAAGAGGCTGATTTGTTCAACTACATGTATAACCTCGACAGTTATCATCTAAAAGCGGCTATTTTTGCAGTAGAGAATTATGATTTTAAGGCTGCGAAGGGATATCTAGATAATATTCAAGACATAAATAGTAGGCGCGAGATCGAGAATTTTATCGATTTTGCCGAAAACGGCACGCCCGTGATTGTTTCTAAACCGGTCACTCCCCTGGGACAACAGATGAAATTCCTAGCAAATCTACCTGAAAATTATCAAATACCAGAGATCGATAGTAAAATTGGACGTATTTTAAGGGCTGAACTTAATGCTGATTTAAATAATTCAGAAGCCACCCTTAAAACTGCGATTATCTATAATGAGCTAGGATTTTCAAATATTGCTCTTTATACCTTAGATAATTTAGATGGTTGTCTCACAGATAAGTATGTTCTTAAGGCCCAAATATATGAAAGTAGGGAAGATTACAAAGGAGCACTCGAAAATATCGAACTAGCCCTAGGATGTAACGTAACGAATGAGGAACTTTACGTCTTAGCGATAGATTATGCGGAGAACTCTGGGGATACCGCAAAGACCCAATATCTCAAAAAACGATTAGAATATCTCCAAAATTTGGCAAAATGACCAATTGTTCCACGTGGAACAATTTGCATTATTGGCTTTATAAAGCCATTTATCGCATTTTTTAATTGTAAAAAAGTGCATTTTTTGATACAATTTCAGAGCTTTTATGCGCCCGTAGCTCAGTGGATAGAGCGTCTGGTTGCGGTCCAGAAGGTCGGAGGTTCGACTCCTCTCGGGCGTACCAATAGAATATCTCTTTCGACCCTTGGTGGGGTGCCGGAGCGGTTGAACGGGGCAGTCTCGAAAACTGCTGTATCCTCACGGGTACCGAGGGTTCGAATCCCTCCCCCACCGCCAGTTAATTCTTGTCGGTCTTTAAAATATCTAGGGTAGCCTTTACCGATGGATTATCACTTGGCAAGTAAATAATCTTATCTCCATATATTTCCTCTAGTGCTCTGAAAAATTCATCTCCCCATGAAGGAGCTAGTGAGATAATTCCCTCAAAGTCTATTTCAATCTTATCCGCATGTGAATCTAAGGAAGGCCGGATGGCTGCAAAAGCTTCCTTACCGGCTGGTCTAGATGTTAATACTTTACCGAATTTTTTTAATTCAATTTTCATAATATTTAATCCTTGTTAGTGTACCACGGATATTTTTATCTGCTAAAGAAACCTCCAGCTTGTGTTTATTTTTCTTGGTGATTGTTGCACTTGCAGTACCTGAGTGTAAGCTAAAATTTATTGGGTTATCACTTACAACATTTCGGACAAACTTTAAACCATTACCCCTCTGCTCAGGCGATCGTCCCGATATTCGCTCCTTCATTGCAATATTTAGAGCTTCAACGTCATCCCTTAAGTCAGGTACCACTCTTGATAAAGTTTCCTTTATACCAACGCCACGATCAGCAAGTACGATTATCTTCTTATCAAGATTATATGCAAAAAATATACCAGGTACATCTGGCCAGTTTCCTAGATTATGGTCAAAAGAGTTGTTACCTACCTCTCCGACAATCGCCGTAAGTAGAGGAGCTAAGACAAAGGTAGGCTTGTTATTACTTAACATAATTGCCATTTTATCCAGCCTAGCCCTAAAGCGATCCTGGGTTTCTGAATAGTATTCGTCAGGAATATCAGGAATCATTTCGCTACTTGCCCATAATCGAGCCATGCCAAAAAGGTCTTCTTTAAATTTCACTAAGTTATCTCGATCATAGTATCTATGACCGCCAGAACTCTTAATTGATGGGAGCTTTCCATTTGCATCCCAGCGCCGTAATGTCGTTATGGACACACCGAGCTCTTTAGCTGCTTCCCCGATACTTAAAATGTCTTTGTCTTTTCTCATGTATACTATTTTATATATTTCTATACACTTTGTCAAGGTATGGTGAGATTTAGGGCTATATCTACTCAGTTCGCCTAAATATTAACTAAATATTTAATCGGCTTAGGTAATCTCTATAAAAACAAATATTTGACTACTGCCTAGGCAAAAGATATCATTGTTCTATGAAGTCATATATTTACGCTGCTCTGGTTGCTATCTTGATTTCATTTATCTTTGGTACCCTTTGGTATACCATTTTTGGTTTTGACCCATATATCTCAGTAATCGAGAATGTAATAATTATTTATACCAAGCTAGACTTCTGGAAAGGACTTATGATCTGGGCTGTTCTTTATGGTCTTTTCTTAACTTTTCCGATCACCTTCCTAAAAAATCGGGTTACCTCTCACTAATCTCTTACAAATAATCTTCATCTTCCGTATAATAAGTCTATGGCTAAAGTATTGGTCGTGATACCACATGACCGCTTTCGGGACGAAGAGTACTTGGCGGTAGTAGATGCCCTAAAGTCATCTGGGCATGATTTTCAAATTGGTTCAAGCCACCACACCGAGGCCCAGGGACACTTCGGCCTTATTGTAAATCCGGATGTAAATGTTGGCTTTGTAGAGCCAGGGGATTACGACGCCGTTATTTTTATAGGCGGTCGGGGAATCGAAGAATACATTAATGAAAGTACCGTTATAAATCTAATCAGAAATTTCTCATACGAGCGAAAACTGATTGGTGCTATTGGGATGGCCGTTGAGCTTTTAGTTTATGCCGGGATTATTGTCGGGAAAAAGATTACCTGTGACCCCGGAACTATTTCGATGGTCCAATCATCCGGGGCTTATTATACCGGTAAAGGGGTTGAGCTTGATAGCAATATCTTAACCGGTGACGGAGTGAAATCAAAAGATGATTTTGCAAAAGCGCTCGTTAAGGCCCTCGATTACATCGACCCTAAAAGAGGACTTAGATAATGCCCGAGCTACCAGAGGTCGAGACAATAAGAAGGGATCTTTACGACAAGGTTCGTGGGAATAAGATCACCGATTTTAGGTTACTGAATCAAAAGACTCTTAAGGGCATCCCAGAAAAAGAATTTAAAAAAGGAGTAACCAGAGAGAAGATAGTCGATATCGAAAGAAGGGCCAAGATACTTGTACTAAAACTCACGAATGATAAAAATATCCTCTTGCATATGAAGATGACCGGACACCTTTTAATTGAGCCTGCAAGTAAAGAAGTAGATGATAGGGGCAACTGGGTTACCGAAGAAGGTCCCCTTAAAGACTCATATAACCAATATATCAGAGCGATATTCTATCTTTCTGGTGATAAAATCTGTGCCTTTTCTGATCTTCGGAAGTTTGGCTATATTAAACTAGTCGATAAGCAGGAACTCTCCCAAATATTTAAAGACCTTGGCCCCGAGCCTTTCTCTCGGGAATTTACCAAAGAATATCTTGCTCAAATATTTACTGGGAAAAGAGTAGCTATAAAAAAGGTTCTTATGGATCAAAAAAATATTGCCGGGATCGGTAATATCTATGCCGATGAGATACTTTATCGGGCCCAGGTTCACCCCCTAACAAAAGCAGATAATTTAAATGAAGCAGAAATAGCGGCAATCTATCAGGCAACAAAAGGTATCCTAAAGGAGGCTATAAAATTACGAGGTACTTCAACCTCAGACTTTAGAGATACAGAAGGTGAAAAGGGAAAATACGGAATGAAGCTCGCTGTCTATAAGAAAAATGGGCAACCCTGCCCTAATGATGGCGCCTTAATTGAGCGAATTGTTGTTGGGGGTCGAGGGACCCACTTTTGTCCTCTAGAGCAGAAGGAGAAGAAATAATGATCCATCTATTTTATGGTGAGAATAGTTTTGAGATCGAAGAAGCAACTAAAAAGCTCCGGGAAAGCACCAGTGATGCAGAAGTTTTCAATATCACCGGAGAGGATATCGACACCGTTGCTAACATGCTCCTTTCAGAGAGCTTCTTTTCGCCTAAAAGAATCTTTATCTTTCGCTCTTATCTTTCAGAGGTCACAGGTGATAATTTAGGTAAGCTGACCCACGCCCTTGCGAAAATTTCTAAAGATACTCTCGTAATTTTTATCGAAGATGCGGAGCCAAAGAAGTTCCTAAAGAGCTTTAAGGCAAAGATAAATGTCAAAAACTTCCCAGCCCAAAAGGGCAAAAGCTTAATCACCTTCATTAAGCAAAGAGCTCTTGATAATGAGGTCGAGATATCACCCCTTGCGGCCGAAAGATTAGCTACTTTTGTCGGACCAAACTATTGGCAACTCGCCGAAGAGGTCAAAAAGCTCGCCCTCTACAAAAAAGATGACCAACTTGACAGTACTATCGATACAGCCGATGTTGACCTTCTTGTTAAGGCAAACTTTGAGGCCAATATCTTTGAGCTAATGGATGCAATCGCTGAAAAAAACAGCAGCCGAGCCGTTGGCCTTTTGAACTCATTCTTGGAATCCGGTGAAAATGAGATATATATCCTAACAATGATCGCAAGACAATTTCGGAATATTGCGATGGCCAAATTTGATGAAGCAGGGGAAGTCGAACTCGCTAAAAAGGCTGGCCTTCATCCGTATGTTGCCAAGAAGTCATATTATCAAGCCAGGAACTTTGAGGAAGAGGAGATTATCGCCTCATATAGAAAGATCACAAAAGCCGACCTCTCTCTTAAGAGCGGTCAGAACCCAAAAGCAGTTCTTTTGGGGCTCGTGATATAAAAGAAGCCCTTTTTCTGGGCTTCTCTATTTTTCTTTCTTGGCTTCTTTCTTTTTGTCTTTTGTTAAGAGC
>JAQVJW010000019.1 GCA_028694925.1 Patescibacteria group bacterium | reverse complement strand
CCAACTGGTTCATAAAATCTCACCGAGAGAAAAATCGCAAGTAAAAGCGATAAGAAATCCCCTACTTGACGGATCGCCCCTTTATAGTATCCGGAGAGAGCAAAGAGGGAGATAATTAAAATAATGACTAGATCGACCCAGTTCATACAAATATTTTAACACAAAAATTTGATATATTATTAGCTCTTTGACCGATAGTCTTTGATTGCTTCACGAAGAGCGCTAGCCGCAAGGTTCGAACAATGCATCTTTATTGGGGGTAGTCCTCCAAGCTCCTTCGCGACAGCATCATTAGTGATCTTTTCGGCATCTGCGAGCTTCATTCCCTTGGCCATTTCTGTAACATAAGATGAGGTCGCAATAGCCGCCCCACAACCTAGGGTTTGGAAGGTAATATCGGAGAGCACCTCTTCGCCATTCTTCTTATCTACTTTTATAAAAAGCTTCATAATGTCACCACAGGTAGGATTACCGACCTCACCCACACCATCGGCATCTTTCATCACCCCAACATTCCTGGGATTTGTGAAGTGATCCATTACCTTTTCGTTATATAAGTCGCTCATTTTACTCCTTTATCGGGCTCATCGCCCTTAGTTTTTCGATAATTCCCGGGAGATGTTTCATCAGTTCATCAATATCTGATCTCTTGTTAAGCTCCCCAAGGGAGAATCGGACCGTTCCATGGGCTTCAAGGTCTGAATAACCCATCGCTTTCGTAACATGTGAAGGCTCAAGGCTCCCTGAGGTACAGGCAGAGCCACTAGAGGCTGCAAACCCAAGCATATCGAGGTTTATAAGGATAGACTCCCCTTCTACCCCCTTAAAAAGGAAGTTTGCAATATGGGGTAGCCTCTTCTCCTTATTCTTTGGCCCAATTAGCTCTATCTTTGGTATCTCTTTAACCCTTTTTACCAAATAATCAGTCAGCTCTCCGACCTTCTTTGAATACGCTTCCCTATTCTTCTCGGCCATTTCCATCGCCTTTGCCATCCCCACAATATATGGGACGTTCTCGGTTCCGGCTCGGCGACCCTTTTCTTGGGCCCCGCCCTTTTGCTGGGGGGCAAACTTTGTCCCGGTGCGAACATAGAGTAATCCGACCCCTTTTGGCCCATAGAACTTATGGGCCGTAAGCGAAAGCATATCAACACCTAATTCATCTACTTTAACTGGCATAAAAGCAAAAGCCTGTACGGCATCAGTGTGAAAATAGAGTGGCGTTTTATCGCCTTTCTTCTCCCTTTTTTCTCTTTCCCCTTTGATTACCCCAGAAATCTCCTTAACGGGTTCTATCGCCCCCATTTCATTGTTACCGAGCATCACGGAGACCAAAACGGTATTATCTTTAATCGCTTTCTCGACGTCTAGGGGATTAACTAACCCCTCCTCATTTACAGAAAGATAAGTGACTTCTGCCCCAAAAGAACTTTCGAGGTGCTTCGCGGTATCAAGAACACAGTGATGTTCGATAGCAGAAACAATAATATGAGGGGGACCACCAATCTCAAAGGCAGCTGCTTCGGCCACGCCTTTTAAGGCTAGGTTGTTTGATTCAGTTGCTCCTGAAGTAAAAATTATCTCACTTGGACGCTCAGCCCCAAGGATACCCATAATAGTTTGCCTTGCCTCGCACATTGCCTCTCTGGCCTCACGCCCCAGACCATAAATACTTGAGGGATTACCCCACTTATCTGAAAAGTAAGGATCCATCGCTTTTTTGACCTCCTGTTTTACCGGAGTTGTTGCAGCATGGTCAAAATATATCATTGCTTCCTCTTTATCGCCTCAAGACAGGCCTTACACTCAGTTACGTGCTCCTTTTCAATATTTTCCATCCTCCTGTAGTCATCATATGACACAAGCACCCCAACTGGTTCAGAGTATCTTAAAACAACGGTGCTCTCACCTGCACGAAGATTCTTTAAAATCTTTGAGGCATCGTTTGCAAGTTCGTTTGTTGTGATAAATTTTTCTTTCATAAAATGTTACCCTACATTTAGGGTAACATTGTCTTTGATATTGGTCAATTTAAAAATATTTAATATTTGAATAAGTTAACTTAAATATGACTTTATCTGAGACTATTTAATACTTCTAACATCATAAGAACACAAGAATTCTTTTTTCATTTTAGCTAGTTTTTCTTCTGTCAGAGCATATGGCCGAATAGCAAAATTTTCGGTCATAGTTTCACCTTTCTCAAAGCTTATTAGATTATTATCATCATTAAATAAATAATGAAATTCTTTGTATAAGCTACCGTCTTCTTCATATAGAATAAGCCCAACGGTTATCTGCCCAACATTTGGGCTACTTGCTTTCTTCTTTGCAACTATTTCAATATTATAGCTATTAAATTTAGGCATGATTTCGCTTTTTTTTATGACTGCACTAAATTCAAAATCTTCGCTACAGTCTATCTCTTCCATGCTATTACCAAAACCGTCTTTCCCTATTTCTGAGTAAGCCAGCTCCCCCACAAACTTTCCATCTTTATATTTTTGATAATCTTGAATTATAAGATCTTCTGTAATAACAAAAATCTTAAAGATAGCCTTAGCCCCGGGAGCGATATAACTGGGTAAGGTAAAAACATCATCCACTTTATAATCTTGAATTTTAGTGCCTTCTTTATCAAAAAAGGTAAGATCTCCAGAATCAATTTTAACTGTTTTATTGGTATTGTTTCTCAGAACACCATAAATTTGCTCATTAAAATCTACTTTATTGTTAGTCTCCCTGATCGTCATTATTGTTTCTAGAACTTCAATGTCTTTATGACTATTTGATTGATTGTCAGAGCCAGAGCTACTGTTTGAGCCATTATTTCTTATCACTTGATACCCATACCAACCACCAACTCCCAAAAGCGCAAGGCCGATGACAATAGCAACAATAATTCCAATGATTTTGAAGTTCAGTTTTGATTGCCCCGAATCTGATCCGGTGTTATATGGTTGAGCGTTCATCGGTTGCTGTGGTGGAGTTTGTTGGGGTGGCTGAACCGGCTGAGATTGAGCAGGGTTCGGTTGATCGGGTTGCTGTGGTACTTGTCGGTTATTTGGTTGTTGTGGTTCTTGGTTTGGTTCCATTTTAATTTCCTTTCATTAAATATTTACATAATTACTTAATAATATGATACCATATACAAAAGTAATTAAACTAGGGGGAAAATGAATGATCCTTTAGACAAAAAAGCAAAAACAGGTTTTATCTTAGGCCTTGTTTCGATAATTGCTTGGTTATTACCATTAGTTGGTTACCCGGTAACTATCACTGGTATAGTCTTTAGTGCACTTGGACTTAAAGCTAAAAACAAAAAAGGCCTTGCAATTGCTGGCCTTGTATTATCTATCTTGTTCTTAGTTGTTACGCTAATAAACTCGATCGCGGGTGCAGTATTTTTTACTTTAGATAACCCAATATATTAATCCTTACAGCGCCTCAAACGTCGCTATAATCCCCTTAATTTCATCAAATCTATTCTCAAGGTCACTTGGTGTTGCTTGCCCGGAACTCCAAACAGCTACTTTCCCACTTGCGAGGTCATCGAGCTTCGCTGGCTTTGGGCCTTCCTGAGCTTGGACTTTAGTCCACTGGTCTTTTGTCAGGATACTTACAGCAAAGAAGCTGGCATAGCCAGAATCAACATTACTATCACTCCAAGTCTTATCAGTCGTTGGGAGAGCAAAATAGTAAGTTTTAGCCGTTCCAATCCCATCACCCCAATCAGTGGTCTTCGTGAAGACCTTCCAGCCTACCCAATCAGTATCCATTGTTAAGGTAAAGCCATCAGTATTATTAGTATAGATATATGGACTTTCGGTTGTGGTAAAATCAGCTGAAACCCAGCCTGTCTCACTCTCATATTCGGTTTGAATCCAACCCGTCTGTTCTGCGAGGACTGGTATCTTAGTCCCGAAAGGAATAATCGCAAGGACTTCAGAATCGGTATTTGGCTCTTTTCTCATATTAAGTCCTACCTCAGATGAGATATAGGCGTAACTTTCTTCTTCTGGCTCTTCTTCTTCTGGCTCTTCAACGACTTGTTCTTCTGTAACGGGCTCTTCTTCTACTTCATTCCTATTCTCAAGATAATACATCGCCCCAAGAACGGCCGCACCAGTAACAAGAGCGGTTAGAATAACAATTGAAGTTATCATGAGCCATCGCCTATTCTTCGCTGATTTCGGTTTCTTTTCTTTCTTTTCTTTTTTCTTTTTTTCTTGAGATTGAATCTCAGCATTATCGGTCTCAACCTTCGATTCTTTAACGGCCTCCTCTAAAACGTCGTCCCTTTCGTCTGTTTTCTCGTGTGACACTTTATCTTTCGGCTCCTCAAGGACAGTTTCTTCAGATTCCTCTGAGACGGCTGAATCAATATCAAGATCTTTGGGTTCTTTAATGTCCTCGATATCTAATTTTTCTTTTTCGTCTGCCATATGATAATTATATCACGTATTTAAGCAGAAGATGTCAAGCCAAAAAGCTTGTGCGTATTCACTCGACTCTTATCTGCCACCTCTTCTACTGTAACTTTCTTTATCTCCGCTATTTTCTTCGCCACCTCTGTAACGAAGGCCGGCTCATTAGGCTTACCCCGATATGGCTCTGGGGCCAAAAAAGGCGCATCTGTTTCTATAAGGAGATGATCGAGTGGTGTTACCTTAACTGCTTCTCTAATATGGTCGAACTTAGCTTGCCCGAAGGTTACAAAGCCGGTAAAACCAAGGAAGTATCCGGCCTCAATCACCTTCTTTGCAATCTTCTCGTCTCCGGTATAGCAATGAACCACCCCAGAAAGCTTGTAATCTGTAATGACCCTAAAGAAATCATCCCAAGCGTCACGAATATGGACAACGACTGGTAGTTTTAGTCTTTTGGCTAACTCAAGTTGGGCCACAAAAAGTTCTTTTTGTTCTCCCTTTGTGTTTTGCATCCCGTAGTAATCAAGTCCAATCTCCCCTATCCCTACCACTTGGTCGTTACCCACGAGCTCTTCTATCTTCTCCATCGTCCCCGGAAAATCTAGTATCTCCCCTGCTTCATGAGGATGAAGGCCGACCGTAGCCCAAATATTGGGATAACTTTCGGCGATTTCAACTGAACGCTCACTCCCCCGCAGGGAGGAGCCGATATTAATCATCTCTGTGACACCAGCTTTTGATGCCCTTTCCACTACCAAAGAAAGCTCCTCAGAAAGTGGCTCCATGTCTAAATGTACGTGTGAATCGATTAACTTCATTTTATAAGGATTGCCGTTGCAATACAGATTAGAATTACTGCATCTGCAATTGCTTTTTTTAAGGTAGTTTTTTCTTCAAATAGAAAGTTGGAGATTATAAGGATGAGAACTGGGGCAAGAAGCATAATTAAAGAGGTCGTAACTAGACCAATCTCTTTTATTGCAATGTAACTTAAAACATATTCTATAGCGATGATTGTACCGTTAAGGAAAACGTGTCCTGAAAGTTTTAGGTCAACCTTCTTTAAGCTTGGCCTTACGAAAAGTAAGAACAAAGTCGACATAAACCCAATCCTAATCGTATAGAATGCCACCGGGCTAAAGACCTCAAGCATGTACTTAGCCAAATTCTGTTCGATCGCAATCAGGATGGCAAATCCCATAATAGCTAGCGAGTATTTATTTATCTTTAGATGGTGACGCTCTATTCGAGAGTAAGCTAGGGCCGTGCCTGCAACTAGAGCAGGTATTAGAATCATCCAATTTCTTTCATCGGGATAAAAAGTGACTACCAAAATCATAGTGAGTAAAGGATAAGTCATCGCAATTGGCTCAACATCACAAACCTTACCCTTTTTCATTGCATAAGCAAAGAGGTAGTTGTAAGCAAATGCAATTATAACGATGATCCCAAGTACAAAATAGTGCCAAGTATCAATAGCAGCAAAGTCAATCTCTCCCCAGAAGTAGAACATCACGATCATAACGATAAAGATGAAAAAGTTTTGGAGAGTTACGTAGGCCTTAAAGGGCATCCTTTCTTTTGAAAGGATGTATTTCCCCTGAACCACATCCGCCACATTTCCAAGAGCTGCTAAAAATGCGCTAAGCATCAGCGCCTCTCTTTTGGGGTTTTGGCATTATTTTTAATTCCTCCTTGTTTAATTTTACCTCACATTTAGCTCTGGGCATAAAACCAGAAATGATCGACCCTACTCCTCCCATCACTAGACCAAAGATAAGAAGGGATTCTAAGCTAAGGTAGAAACTTAAACCAAGCATTAAGACGCAAAGTGCGACCTTAGAAAAACTGGCGGTCATCTCCATAATCATAATGTACTCGCTTCTTGACTCTTCGTCGGCATGAAGATAATATTCCGAAATCCAAGGTGTAGTGAGAAGGGAACCAAAGATTGTTCTTGCAAAGTTTATAAAATAAACACCAAAAAGTGAAGTCACAAAGATTCGACCAGCGCCAAAGATCCCGCGCCCAATTCCGCCGTACCTGATGTATTTTATTTTTTCAGAGATATTTCCATCCGACTTTTTCCCAACGCGATACATGATAAAGACAGAGATAAAGAGCATCGCTGAGACAGCGAGCCCAACGTCTCTGTAGTTACCAACGATCATAAAGACAAAGAGTTGCCAAAATGTCATTCCCACAAAGCCCTCAATACTATAGCCAGCATATGAAACAGCATCCTTTGCTACACTTCGTATTTCAAGTCTTGAAACATCTATATCTCCCGCTTCTTCGTGCTTATCGCTTGTTCTAAAAAGAGCAAGAGTACCAATCAAAAGAAGCCCAATCGCTGCTCCAAAAGCAACAAGCGGACCGCCATTGTCCATAAGATAACCTCCTAGAAAGGGTGCAATGATTGCGAGGACATAGAGCAGGATATATTGCGTGGTTACTTCCCTTGTCGCCCTTTTTCTATGTTTGGCCCGGGAAAAGTCATAATGATAAGCTTGCCAAAAAAGCGCCAAGGCAAAAGAACCACTTAAGGCAAGCCACCAAACAGACCAATTATATGTTTCTAGGGTTTGAAGTAAGAAGAAATGCATCAAAAGAAAAGGAACACAGTAGGAAATAACGTGCTTCGGACCAATTCTTTTAATGAGCCTTGCTATAAAAGGGCCGAGAATCGCCTCAAATCCGTACATAATTATGTAGTAGTAAAAAAGATACTTAATATCCCCTTTGTTAAGAAGAATATAGATAGGGATAAAATTAGCAATGAAAGTGAACGCGAGTGACCGAAGACTATTAAAGATATAAATCTCGTTTAACTCTGTAAAACGAAGTCTATACTGATGATGCTGGATTTCGTGATGTTCCCCCTGATGCATTCTTACTCTTCTATCCTTGGAAATAGCGGCTCTGGCTTTAAGGTCTTAAGTTGCTTCTTCATCTTTTCGGCCGTTTCGGGCATAAAAGGCAAGATAAGTTCGTTGACTCCAAGAAGGCTTTGGTAGATAAAGCCCATTACGACTGCAAGTTCGTTCTTATCTGTCTTTTCAAGCTCCCAAGGCTTCTTTCTTTCGATTTCGGCATTTAAATCTCGGGTTATTCTAAAAACAACTTCAAGCGCTCCACTAAAATCAAGATTTGTTAGTGCCTTATCATATGCTTCTCTTATCGTCACCCCATCGACATCCGGGGTATCAATACTTAAGGTTTCGGTTGGCCCAACTTCAAGTTCATATTTGTTGACCATCGTAAGAGTTCTTTGTACGAGGTTCCCTAGTTCGTTTCCAAGATCTGTTTTGTATCTTTCGGCAATCTTTTCTTCTGAGATATCGCCATCTTCTCCAAAGGGGAATTCCCGCAAGATAGCATAACGAACTGCATCAGCACCATACTTTTCAGAAAGCGCAATTGGATCAATCGCATTACCGAGTGATTTACTCATCTTCTTACCACCAATTGTAAAGAACCCGTGAGCAAAAACCTCCTTCGGCAACTTTTCATGGATAGCGATAAGCATTGCCGGCCAAATTATGGCATGAAACCAAAGAATGTCTTTACCAATAAGGTGCAAATCGGCGGGCCACTTGGGTCCCTCGAATATTTTAGTGGCCGAATAGTAGTTTATAAGAGCATCAACCCAAACATAGACCGTTTGGGTATCATCGCCTGGGAATTTGGCCCCCCATTCTACCGCCTGACGAGAGATGGAAACATCTTCAAGTCCTTGATTGATCTTTCCTAGTACTTCATTTTTACGTGCCTCTGGAGCGACTTTAAATTCATCTGATTCAATCGCCTGTTTTAACTTATCTTGAAGTTTTGAAAGCAAAAAGAAATGGTTTTCCTCCGAATGCTTGACTGGTTCCTTGCCGTGATGCGGGCACTTGCCGTCCTCGAGTTCATCTTCGCTTATAAACTTTTCGCAACCAACGCAATAGAGTCCTTCATACTTTCGCTTCTCAACATATCCTGCATCTTGGAGCTTCTTAATAAACTCTGTTACTATCTCCTCATGTTTTTTATCCGTTGTTCTGATGAAGCCATCATACTCTATATCAAGTGCCTCCCAAGCTTTCTTAAACTGTGGCACAAGTGAATCGACAAATTTCTTAGGTGTCTCCCCTTTTTCTTCGGCCGCTTCTGCGATCTTGGCTCCATGCTCATCGGTGCCAGTAAGAAAGAAGCTATTATCACCTTTTTGTTTATAGAAACGGTTCAAGACATCGGCTGCAATAGTAGTATAGGCATGGCCGATATGGGGCACGTCATTCACGTAATAGATTGGAGTTGTGATGTATTTATTATTTGACGCCATAACTCGCAAGTTCCTTTTTGAGCTGTTTTATATTCTTAAAAAGTATACCATTTATACCCAACTTTTTCGCGCCCTCAACGTTGATTGCGCTATCGTCTACAAAAACAGATTCAATTGGTTTTACATTCAAT
>JAQVJW010000006.1 GCA_028694925.1 Patescibacteria group bacterium | reverse complement strand
AGAACTTTTTTACCCGCTACATTTTCCTTTGTTATTAGTGGAAGATTCATACTATTTAGGACTTTTTAGCCAAGAAGTCTATAAGGTCGGCGACGCGGTTTGAATAACCCCATTCATTATCATACCAGGTCATGATCTTGGCTGTTTTTCCACCGATAACCTTAGTAAGAGAGGTATCAACGATGGAAGAATATGGACTTGCCTTAAGATCAGAAGAGACTAACTCTTCTCCCGTACAAGTCAGAATGCCGGCCATTTTCCCCGTAGCTGCATGAGCAAGCGCTTCATTTATCTTATCAGCAGTCGCTTCCTTCTTAAGATTTAGCGTTATATCTGATATCGAGACAACCGAAGTTGGCACCCTAAGCGCTACTCCATCCATCTTGCCGAGAAGCTCGGGAATAACTTCAAAAATAGCCTTGGCCGCTCCGGTTGAAGTCGGAATGATGTTTATAGCCGCAGCGCGAGCCCGCCTTAAGTCCTTATGCGGTAGATCAAGAATCTTTTGATCATTCGTATATGAATGAACTGTCGTCAGAAACCCAGATTCTACCCCAAATTCATCGACCATCACCTTCATTACGGGAGCCAAAGAATTAGTCGTACAAGAGGCATTAGAGATTATTTTATGCTTCTTAGGGTCAAAAGACTCTTCATTAACCCCCATTACGATCGTGATATCAGGCTCTTTCGCTGGGGCAGTTATGATAACTTTTTTGGCACCCGCCTTAAGATGAAGCGAAGCACCCTTTTTGTCTGTAAAAATACCAGTTGCTTCAATAACAACTTCAATACCAAGTTTCTTCCAGGGAAGTTTTTTAGGATCTTTTTGACTTAAGACCCTTATCTCACGATCACCAACATGAATCATGTCATTGCCTGGATGAATGTCTTTATCCCAAACACCATAGTTTGAGTCATATTTTAAGAGATGAGCAAGTGTTGGGACATCGGTTAAGTCATTTACGGCCACTACTTCATGTTCTGGATATTTCTCAAAGATAATCTTTGCGACTTGACGCCCGATCCGCCCAAAACCATTAATTGCGATTTTCATTAAACCCCCTTCTATCTCTATTCTACTCGATTAAAGGCTTGTTTCAAAGTTAAAAATCTTAGCTTTCCAGTATATATATGCCCAGTGTATATATTGTTTAATAAAAGCAGGAAATAGCTTTTTGCCATGAGAATGACGAACTATCATCCTTGGCTCAAAAATAGCAATATAATTCCTTCTAAGATAGTGGAAGGCCCACTCAATATCTTCGCCTCCTAGCCTAAACATTCCTTCGTCAAATTTATGCTCCTTCCATAGATCTTTCCTTATAGCAGCATTTGTCATCCCAAGTAAACCCATCCTTGGCTTTTTGAATATTATTACTTCTTTGTTCCTCTCTCGAGGCCGGTAGAACCATTTCTCAAATTTTGAAGCATCAGGCAGGGGCAAGCCCGGCCCGAATACACCGCACACTTTATCGTCCTTAAAATGTGCAAGCGAACCTTCAATAAAAGACTTTTTGACCGGTACAGAATGGCCACTAAGGTAAATCAAAATATCTCCATCCGCCTGCTCTGCGCCGAGGTTAGCGGCCCTCGGGTATGAAAATTGATCTTTTGGTAAGTTAACAATTTTCTTGTTTGCTAGTTTAGATGATCTAAAAATCTCAGCTGTTTTGTCTGTTGACTCATTATCGACAAGGATTACTTCAAAATCCTTTTTTGTTTGGTTCTCAAGAATTTTAAGGACTGTGGGTAGCCACTTCTCTTCATTTCTGGCCCTTATAATTACAGATGCTTTCATTAAAAAGAACTCTCGAAGTCATAAACTATTCTAGAGATCCCAGCAATAACCGCATCGGTCTCCTCCCCCCAGGCAACCCCTTCCGAGTAAACAGCAATTGCATATGGCCTTTCGGTATAGACAATCCCGATATCCGAGATTGCCCCACTCCATGAACCAATTTTGTGTGCAACTTCGATACCTTTTGGAACCCCGGCCACAAGTCTCGTTTTGGTGATTGATTTCTTCATATAGGAAAGAAGCTCTGTCTTGTGCTTTTCACTAATAAGCTCATCTTCGTAGATACGTTGCAATAGACTTGCCATCGCTCTTGGGGTTACATCATTAGTAGTTACCTTAATCTCCGGTAGACTATTTCTATCAAGATAGTTTTGGATATTCGAACGGCCCAAATAACGCATCAGGATATTTGTGGCTACATTGTCAGAGACTACAATCATCCGCTCTAAAAGATAAGATACCTTATAGGTCGACCCTACTGGGTCTGCCTGCAAACTACCGGTCCCTCCCTCATAATCCGCACTGGTGTAGGTTAGGACCTTTTCGGGCGAGACTTCTCCCGCCTCAATTTGATTATAGGCATATGTTGCTATTGCAACCTTAACGGTACTTGCAGCCGTATAGTATTCACTATCTCTTGTCCCATAACTTCGGCCATCATCAAGCTCGATTACATGATAGCCATATGTCCCTGTTTTACCTTCTAGGTATTTCTCTATCTCACTTTCAACTTCTTCTGTATCTTTCTTTACCACTGGCTCTGGCACAGGCTCTCCTCGAAGAAGATCGATTGGGCTCTCATTGTTACTTGAATCATTCTTTACCATATTTACCTCCCTAAACCAAAGGTAACCACCAAAAATAACTAATACAAAGGAAAGGGCCAAAATAACAAATAGCCACCTCTTACCCCTAGAGCCTACCCTCTTGTGATACCTTAAGGTCATATCCATATTTTAACCCATCCAAAATATTCTTAAAGGATTTGTATTTCACACTATAGCTAATTACCACCTCATTTGTTTAAGATTAAGCGACATCCCCGAATAAGGAGCGAACCAATGTCAAATGCACCTCTCCACATCGTTCCGATGGTGGGCCAGAAGATAGGAAGGATGAAAAGGGGCGACAACTCACTCTGCGGTGAACCTTTTGCCCGCAGGGGCGATTCACTCCCCTTTGACGGGGAGAAGATTTGCCCAAACTGCCTCCCCCTCCTCGTAGAGAAACTCAACGAAAATCCTACCTACCCCTACGAGATCCTACCCCCACCCTAGGCCGCTATCGGAAGCAAGCCCCCAATCACGTGATTGGGGGCGTTCCTATTACCTTCAAACGATTGAAACAGAGGGCGTTTTATGTTAAAATCTTTGGGCTTGGGCCCGTTCGTCTAGTGGACTAGGACATCAGGTTTTCATCCTGGAAACAGGGGTTCGATTCCCCTACGGGCTACCAAAAAGAGACAATCAATTATTGTTGGTTGTCTCTTTATATTATTTACTCTTTTTTCCTACCTTTTTTGTCTCTTTCTCAAGCTCTTTCTTATCACTACTATCAGCGAGTGGATGCTCTACTCCTGCAGCCCGGGTGGCCTCAAGCGCCTTGGGATCAACGCCAATACCAGCCGCAAGCTCCCCTATCTCAGGGCCAGAACTATGGGTCTTTGGGCTTGGGGCCGTAACTCTTTTTACCTTAAGTTTTGATTTGATAGGAATCTTAAAACCAAAGGTTGAGCCCTTACCCTCGACTGACTCAAAGACAAGCTCCCCTCCATGATCATCAATCACTCTTCTTGCAAGATAAATCCCAAGACCGGTACCATCGGGTCGAACGTGACGAGCATTATCGGCCCTAAAGAACTTCTCAAAGAGGTTCTTCTGCTGTTCTTTCGGCACCCCAATACCCGTATCTTTTACTTTGTATATTACATAGGTCTTATCAGCCTCAAGAGAGACGGTGACCGAACCTTTGGTGGTGTAATAGATAGCATTATCAGCAAAGTTCATCACCACTTGCCTGATCTTTGTTTCATCAACCCAAACCTTAGGGATTTTTCCACTAACCTTAACTTCGAGCTTAAGACCTTTCTCTTTGGCTTGTTTTGTGAGCTGTTTGACCTCTTCATTTACGACCTTCTCCATATCAACCTCAACTGGCTCAAGGAAGAACCTACCGGTCTCCATCCTTGAGACATTAAGTAAGTCGTTTATAAGGCCGACCATGCGGTTAGCCCCCTGGAAAGCCTCATTAACAAAGTCATACTGACTGACCCTGATTTCCCCGGCATCACCTTCAAGAAGCATCGAAAGATACCCTTTAATGGCTGTGAGCGGGGTCCTGAGTTGGTGCGAGGCCATTGAGATAAACTCATCCTTTGCTTTATCAAGCTCCCGTAACTGCTCGTTTTTCTTTTCGAGTTCGGCCGTAGCCTTTTTAACCTCTTGGCGAAGTGTAACGTTGAACTTCTCAATCTTCTCATATGCCTTGGCGTTTGTAATGGCAACAGCAATCTCAGGAGCAATAATCTCAAAGACCTTAATATCATTCTCACTAAACATATCGCCTGATTGCTTTTCCCCTAGTAGCAAGATACCGTCGGTGCTAGATTCGGTTTTAATTGGGATCGAAACAGTCGCATCATATTTACGGAGTAGCTTTTTGTACTTAGAATTCTCCGAAAGCTCATCAGCCACAACTACCCCATCTTTCGCTAGATCTATAAGGTCAGTTTTATCAAGCTTGATGGACTTCTTGTAACCAACCGATTGTGTCTCTAGGATTTCGCCTGAATCATCAAAGACGGCAATAGTCCCCCTGGTAACCTTAATCTCCCGAATAATCAAATCAAGCGTCTTGTAGAGCATTTCGATAAGAATAATTGAAGAGCCAACCGTATGGGCCATCACATCAAGGAATTCTTCAGTGTTATATGTCTCCTTAAAGAATATCTTATCGGTTACCTTATTGAGCCAACGTCTGAGAGGCTGGAAGGTAAAGACCATCACAAGAGCCAGAGCTATCTGAAGGATAACTTGACCAGTAGAATAGGTTGACTCTGGAAATACGTAAGCCTGAGCAAGCATAATGACACCGGCATAAAAACCAGCCAGGATAAAGACAAGCAAAGAGTAAGAAACGGAGCGGGCAACAACCATGCGGATGTCCATGAGGCGGTGCTTGACGATGGCGTAGGAGGTGAAGGCGATGAAAAATATTGTAGTTAAGGGTGCATATATAGCCGTTTGTGCATTTTGGCTAACAACCGGGAGAAGTACGCTTGATACTAATGCTAATATTGTTGTAAGAGCAAATCCAAACGAAACAACTTTTAACTGAGTTTTTTCAATACCATCTGATTTTTTTGTTTTATATATTAAAACCACGATGGAGGCTAACACCAACATTGGGAGATATCCTAAAAGAAATAAATTCCCGACAATTCCGAGTGTAGGAGTATAACCCCATGTTTCTTTAATCACTCCAGATATTATAAGGTTTGTGAATAGTAGAGGCGAAAAGACTATCGGAAGAAATAATAAATATCGAACGATGGGTATTTTATTCATTTTCTTCGGAAAATTCCAAACAAAAACAAAAAACATAAATACTGCCCAGTTACCAAAGAAATTTGTCAATCTAATAAGAAAGGTTGCCACATCAAGATTAACAATATCGACAGCGTAATTTGATAATAACCAAGAAACTACTGCAACGGTCATAATAAAGAACGAAAAATTATAAAAATTTTTTCTATTTCTCGTAAAAACTAAAAATCCTAGAAATAAATTAAGGATAACAGCTGCTATCGTTATTAAAAGATTAAGGCTCAACTAATCCCTCCTAGAAATAATAAACCAGTTTTGGTTTGCTTGTATACTACCCGACTTATCTATTATAAACGAATTATCATTAATTATCTCCTTTAGTTCCTTGAGTTCTAAATATTTTATTTCATTATTTATAGACTCTTTGTCGAATTTTCTCTGAATAATGAAAAATCTAAATGCATGGTAAATAGTTTTAATTTCAGAGAAAAAATACAATATAATTTGAATAAAGTTTTTTCCTTTAAAGTTTGCCCCAATCATTTCACCTATTTTACCGATTGGCTTGGGATCTATTATTATTAATAAACCTTTTTCATTTAAAATTTTTCTAATTTTTGAAATAAGAAGTCTTTTTTCATCAATTAAATACAATAGATTTATCATTACAACACAGTCAAAATTATCATTAATATTGAGATTGCTAGTGACTTTTTTATTCACAAAAAGAATTCTATCTAGATTTTCGTTATTAGTGCTTTTGGCAATTGCTATCATCTTGCTAGAAGAATCTACAGCCGTAATATTACCGCTGTAACCCAAATGAAAAAGTGCCTTTTCTAACAAACCGCTACCACATCCTAAATCTAAAACTGAACTGCATTTTTTTTTAATGATAACCCTGGCGATATTTTTATATTTTTTATTGTGCGAAACTGCCCTCGACGAAACAGCATGGAATGATTTTGCGATATTGTCCCAGTAATTATTCGACATTAAATTTTTTCCTTTTATATGTCCTGTTATCGAAATCATATATACCGATAAACGGTACTGAATAAAATTTATTTCTTAAAACGTAGTCTAGTACATCTTCAACCACTATAGATGCCGTTATGATTGGTTTTATAGATATCGATGGTATAGCTGACCTTTTCCCTTTAATGATACTACTTAATAAAAATTTTCCTGTTTCTTTCGGTAATTCTGGAAAAAAGAATTTTATAGTTTTCAACATATCTATTTTATTATTGTTTGTTAAATAATAATCTAGGGGTTTATTATTTGGGCTAAAATTTGTAAATGTTGCCTTTGATCCAGCCACCTGTGAAAGAAAAACATTTTTCCCTAATTCTCTAGCAAATTTATGCAGTAGAATATCTTCTTCGATAGAATAAAAGTCTATTGTATCAATAACAAAATCCGTCTTATTTAGTAGTTTGGGGATATTTTTTTTATTTATACCTTTTCCAACTATTTCTATTTTTAAATATGGATTAATTTTTTTTAGATAATTACCTACAGCTCTTGCTTTATTCTTCCCCAAATTTTCAATATTTGAAATTGCTTGTCTGTTTAAATTAGAAACTTCAAAGTCTTCTGGGTCAGCCAATATAAGTTCTCCCACTCCTAGCCTAGCCAACATTTCAGCAACCCATCCTCCAATTCCGCCGCACCCAACTATCAAAATACTGAGATTATTTATTTTTTGTTGCTCTTTTCTCGTCAACAAACCTATATTCCTCTGAAATATTTCATCATATGTGTATTTATTCATAATCTTATTATATCCTAACTATTTAATAATCTTTTGCTTTATCTTATTCCAAAACAAATAACCCGATATAAATATCCATCCTATAAAAAGAATCCAGAACCATAACGGTAAGTTTTCACCCCAAAAAATAACATAGATATAGGGCATTACCCATGCCGAACGGTTTATAACAAGCGGCCAAATAAAATAATTCCTCGTAAGAACATCTAGTGGTTTTAGATTATTACTCTTATCTTTATATTCTTTTCTAAACCTTATAACTCCCCTAAGTAGACCATACCAACCATAGTAATAAGGTGGGATGGAGGCAAGCATTAGAAAGACGAAAATACCAGGATCAACATGATAGGTATTTATGGCAAGATATCGGAAGTTTTCAATCATATTAAAACCCATTTCGTATTACTCCAATCAAACCTACTACACCCCGCACAACCACCTCATTACCTGGCTTTAGGTATCTTTTTGCAAATTTATCTAAATTCTTGTCATTCGCAACTCTCCTATTTTTAACAATTAAGTGAGGCTTATCATCATAAAAACCAATCATGACGCTACCTTCTCTTTTTAATTCTCGGTATTTCTCACCACTTGCTTTTAAGAAAAGTTTAACCGTCTCCCAGGTATAATCATCCGCTTCACTAACTTGCCCTTCTCCATTTGTGTCATAAGGGTTTGGATACATGAAATCAGCCACTTTGGCTAGTGCCCCAATTGTCGATATATTGGGCGTAATAAAAACAAACTCCACTTTTGTCTTCCCTTGTAATATATTCTCGATAAAAGCTCTTCTTGAGAGAATCATGTGCATCTTTTTCATAAAACCGAATCCCTGATAATCAGGGTCCACAACTGTAAGACCAAAAGAAAAAACATACCTACCATCAATTCTAATCTTTTTTATAGGAGCTACTCCTATTAGTTCGTCTTTGTCATTTCTAAGTAATAGTAAAAAGTGAGACTCAAGAATACTTTTTGTAAGATAATCGGGAGAGAACTTACCCCAGGCCTTTTCGACTGCATTTGAGATTTCCTTCAGAGCTTCTTTTTGATTTTCCCTACTGATAACCTCATGAGGTTTGTGAATTACCTCAGCATAAAAGAATTCTTTTTCTACGCTCCGAATAATATGAAGCTTTTTCATCGAACTTCTGTCTGTGTATCTTTTCATAATTCCGTACTCAAATAATACCACAAAGTTAATAATGATTCTGATAATTTTGATATAATTACATCATGAATAAATACCAAAAACCAACTACCAATGATCTACCCGATGCACTTAAGGTAATTAATGCTGCACGAGAACCTTATAAGAAGCTTCCGATCTATAAAGAGATGAAATCTAAAGATACTACTCTAAATGATCTTCTTGAGAATGAGCAGAATAGGGATTATCGGGTCTTTCGCAAAGATAAAGAGATTATTGGATTTTTGGCCTTTAAGTTTAGAGAAAAGAAACTAGCTTGGCTAAGTCAGTTTTATATTAAACCAGAGCTTCAAGGTCAAGGTTATGGTCGAAAATTTATGAAAGAGTTTGAAAAAGAAATTATGAATTCTAGCAAAGCAAAATATATTGTTCTTGAATATTGGCCAGATGCAACTTGGGCTAAGAATTTTTATATTAAGTTGGGTTACTCGGAAAACGAACAAGTTTATAAATCAAAGAGTAATTATACTAAAGTTTTAGTTAAGGAGGTGGGGTGAGACCTTTTACGGTCTCACCCCATCAAAGAGTACGTCTCCATACTCAGTTGTGCCACCGCAACGGGGTGGTTACTTCTTCTCGTTGCAGTAGCTGGGGTTGCCGCCACACTCCATCGTGACGCTATTGCTGGACTTCCGATCTGAAACGGGCTTGATTGTGAGTTTCACTGCAGACACCTCCCTTCGGACATCCTGACGCGCTCTTTTGCAAGAGCACACAGATAGGGGACAGATGAAAGTGGATTTCCGGTTGCCATTCTTGCTCGCGCAGGACAGATCTTGCACATGCTGTGTAGGTTGCAACTAACACACTTCTCGTCACCTTGATACTGAAGCGTCATAGCCTGAGACAGTCTGTTTTCCCATATATCTCGGAAGCTATGATCCTTAAGTGAGAAGCCAATCGCTCTCTCTGTTATGCACGGATGCACCATTCCGGTTGGAGCGATGTGAAAGCCGTTTGTTCCCGCCCTGCACTGATATGCATCCAGATCCTTGATGCTGTGTTTATCCATAGCCACAGACTTAATCTCTGCTGCCCTTTGTGGGTCGCAAAAATCTGTCTGTACGACATCCCTTGGAGCCAGCCTGTGTCGGTTCGGTTTTCCAGAACCACCAAGCTCTTCGTGGATTTCACCACTAAACCGGAAGAAGGCACCATTCTCTTCGGCAAATGCCCTCATACTCTCGTATTCGTGAACATTCGCCTTAAGTAATATGGCCTTCAATTCGGTTTTTATCCCAATTGCGGCAAGTGTGCTAACACCGTGCCGAAATTTATCGTAAGAACCTGGGATGCCAGTCACCTCTTCATACACTTCGGGACTGAAACCGTAGATGGACACCTCGACTTTCGCAGGTGGTAATTCAGAAAAGAGCTCAAGGTGCTCGTCCCTTAATGTAGTTCCGTTAGTGAGAACCGTAACGACCGCCCCCTCCTCTACTAATTTCCTGTAGACAGATGGGAAGTATGGCGAAAGAAGAGGGTCGCCGCCCGTAAGCTCGACCCAGATACAGCCTAGGTCTAGGATCTGATTGACGTAATCGAGCCATTGTAAGAGGTCTAGGTTGCTTTTGGCGGTTCTTTCATCCCCCAAATAACAGTGGATGCATCGCAGATTACAGCTCGTCGTTAGCTCGATTGACCCACCGATTGGTATACGGCGCTCGATAGAGTATGACTCTAGTTCCTTGTACTCTATCTCCCCTTCATCAAAGCATTCTCCGGGCTGAATGTGGTGACTGACTTTGTCACCCTTGAGCAAACCCGAACTTACACATTGATCAAGAAAAAACTCTAGCTCTCCAATATCCGAGATACGATCTTGGAGAAGCTTGTAGATCTCGTTACTGCTGGAGGGTCCCTTGACCAGATGCAACACCTCATCGGCATCTTGACTCACCTGAATCAGGTTGGGACTGGAAAGCTGATCCACGTAGTAGATCCTATCCCCGATTAATCGCCGGTGATAGGTTGACGGCTCAATATTCATGGCTAACCCCTTTCAAGGTTCGCAGTGTCGTGGTTATAGAGAAAAAGCCCCTGCTGGAGTTTCCCCCAATCCAGGGCTTTTAACGTTCTCTATATTCAACTGTTGCGTACTTTATATCACGCCATAAAGAGTTGGTCAATGTTTTTTTAAGTTAGTAATGATTTATTTCTTCTGCTCTTTCAAATGATCTACTATTTCCCAAAAAACATAAATAACTACCGGTGCAAATAGCACAATAGCAAATATATTCTCCCCGGTTGTTGTCGGAGTACAATCCGTCGGGGTATTAAAACTTAAAGCGACACCTATCAAAACTAGTGTCATCATAAAGCCCGAATACCACATTAGAACCGTCTTTAACATCTTCATCTTTCCTCCTTTTAATTATTATATAACGCTTCAATCTCTTTTACGTAGGCAAATTCAATCTCTTTACGCCTTAACTTTAGGGTTGGTGTCATCTGACCATTTTCTACCGTAAACGGCTTTTTTGTAACAATAAACTTCTTAATTTGTTCGTAACTCGCTAGATCCTTATTAAGCTTCTCTTCAAATACCTTTTCTAGCTTCCTCTTTATCTCTTCTTTCTTCTGACCTTCAAATATTTCCATGTTAGGTACTATCAATGCTCCAATATGCTTTCGCTCGTCTCCGAATACAAAAGCCTGGTGCACCTCAGGTAGAGCTTCAAGCTTCTCTTCAATTATTGCAGGCCCTATATTCTTACCGGTAGAAAGGACGATAATTTCCTTTTTTCGTGATTTAAAGGAAATAAAGCCTTCTTTATCTACCTTTACTAAGTCCCCTGTCTTAAACCAACCATCATCTGTGAAAGCCTCCTTGGTTTTTTCGGGATTTTTGTAGTACCGGTGAAAGACGTTTGGGCCCCGAACGTAAAGCTCATCTCCGACGACCTTACTTTCGATACTCGGGAGAATCCGCCCGATTGTTCCATATTTTCTCTTATCAACTGTATTGGTTGATAGGATTGGGGACGTTTCCGTCAGGCCATAGCCCTCAAGGACTGGAATCGAAAGGACATCAAAGAACTCTCCTATCCTTCTTGGGAGGGTGGCTGCACCTGAGACAAAGAAGCGGATATTACCTCCGAAGGCCTTTTTGACTTTCCTAAATACTAAAAGATTGGCAATTTGATAAAGGAGGGTTTCCTTCTCCATCTTTTCCCCGATATCAAAAGCCATCTTAAACATCAATTTCTTAACAACATTCTTATTTGCGCTCTTTTGGACCCCCTCATAGACCTTTTCAAAGAGCCTTGGCACGGCGATTATAATGGTCGGCTTTTCGGCTTTCGCGACTTCAGCAAGTTTCGTCGGGTCTAAAACGTACCCAATTGTGGCACCCCTTACCATTGGAATATAGTAGCCGACGGTACGTTCAAATATATGGGAAAGTGGCAGGATAGAGAGGAACTTATCAGTCTCCCTGATATCGACCCAAGAAAGAACATCTTTAATGTTAGACATGATATTTTTGTTTGTAAGCTCTACCCCTTTGAAGTTTCCTGTTGTTCCTGAGGTGTAGATAATGGTAATTACTCGCTCTGGGTCGCGGGTTATAGGGTCGAGCTTGGGTTCGTATCTTTCGTCAAAAACCTCATTTTTAAATAGAAAGAGTTTATCTGATGCAAGCATTGGATCATCATCGGCGATATCGGTATCAAAGTAACCTATCTCTGTATCATGTTCTGTGAGGACCTCTATTTCAAGGACCTTGGTAAGCTGTTCTGCGTCTGAAACAAAGATTATTTTTGGCACAACCTCATCTACGATAGTCTTTATCTGGCTTGCGGCAAGAACGCTATGAATGGGTACGAGTATGGCCCCAAGAAGCTGGACAGCGACATCTGTAACTACCCATTCCGGCCTGTTCTCTGATACTAGAACTACTCGATCACCCTCCTTGACTCCTCTTTTCTTTAAAGCGTGAGCGAGTTTTTGCGCCTCAAGATAGAGCTCTCTATAGGTTAGGGTTGCATAATGGTGGTTCTCCCGATAGATAAGAGCATCCTTATTGGGATGCCCCTCCACGGTTTCTATAAAGGAATCGATTATTGTATCTTTCATATGGTCTTGAGTATAACAAAGAAATTATTATATTTCGATACCAAAGAAATCAGCCGCTTTATAGAAAATACTTTTTTTGGCAGCATCATTTAAAAAAGCATGGTAGATATTATTGTGGTAGAAGATCTCCTTGCGTTCGGAATTTATGGCATCATAGATTTTTTGGGCAGAATTTTTAGTCACAAGTGATGATTTCTCCGATTGGATCAAAAGGACATCACATTTGACTCTTGCGAGGAATCCTTGCTTATTTTCAAGGAAATCGATTACCTCTGCAATATTATTTAACGGCATCTTATCAAGTACCCCTTGGTCAAAGACGACTTCTTTCTCAGGATGAGTAACCTTCTTTAAGTATTGCTTATTCCAATATTTAAAACCCATAGCCTGTGCAAATGGGATCGCGGCCCGTGTGATATATTGATTTTTAATCCGCATTGGGGATTCGATCGTGACAACCCCTTTAACTACTTCAGGGTGTTTGGCCGCTACTTTTAAGGCCAGATTTCCCCCTAATGATATTCCTACGACGTAGACGTCTTTAACAGTTTCCCCAAATTCTAAAATCCCCTCTTCAACCGCCTTATACCAATCGTTGGGGTTAGTCCGGGCGAGATCTTCCCAATCACCACCATGGCCTGGAAGTAAGATCCCCTTGGTAGAGATATCATGTTCGGCGAGGAACTTAGCAAAACCATTCACCCTACAAAGGCTATCAGTAAAACCATGAACAAAGAAGATCCCCCGTTCCCCCCGCAGGTAGCAGAAGGGACGCGCCTCGCGAGGAACAAACCTGATATCTATATTTTTCTTTGTTTTTGTAGCAACAGTCATCTAAATAAAAAGAGAAAGCCCATAGTCACGTGCTTTCCACCTTTCGAGAAGATTATAGCATATAATGCTATTTTTGATATAATCAAATTGGGGATAAGTATATGACAGGAAAAATTAAGATATTACTGGCCGAAGATGATCTTCAGATAATCGATATGTATCGTAGTAAATTCGAGATGGAGGGGTTTGACGTTCAATTCGCCGAGGACGGTGAACAGGCTATCGAGATTCTCACGAAATGGAAACCAGACATTGCCCTTCTTGATATCATGATGCCCAAGGTAAACGGTCTTGATGTTCTGAAGTTTATTAAAGAGAAGGAAGGTTATGAGGATGTTCTGACCGTCATGCTCACAAACCTCGGTAATGAATCGACCGCTGAAGAGATCTATAAGCTAGGAGCAACAGAGTATATCGTAAAAGCCGATATGACCCCACTTGAAGTCTCAGACAAAGTCAAAGAGCTTATAAAATACTATGACGATAAGAAGAAGAAATAAAAAAGGCCCAAACCTGGGCCTTTTTTGACATCCCTAATCCTTAAATCGAAAGTAGTTTTTCAACTATCTTTTCTTTTTCTTCTGCTCCAACTATTCGGTCTACTTCCTCGCCATCCTTAAAGAAAAGTAGGGCTGGAACACTCTCAATCTTAAATTCACTCGCTATTACTGAATTCTCGCTGGCATCAAGCTTTCCGATCTTGTAATTGGCTCCATATTCTTTTGCGATCTCAGAGATGACCGGGCCTACCTTCTGACAATAACCACAGGTGGGAAGATAGATATCAACCAGAGCTACACCATCAAAGTTTCTAATCTCTTCTTCAAAATTGGCATCAGTTAGCCTAACTTCATTCTCCCCAATCTCTGAAGCGGGATTACCGGTTTCCTGTGTTTCCTCTCCTATGGTACGTTCCTCTGTTTTGTAGTCAGTACCCTCTTGTTGAGCCAACTTTACTGTTACCCCAACGACCAAGATCATAAGTACCCCAATTACGGCATATATTATTGTCTTTTTCATAAAATCCTTTCTTTTAGTCCCCCTATTATATCAAAAATGTTTGGAATTACCTTGGTGAGCCCGGTGCGACTCGAACGCACGACCAATTGCTTAAGAGGCAACTGCTCTACCAACTGAGCTACGGGCCCATGGTACCCCCGGCAGGACTCGAACCTGCGACCAACGGTTTAGAAAACCGCTGCTCTATCCAGCTGAGCTACGGGGGCATAAGCGGAGCTTACGCTCCATTAGCGATGTTGATTATAGCAAAAAAACCCTTGTGAGTATACAATTTTATGGCTAAAATATGAGATAGATAAAGGGGGTAAAATGCCCGTTTCAACACCATCACCACAAACACCAGAAGCCGAAAGGCCTGATAGCGATCAACTAGAAATAAAGACTGGCGATACTTTAGGTCCTAGTGATGAGGCACTAAAGTCCTTACAGACTGCCGAAGGATCCGAGCAGAGCGAGTGGCTACCCAAGAAAGGTGATGAATACAAATCTCCTGTTGGACAAAAAACCGTAAATGACGGAGATTATAGACCAGATATGCAAAGTAATGTCACAAGTCCTGAGCTAGATGATCCTGTAAGAAAATCTACGACACCATTAGAGCCCTTAACAGGTAGGGGAATACCCAAAGACGCTTCATCAATAACAAATCCAAATCAAAAAGGGCTGGAGGCTAAGGTAGCCACCGAAGATTCCGGAGTTGAAAGTTTTGAATCTATTGATTCTGACTATACAGCCTCGAAAGAAACATCACCCAAAAAAGAACCAGAAGATGATTTAGATTTCGAATGGACTAATACAAAGGATCGTACAAGCACACCCAGAATAAAGAAACCGGGCGTCTCCGAAGAAGCTCTTAAACCATATCCAAAAACACCTCTCGAAGATGCTTTGGGGAAAAAATATCACCCAGAAGAACCGGAAGATATTGCTGAGGCAGCCTTTAACGAATTAGAAGAAAATCTTCCGGAAACTCAAGAAAAGTTAGATAAAATTATCGGTACAAATGAGGCAAAAGAAAGTTTCGTTAGTATTGAAGATGAAATAAAAAGCGCGGAAGAGAAAATCACTGAACACATAACAGAAATTGCTAGGTTAAAAGAAAAGGTTGCATCAAGAATCGAAAACCTTAAAAATAATCAGGATAACAAAAAATCTGCTACAGAGACTCAACTAGAAAACTTGAGAGCACAACTGGGCGTGAAAGAAGCCGAGCTAAAAGAAATTGAGACCGATCCAGAATATCAAGAAAAAATAGATAAACTGAATGCCTCGATGAGCAGGTTGGATGAAATGGAGCAATTGTTGAGATTCCGAATGCCAAAACGAGATAACCCCTCTAGCGAAAGCTTAGATAGCCAATCAGCCTAGTAAACAATAAAGAGACCTTTTGGTCTCTTTTTGAATCTTGAAAAAAGCCCCTTTTCAAGGTATAATTTGCAAGCGAAATGACTAGCGGGGTGTAGCACAGTTGGCTAGTGCGCGCGGTTTGGGACCGCGAGGTCGCAGGTTCGAGTCCTGTCACCCCGACCAATATAATGGTATGCCCTCGTGGTGAAATGGATATCACAACAGGCTTCGGACCTGTCGTTGGGGGTTCGAGTCCCTCCGAGGGTACCAAGCGAGTATAGTACAATGGCTAGTACGTCTGGCTTCCAACCAGGATATGCGGGTTCGATTCCCGCTACTCGCTCCATGGCGGCTATAGTGTAATGGTTCAACACGAAAGCTTGTGGCGCTTTAAATTCGGGTTCAATTCCCGATAGCCGCCCCATAAATCATCAAAAAAGAGACCTTTCGGTCTCTTTTTGTATCCTTTTATCTAACTTCTTCCTTAAGCCCTTTACCGGCCCTGAATCTTGGAATCCTCATATCCGGAATGGTAATCTCTTTACCGGTCTGTGGGTCTCTGCCTCTTCTTTTGGCGATCTTTCCGAGATAAAAGGTTCCAAAGGAAGTAATTGAAACTTTATTCCCCTTTTTGATCTCACTTGTAATTACTCCGACCATATCTTTTATAAAAGCTTCGGTCTCTTTTTTTGATTTACCGGTTTTCTCGGCAAGAATAGATACTAATTCTCTTTTTGTCATCTTTTACTCCTTTTTGTTATCCTTCCCTCTCTTTAAGATATTATGACTGATTCTTTTCCCTTTGTAAAGCAATTAATTCTTTACTACTCTATCAATTCTTTTAATATCTATGGCTTTATTATTACCGTCTAACGTAAGTAGCACCGCATTCATGACCCCTGGGAGATCCCCTGATACTTCAAACTTGCCACCCGTACCCGAAAGGAACCGCTCAACAATAATCTCACTCTTGACCCCAAGGACAGAATTAAGGGGGCCCGTCATCCCAACATCTGAGACAAAAGCTGTACCACCTGGGAGGATTCGCACGTCGGCTGTTGGTACATGGGTGTGAGTCCCGAAGACCGCCGCAACATGAGAATCGAGATGATAGCCCATTGCTACCTTTTCAGAGGTCATCTCAGCATGAAAATCAACTACTACAAAGTCGTAATCTTTTTGGGACGCAAGAATAGCATCGGCTTTCTTGAATGGATTTGTAACTTTTTCTTTAATCCCCTCCCTACCAAGTAGATTAATTATTAAAATCTTTCCAATAGGGGTCGAAATAATCCGAAAGCCATGCCCGGGCTTCTTCTCTAGAAAGTTAGCCGGTCGCACGATTGGCATATTCTTCCTCCCGATCTCTTTCTCAAATCCGGCCTCACGCCAAACATGGTTACCGGTAGTAAAGAAATCTACTCCGACCGCTTGCATCTCCCGTAGCTTTTCAACCTCTACTCCAACACGGGCAGAGAGATGTTCCCCATTTGCAATTACATAATCTATCTTGTAGCGCTTCTTGATCCCAGGCAGGACTTTACGAACGGTATTCCTACCCACCTCCCCTATAATATCTCCGATAAAGAGAATTCTTTTTTCTTTTTTAGGCATATAGCCTCATTTCTAGACTATTTCGCGTACTCAACAGCGCGAGTTTCGCGAATAACATTTACTTTTATTTGACCTGGGAATTTAAGGTCTGACTCAATCTTTCTGGCAACGTCTTTGGCAAGCTTCTCAGCCCCAAGATCGTCAATCTTTTCTGGGACCACCATTACTCGAACTTCACGTCCCGCCTGAATCGCAAATGATTTCTCAACTCCCTTAAAGCTATTTGCGATCGCTTCAAGTTCAGTAAGGCGCTTGATGTAGTTCTCGATACTATCGCGTCGAGCCCCAGGACGCGAGGCTGAGATTGCATCAGAAGCAAGGACAATAATCGCTTCGACTGTTTTGGGTGGGACATCTTCGTGGTGAGCCTCTACGGCATGTTGAACCTTTTCATCAATTCCAAACTTCTTACAAATATCTTTTGAGATTACGGCATGTGAACCACCCATCTCCTGATCAATTGCTTTACCCACGTCATGTAAGAGTCCTGCTTTTTTCGCGATTGCAACATCGGCTCCCATTTCAGAGGCGATTGCGGCCGCAAGATTTGCCGTCTCAACTGAATGTTCGAGCACATTTTGGGCAAATGAAGTTCTAAACTTAAGTCTTCCCAAGACTTTTACGAGCTCGGCTGGAAGACCGGCTACCCCTGTTTCATAAGCAGCTCTTTCTCCAGCTTCTTTAACGATTTTATCGATATCGGCTTGGGCTTTTTCAACCGCTTCTTCAATCTTGGCAGGGTGAATCCGCCCGTCTTGAATTAGCCGCTCAAGAGCTAGCCTTGCCACTTGGCGACGTACTGGATCAAAGCCAGAGATAACGATTGTCTCTGGGGTATCATCCACCACAATATCGCAACCAGTTAACTTCTCAATTGCTTGGATGTTACGTCCCTCACGGCCGATAATTCGGCCCTTCATCTCATCATTTGGGATTGAGATCGAGGTAACGGTTGTCTCGGCGGTATGCTCCGAGGCTACTCTCTGAATAGCTGTGGCAATAATCTCTCGGGCTTTACTTTCTGCATCCTCTTTAGCATCGTCTTTTACCTTCCTAATATGCTCGGTGACATCTTTGGCATAATCCTTTTCAATCATCGCAAGTAAGGTATCTTTGGCCTTCTCTTTTGGTAGTTTCGCAATCTTCTCAAGGGCCTTCTCTTGCTTATCACGAAGGTCCCGGAGGAAGTTTTTGTTTTCTTCAATCTCTTTTTTGTCGGCATCAAGCTCATCTCTTTTCTTGTCGAGCTCGGTCATCCTTTTTTCAAGTGCTTCATCACGACTAACGAGCCTCTTTTCCATTTCGGCTAGTTCGTTTCGACGGTCCTTTTCGTCCTTCTTGGCATCTTCGGTTATCTTTAAGGCTTCTTCCTTGGCCTTAAGAACAGCTTCTTTGGCCTCCGTCTTAGCATCATCAATTACTTTTTGAGCTTTAGCCTCTGCCCCCTTAGACTGAGTCTTTAGTTGTACATTTCGAACAACATAACCCGAAGCGCCACCAGCTGCAGCCCCTAAAAGAAGCCACAATACCAGTGATTCCATTACATCTCTCCTTTCTTTTGCTGACTAGATGCACTTATACCAAAAGGCATTAGTACAATTTGAGTTTAAATTTAGTCAATTTTGATGAGTTATTCCGAATACTCCGAATGTCTGCCTTATGTGGAAATTATATGTGTCAGCTAATTTCTAAGAGGATTATATCCTATTCTCCGATATTTAGCAATAATCATCTTGACTAATATACCTGCAGGCTATAGAATGAGGCTAGACAAATAATTCCTCGTGTGTGGGCCTCCGGATGGTTGCTCAAAAATAGCACACGAGGTTTTGTTAACTTGATATATTTTTTATGTAATTATTTTTTCGCCTTCGTTATCTTCGGTGGCGCCCCATATTCCGGTACTAGTATTTTCTTTGGGTTTCTGTATTCTATCTTCCCTTTTTCCTTTGTCCCATATATCGGTTTCTCTAGTGCATAAGCAAGCCCATTGGCAAATGATATCCCAATCCGTAACCCCGTGAAAGAACCAGGTCCCAAGAAGGCAACAATCCCCGAAAGCTCTTCTCCGGATATTTTTGCTTTTTTAAGAATTTCTTCGTACTTTATGGAGAGAGTAGTCGAAAGCTCTCGATGAGCCATCCATTTTTGCTCTATAACTAAATCCTTACCCTCATAAATCGCTACTATCGCCTCTTTCTCTGAAGTATCAAGATAGAGAATTAAATTTCTGTTACTTTTCTTTAACATCGAGTTTCCTTTCATTTTCAGAAATAAACTTAAAATCAATCAAAGTGTAATGCTTGGGCCAAAATTCTTTGGCCCTATCTGCCCATTCAACAACCGTAACCCCTTTTTTATCGGTAAAACTTTCAAGCATCATATCCCTGATATCTGGATCGATCGTATCGCTCCGATAAAGATCAAAATGATACAAAGTCAGCCCGTCGCGTCCCTCATAGATATTTTCATAAGTAAAAGTTGGGCTTGTAATCGGTTCTTTTATCCCAAGACCCAGGGCGATCCCTTTGGCAAACTGTGTCTTTCCGCCACCCAAATCTCCAGAAAGTAAAAAGACTTCACTCCCTTTCGCGCGCTTCCCGTAATCTTTCCCGAAAGCGATCGTAGCTACCTCTGAATTTGTTGTTTGTGACTTCAATTACCTTCTCCTTGTTTTCATATAGAGTATAGGCGATACCGCCCAAAGTTGCGAGAATGATTAGAGAGTAGCCTAGGACCTGATCGTTCTTGGCTCTCTCTTCGGCTGCAACTAGGGCCTCTTCTTCGGTTGGAAGTTCCGAATCATCAATCATCGAGAGTACCTCGCCACTCTCCTTGGAATCTTCTTTCACCGCCTCGATTATATTCTTCCTACCTGGGGTTGGGGTACCCGTAAAGACCCAAGACTTACCGTTATAGGCATAACTTGCACCTTCAGGTGCCTTACCGCAATCGTCTGGCGAGGCATTAATCTCATTACCATTTGGGTCAAGGACAGCAGCCCCGTCGCCATCATTATTTAGAGAGATTGGGGTCTTTTTTGAGAAGAAAGCTAAATATGAACCCGAATCAATTACAGTTCCTTCTGGGATTTTGTACTTCTTGGGACTCCCGAGAAGATCGGTAATATAGTAGCCCGAGATATTGGCCCGAGCTCCGGCGTTATATATCTCTATAAACTCATTCTCTCCGTCCGAGCCTTCGGGATTTGGCAAAAACTCCGTTACGGTAAGTCTCGCAACCCCTAAAACATTAGGGGACGAATCTATTACCTTTTTATCGGTCTTCTTTTCGACCTCTTTCTTCGGTGGCTTGTATGAAAGATAAAAATCAGCCTTGTTGTTATCTGTATCAATCCCTTTTCTTCTTGAGTAAATCTCACCATCATTTGGGTTTTGAGTTGGCGAACCCTCAAAGGTTTTTGCTGTGCCAAAACCAACCATATCAACTACGGTCTTGCCATTATCGGAATAAAGGATAATGGTGTTATCTTCAGCAATTGAGGCTGAGGGAAGGGTACCGGTTGTTGTCGCATAATCAAGATCATATGCGGTCGAAGAGTCAGGATGGGCAATAGTAATCTTCTTACCTGGTGCGAGTCGAATATCTGGAAAAGCTGTTAAAAGATTGGACTTACTACCACTAGCTGTCATTTTAGAAAGGCGCCAGCCCGTGAGATTAATCTCCGTTCCTCCAGTATTTAATACCTCCACAAACTCATCCTTAGATGACTCCCCAGAAATCCGAAAGGAGTTAATTACTACCCCATTTTGAGAAGCAGTAATACTTAGAGGCAAAAATAATCCAAAGATGATAGAAACTATAATCAAGCGCTTAAGCATATATAAATTATATAGTTTATGCTTATACTTTTTCAATCCCTTCTTTTAATATCACTTTTTTTAAACTCTGTAATACGCTACAATAATATTATGACAAGGAGGGCTGGTTGCTAAAGCTAAAACCAGAAGAACTCAGAAATCTGATTGTTGAGAATAATTTCGCGAGTAAAAACAAGATAGAAGAGGCTCAGAAAAAGGCCGACCAAGAAAAAAAATCTCTTCAGGACTTTTTGGTTGATAAAAAGGTTATTACCGAAAAGGAGTTAGCCTTACTTTATGGACAGGCTAATAATATCCCGTTTGTTGACCTTTCGACTATTGAGATAAAAAAGGAGCACCTCTCTCAGCTACCGGAAAAAATATCAACTCGTTATCAGGCCGTGGTCTTTGGGGAAGAAAAAGACGGCTCGCTAAAACTTGCGATGTCCGACCCGCTTGATATTCAAGCCGTTCAGTTTATCGAAAAGGAGCTTGGCTATCAGACAAAACTATATATCGCAACACCAGCCGATATCTTAGCTGCTCTTGACCTTTATAAAGAAGGTCTTTCAACTGAAATCTCAAAGGTCATCAAAGAGTCAACCGATGAAATCCAAATCGAAGAAGACGAGCTTAAAGAAGCCACAAGTGCCAAAAACGTTCAAGAGATCGTTCAAGAAGCCCCGATCTCAAAAGCCCTAAACATTATTCTTGAATATGCCGTCAAATCTCGTGCCTCTGATGTCCATATCGAGCCACGCGAAGCCTTTATCCAGGTTAGGTTTCGAGTCGACGGAGTCCTTGAGGATACGATGACGTTGCCCAAGAACGTTCTTTCGGCTCTTGTTACAAGGGTAAAGATTCTTTCGAACCTCAGAATTGATGAACACCGCGTTCCGCAAGATGGGAGAATTAAGATAAAGTTTAGTGGAAACATAATTTCGATTCGTGTTTCAACCCTACCTGTTGTCGATGGCGAGAAGGTAGTAATGAGGCTCCTTGACGAAAGTACCAAAGCTCCAACCCTAGAAGAGCTCGGATTTTCGGGAATGGCCTTACTTGGAATAAAAAGAGCTTTAAAGAAGCCCCACGGGATGCTCCTTGTCACTGGACCAACGGGCTCTGGTAAATCTACCACCCTTTACGCCGCCCTTTCTCTTCTTAACTCTATTGAAGTAAACATTTCAACCGTTGAAGACCCAATCGAATATCGTATCCCTGGGGTTAACCAAACCCAGGTAAACCCAAAGGCGGGGATGACTTTTGCCTCAGGTCTTAGGGCCCTCCTTCGCCAAGACCCCGACATTATAATGGTCGGGGAGATCAGAGATACCGAAACGGCCGAGATGGGAGTGCATGCTGCTCTTACTGGTCACACCGTCCTTTCGACCTTACACACCAATAATGCTTCGGGCTGCCTGCCAAGACTACTCGATATGGATGTTGAGCCTTTCCTTATCTCATCGACTGTAAATGCGGTTGTTGGACAGAGACTTGTTCGAAAACTCTGTAATGATTGTAAGGAAGCTTACGAAGTAAAGGCCGAACAGATTGAAGATATCATCACAGAATTTAACTTAGATAGAAGGTTCCTCTCCATTAGTTCAAAGAAGGAAGCTATCAAAGAGGTCGATAAGGTCCCTGGTACTGAGGGCGAAAAGATTATCCCTGCGCCAAGCAGTATCGGAGAGAAGAAATCTATCTTAGACCAGATCGCAACCGATCCTTCGATAATAGAACGCCCCTTAAAGGATGCGGGAGAAAATGAGAGTAAGACTATAAAAGAAGTGTTCTTCTCACAAGAAGAGCAAAAAGCAAACGGAAAAAAAGATGACCTTTCCCTAACTCTTTATCGGGCCAAGGGTTGCAGGAAATGTCATGATACGGGATACGCCGGACGAGTGGGGATATATGAAGTCCTTGAAGTAACCGATGAGATAGGAGAAATGATAGTCGGACACTCGTCGAGTGACGAGATCGAAAAGACAGCCGTTAAAAATGGTATGATAACAATGGCTCAAGACGGCTTTATCAAAGCACTGATTGGCCTTACGACAGTCGAAGAGATATTAAGAGTAACGAGGGAGTAATGAAACAGTTTAACTACATCGCCAAAGACAAGAACAACAAAGTAAAAAAGGGAACCGTTGAGGCTAAAAATGAAGCTGAAGTAGTTGAAAGTCTTAAGGAAAAATCTTTAACTCCGGTTTCCGTAAAACCAAAGGGTGGTAATCTTTTCGGGAAGCTAAATGAGATTGGCCACGTTTCATCAACCGAAAAAGTAATCTTTTCTAAGGAGCTTGCGACCCTCGTAAGTGCTGGTATCCCGATCTCGCAATCAATGGATGTCCTCGAAAAGCAAGTGGAATCAAAGATGATGAAAAGAGCCGTCGCCGAGGTTGCTAAAGATGTTGAAGGAGGTCTTTCCCTTTCCGAAGCAATGGCTAAACACCCTCATATATTTTCATCTTTGTATATCAGTATGGTTCATGCGGGTGAAGTTGGCGGGATGCTTGACGATACCCTCGAGAAAGTAGCAACTGAAATTGAGAAAGACCATGAACTTTTCGCGAAAATCAGAGGGGCCATGATGTACCCAGCTGTTATCATGACTGCTCTCGTCTTTGTCGTCATTTACCTTATTACCAACATCATCCCTCAAATCGTTAACATCTTTACCGAACTCGGTGGTGAGCTACCGGCCTCGACTAAATTCCTTCTTGGGCTCTCGAGCGTCCTCTCAAACTACGGAGTCTTTGTCGGTATTGGACTCGTCCTCTTTATTTATATTATTCGGAGAGTGGTCAAAACAAATTACAAAATAAGATATAACTGGCATAACTCAATCTTACACTTCCCTATTATCGGGAAGGTGGTCAGAAAGATTAATATTACTCGTTTTACAAGAACTCTGGGTTCCCTTCTCTCTTCTGGAATTACTGTTCTTGAAGCCCTTGATATCGCCGGCTCAACTCTAAAAAACGAGGTCTTTAAGGCAGAGATAAAAGAGGTAGCCGAAAAGGTTGAAGGTGGCTCCCCGCTTGCAGAACCCCTAAAGAAATCGAAAGTCTTTCCGATAATGGTTGCACAAATGATTTCGGTTGGTGAAGAGACAGGAACGATGGATAAAATCCTAGCGAAACTCACCAGATTCTACGAACGAGAAGTCGACAATACTGTCAAAAACCTCTCAAGCCTAATCGAACCACTCCTGATGATTGTGATTGGTGTTGGAGTAGGCTTTGTCGTTATTTCAGTCATTACTCCAATCTATAGTATTACCAATCTCTTCTAGTGGTTGACAAAATAATTGAGTGAGCAATAATATAGCTAAATTAACCTACATTGAAAGGGGGTGAAAAAGTGAAGGCAAATAAACAAGGTTTTACGCTCATCGAGCTTATCATCGTGATCGTGATTATCGGAATCTTGGCCGCTATCGTAGCTGGTCTTGCACTAACGAACTCACGAGAACGTGCTAACGACGTAAAGAGGAAGAAGATTGCTGGCGATATCGCCAAGGCAGCTGAGACCTATTATGCTGACAATGGCGCTTATCCAGTTGACGTTGCAGCTATGACGGGTGGTGGTTATCTTTCGGCTAATGCACTTAGTGATGCCGAAGATGCAGCTGCTATTGCTTATAATCCAGATGGTACGGCCGTTGGTTGTTTCAGTGTTGAAGTTACGCTTGAAAACGACAAGGACCCTGATTCCCCAACTTATTCCGTTCCCTGTACCCAATAGACGTCTATTTTACTCGAGTGACAAAAACCCCGCATCCCGGGGTTTTTGTTTTGCCGAAATTAAACTATAATATCTACGTGAGGGTAAAAAATAAAAAAGGCTTTTCAATTGCTGAGGTAATTATTGTTCTTGCAGTGATGGCTATTATGGTCTCGGGAATATTACCGATTTTTCTTAATGTAATGGTCGCAAACGTAAGTTCCAAGAACTTTTCAAATGCCTATAAAATAGCTGATTCCAAAATAGAGGAGTATCGTAACACTCCCTTTTTGGATATTGAATCTGAAGAGTTTGATATCCCCGAGCTCGCTGACGCTGACGGTCACGGCTCCCTTACCGTTACTGAAGAGGTTGACGGGGCTCCAGTAGAGGGAATTAAAAAGATTGACCTTACGATTAGCTGGAACTATAAGCGAGAACGAGATATCCGCATCGTCACCTATATTACTGAAGGAGGGATCGGAAGATGAAGCGAGGCTTTACTTTAATAGAAGTAATTATCTCGATGGTGGTCCTTGGAGTCATAATAGCGGCCATGTCCGCTATTTATGCCGTCTCCCTTCGAGAATTCAAGATCGAAAAAAACCGGAACGAAATGCAAAGAAGTATCAATTTTGCTTCTGACGAACTTGGGAAGAATATTAAGCAGGCAATCAATATCCCAGAAAACTATGATACCTATACACGGGGGCCAGAGACCTTAATCACAGAACTTCCTTCAATTGACTCTGATGAAGAATATCTATATAACGGAAGTGACCTCAGGACCGACTATATTATCTATTATCTTTCTGGGTCTGAGCTTCATAAGATAACTTTGGCTGACCCCTTAAGTAGCCGGCAAGAAGTAAGTGGGAGCGATATTATCATCCTTTCAAATGTTACTAACTTTAGTTGTGATTACGATCCTGACGTAGAGACCGATGTTGTCAGTTGTGATATCGCTCTCTCACAGAATATATATAATAAGGATATTACAGTTAATGCTACAAAGACGGCCATTAAGAGGAACCAAGAATGAATATAAAGACAAACAAAAAAGGTAGTGCCTGGATCGGTATTTTACTCTTACTTGCCTTCGTGGCGACTTTAGGCTTGGCACTTCTTGCCGATAGTATCTTAACGATTGCTCAAAGCACCCGGGCCTCACAACTACTTGTGGCCCAAGCTCTTTGTGATGCTGGAATCGAAAAAGCAATTTGGGAGTTAAATGACGATAGTGGCTATTCGGGAGAGACGGATATTAATCTCGAAACAGGTATTATCGATATTGCCGTCGCAGGAACTAGTGAAACTAAGGATGTCTATGTTACATCTTATGTTCCAGTCACGGAGAATAAAGTAGACGCCAGAGTCAAAAGGACCGTCAGGGCCAAGCTTACAGCCGAGAATAATGAAGCTGGTTTTGCCTTTCATTATGGAATTCAGGTTGGTGAATCAGGACTTTCGATGTCTAATAATTCACAAGTTATAGGGAATGTCTACTCTGGTGGCTCTATCTCTGGTGGTAATGGGGCTTATATTCGCGGTGATGTCTACGTTTCTGCTACTGGGGGTTCAATAGACAACGTTAGGGTAGGCTGCCCTGCATCCCTTGGGGGCACCTGTCCAATTGCGGGAGATGCCCACGTTGATAACATCAATTATTGTTATATCTACGGAGATGCCTTTTATCAGAACATTGATAATACTACTGTCCTTGGAACAGAGTTCCCAGGGAGTGAAACCCCTCCCTCTATCGACCTTCCGATAGACGCTACCACTATAGATCTTTGGAAGTCCTGGGCCGCTACCGGCGGTACCTATAGCGGCAACTATACACAATCAGCTAACGGCGTAACTGTTGAGATGGGACCATACAAAATAGATGGGGATATGACAATTACAAATAGCTCCATCCTTGAACTTACGGGTGTTTTGTGGGTTACGGGCAATGTTACCTTTTCAAATCTAGCCGAAATTAAGCTAGATCCTTCCTTCGGCCCCAATAGTGGCATGATCATAGTCGACGGAACAATCACAACTCAGAATAATGTAGAGTTCTCTGGTTCGGGAGATGATGCGAGCTATATCATGTTACTCTCGACGTCTTCTGTTGACCCGGCGATAAATGTATATAATAACTCTTCTTCTGTTGTCTATTACGCTGCAAATGGTCATATTGACGTTTGGAATAATGCCAGGATAAAATCATTAACAGCTGAGGGAATTAATCTCAGAAACGGTGCAATTGTTGAATATGATACTGGCCTGGCGAGCTCCAACTTTTCGGCCGGTCCTGGTGGTGCCTGGGTCCTTAAGGAATGGCAGATCATCTACGAATGAAACACTTTATCCTTTAGTCCCAATACCTTATACTTATTATTAGTTACGGAGGGTTATGAGCGACTTAACTTACAAAAAGAAAGATGTTCTTGGCCTTGATATTGGGACCAAGCTAATTAAATATGTTCAGCTCAAGAATCAAGGAAAGCTTACCAAGCTTGTTGGTTATGGCACCATTAATGTCCCCGAAAATATTATTGTTGAAGGAGTTATCTCAGAACCCGAGAAACTTGCCGAGATAATCGGCAAAGCAATCGTCGACCCGCCTTGGGGCAAGATTAACGCAAAAGCAATCGTCGCCTCCCTGCCTGAGTCAAAGCTATTTACAAGAATTATTGAGCTTCCCTCTCTTTCAAAGAAAGATATCGAAGAGGCAGTTAGCTATGAGGTAGATCAATCTATTCCGATCCCCTCAACCGACCTCTATACCGACTGGGAGATAATTGAAGAGGGTAAGGAAAAATCATTAATATTCTTGGCCGCCGCCCCAAGAAGTATCGTAAACACCTATGTCCAGCTTTTCTCTGAAATGAAGCTTGACCCTCTCGCACTTGAAGTATCGCTTGCCGCTATTGCAAGAGCCCTAATTCCAAAGGAAAAGAAAAATGACCCCGTCATTATTCTTGATATCGGTGGAAGTACCACCAATATCGCCATTTATGATAAAGGTCTTCAGATCACAGGGAGCCACCCAGTTGGAGCCGTTACCATCAAAGAAGAATTAAAGGCTGCTCTTAACGTAACTCAAAAAGAAGCAGACGCTTTTGTGAAAAAAGGAATCACTGAAAATTCAAAGGCCTCGAAAATAATTATGGAAAACTTCGATAAGATAAATACGGAAATCGAAAGGATGGTCAAATATTACAAGGATAGGCATAAGGAGAAATCGATTAAGGAGATACTCCTTTGCGGTGGTCTTGGAGCGATGAATGGCCTAACAAGTTACATGGAGGGAAAAACAAATATTCTAACAAGGGTTGGGAACCCTTGGACCAATATCTCCATCTACCCCCTAAAGCCAGTCCCTAAGTCAGAAGCACCCCAATATTCTGCAGCTATTGGCCTTTGTTTAAGGGGGTTTGATGAATAGAATTAACCTCCTCCCAGCCGAAATTAAGGCCGATATCGAGCAATCAAAGAGAAACAAGAAGGTTCTCTCCTACCTTCTGCGAGCGATTTTTATACTCATCATCATCATTGCCTCAACTATTGCCCTTCATCTCTATATTAACTCGAAGCTTTCGAGCTATCTGTCTGATATCGAACAAAAAGAATTAAGTATCGTAAAATACGGCAATCTAGAAAAGGATGCTAAAAACTTATCTGACAGACTTGTAAGTATTGAGGAGATAGACGCGAGCTCTAATACCTGGTCGCCGGTTGTGGCCGGGATTCAAGAGGTAATGCCAAGTGGCGCTTATCTTTCAAGCATTAAGATTGATTCCGACCCAAAGACCAGAAACTCATTCTCCGGCATCGCCAGTTCAAAATCAGTCGTTGCTGCCCTTCGAGATTCACTCGAAGACTCAGAAAAGTTTGAATATGTTGATATTGAAAGTTCGAATCTGGTACTAGACTCAAAAACAGCTAAAGAGGTCGAAAACTTTGTCATCACCTTTTCACTCACGAAAGGAGCTCTAGATGAGTAAAGTAAAACGATTCTATCTCGTTATCTCAGTTATCTATGGGGCAGTGGTTCTTTTTATCTTTGCTGCTGAAGCCTTGGCCTTTACCTATCTCCTCTCGGAGAAAGCAACCCTAGCGGAGAAAAAGTACTACAGTGAAAAACTGACTGAAAAGCAAGATATTTTAGAGAACCTTGATAGCCGCTATAACGAAGTTAAAGAAGATGAGAATATAATATATGAAACCTTACCAGAGGACAAAGAGACTTCAAAATTACTATCAGACCTTAATACAATCGCGTCTGAGAGCAAGCTTAAATTCTCGGGTGTTCAGGTTGAAATAGACCCAACTAAAAGTAGTGCAAAAAGTCAAAGTGACCTGTCTCTCCTTCAGACAACTAAGGGGAAGCTTGCCTACGAATTACCTCTTGAGGTTACAGTCGAGGGCTCCTATTCAAACTTCCTTAGTTTTGTCCAAAGAGTTGAAAATTATCAGCGACTTTTAAATATCGAATCAATCGAGATCGGCCAGGTCGTCGAGGAAGGGATTGCCGACAATGTCCAAGCAGAAATTAGCTTGGTGGCATATCTAAAGAAATGAAAAAGATAAATATAAACATCAAGGAATTAGAAAAGCTAAACCGGGGGGCCAATTGGCAAAGAGGACTCTTTTTGACAATCGTAGTGAGCATTATTATTTTCGCTGGTGGCTGCGTATACCTCTTCTTTAGTGGTATCCCAAGTGACCTTAAGACCTTAATCGACGAAGATATTTCAGAAGTTAATGTTACCTTCAGCGAAAGCACACTAGAAAACGTAAAGAGTCGCCAAAACCCTGATAAAAACGAGATTACTCCTTCAGGCAAGAACCCCTTTATCCCCTTTTAGTTCTTGTTTGAGTCCGTCACTACAGCACTTGAGATATTAGTGTCTTTTTTAACATAAAGTTCTTTGGCGTCCATAACAGCATCCTGAATTGACGCAGGGCTTCCTACTCCACTATAGGTAAAGTTGGGGGTTTCGCCGGCTGTTTGAATATCAATTTTCCCGAAATTTAAAACAGTTTGGAGAACACCACTTTGCCTCGTGCAAACGTCCTGAATGGTTGAGAGATCAAGTATAGAGGTGCCTCGCTTAAAGAGCCCGTCTTGTCTTACGATAACAAGATGTTTGTTGGTGAGAATAAGGATATCAAGATACTTTATAAGCCAAATCATAAAAGAATAAAGAAGGGAGAAAAGATAAATTACTGAAATAATTGTGATTATAGCTGCTCTTAAGGTGTTATTCTCCAAAATATTTTGAGATGCAGCGGCAATATATAGCCCAAGAGAGAACAAGATAATGATAGCGGCTACAAGAAAGGACATCGAAAGGACAAGCTTGTGCTTTCGAACTACTAGAATGACATTTTCATCTTTGTCCTGAGATTCAAAGTATTTCATTTCTTTGGCGTGCTTCATTATCCGAGTGCCCCCCAATTTACACCTGAAAGAACATAAGTAACGGCCAAGATAGAGAGCAATGAAAGGGATAAGAGGATATAGAAAGATTTTTTAGTAGCATCACCCGGCATCCCAAAAGAAAATACATGATAAGCATAAACCCCAAAGCCAAATAACCAAATAACCATCAATATCCCAAGTACAAATAAGATTATCATTCTTGCCATAGATACATTCTAACAAAAGATAATTAGTTTGTCGTTACAAAGCCCATCCTTATAACCCAAAAAGGTACTTTAGGAGCCCAGATACCGTAATAATGCCGCTCTCCTGACTTATAGCTCTACTGGCCTCAATGTTAATGTAGTTTAGAGCTCTACCAAAAGCTGGTATAGAGAAAACAACTAGGATAACTTTTAGAACGAACCAACCACGAGAGATAAACAAACTAGCCTTTTTAGTTATCTGGTCCTCCCCTTTGGTCTCCTTATAGGTCAATAGGCGAAAAAGCCCCATCCCAAGGAGAAAGACAAGAGGCCACACCCGAGCCGAAAAGGTTATTTCTTGAATTGTTGCCACGGGAATCTCCCCTATACTTGATAGTAAGTAAAAGACAAGTATAATCGGCAGGAAAGGATTTAAGACAACGATAAGTCCAAAAAAGATCCCGAGCCAATATCTGTTACGGATAGACCAACTAAGCGGGCTTAAGAAAGACCTGCTACTAAATAGCTTAAAGAAGTTTTTCTTGATCTTCATCACAGGTCACTTTTTTTAGGTGATGATAAGCAAGCTTTGTGGCCTTGCGTCCCTTCGGCGTTCTTTCAAGAAAACCAATCTGGATTAAATACGGCTCATATACGTCTTCTATTGTATCTCTTTCTTCGGCAGTAGCGGCTGCAAGCGTCGAAAGACCAACTGGCCCACCGTTAAACTTCTCTATAATCGTCACGAGAAGATTCCGATCAGTCTCATCAAGACCAATATTATCAACTCGAAGTGAATCAAGCGCTTTATCGGCGATTTCTTTATTGATTTTCCCCTCTCCTTTAACTTCGGCGTAATCACGAACCCTCTTTAGGAGACGGTTTGCGATCCTTGGGGTTTTTCGGGCACGCTTGGCAATCTCTTTCGCCCCATCTTTATTAATCTCGATCTTTAAGATTTTGGCTGAACGTTTGATAATTTTATCAATATCGGTGTCACTATAGAAATCGAGGCGATGCACAAGACCAAATCTATCGCGCAAGGGTGATGAGATAAGGCCTGTCCTTGTCGTTGCTCCAACCAAGGTGAATTTGGGCATATCAAGCCTAACCGAACGAGCCGAGGGCCCTTTTCCGATAACAATATCAAGGATAAAATCTTCCATCGCTGGATAGAGCACCTCCTCCACCACCTTGTTAAGTCGATGTATCTCATCGATAAACAAGATATCACCTTCTTCGAGATTTGTAAGGAGAGAGGCCAGGTCACCAGCTCTCTCTATCGCTGGACCTGAAGTAACTCGGATATTGGCACCTACTTCCCGCGCTATAACATGAGCAAGAGTAGTTTTTCCAAGACCGGGAGGGCCATAAAGAAGAACATGGTCAATTGGCTCTTTTCTTTTACGTGCAGCCGATATAGCGATCTCGAGGTTTTCTTTAATGTTCTTTTGGCCAATGTATTCGGAGAATTTCTTAGGACGCAGAGTCTCGTCAAGCTCTTCTTCACCCCGAAACTCCTCGGCATCCATTATATGTGTCTCTTCAAAATTACTCATCTCGTGTTCCGCCCTAACATTTTAATTAACTCCTTAATCTTATCATCAGTCTCTGTAATATCATCAGGGAGCTTCTTCATACAATCTGCGACCTCTTCTTTCTTAAAGCCAAGACCTAAAAGAGCCTCATAAATTTCCTCGGTATCTGTACCCGCAAAAATTGTTCCTGAAGATCCAATGTAACCAAGCTTTCCCTTGAGCTCAACTACGGCCTTTTCGGCTGTCTTCTTACCAACGCCTGAGACGGTCGAGAGGAGGGTCGGGTCTCCCCTTGAGATAGACTCCATTAACTTTTCGGTTGGAGATGAAGAGATTATTGCAAGAGCCACCTTAGGCCCAATCCCCGAGACTGAAAGTAAGAGTTTAAAGAATTCAAGATCATCGCGAGTAGCAAAACCAAAAAGAGAGAAGGCATCTTCTCTTACGTGAGTATAGATAAAAAGCTCAGTTTCCTCGGACTCCGTAAGGCTAGCATTTAGCGAAGTTGGTAAGAAAACATCATAGCCAACCCCTCCGGTAAGTAGGATGATACCTGTTTCAGACTTAGATTTAACCTCGCCATTTAAATATCCAATCATTGTAACCTTATTATAGCGCAGGTTAAATAAAATTTAAGTATACAACTATACTCTATCGTTATAGGTATTTGCATGACAGATCGCAATCGCAAGTGCATCAGCCGCATCATCTGGCTTTGGAATCTCCGTAAGTGACAAAAGTGTTTTAACCATCTGTTGCATCTGGCGCTTATCAGCCCGGCCATAACCAGTTAGAGCCATCTTAACCTCAAGAGGGGTATATTCAAAAACCGAAAGGCCGGCCTTGCGGGCCGAAAGGAGCATCACCCCCCGAGCATGACCTACCGCAATCGCGGTTTTCGTATTTGCCGCAAAAAATAGCTCCTCAACCGCAACTTGGTCCGGCTTCCCTTCTTCTATAATCCCCGCAAGTTCTTTCTCAATCATCTCAAGCCTTTCTGGCAGTGGGACTTTTGCAGGGGTTAAGATACAGCCATAATCAAGGACCTTAATATTTTGGCCCTTTTTCTCAACAAGGCCATAGCCAGTTGTAGCGGTACCAGGGTCAATGCCTAAGATAATCATACTAGCCTTAGTATTATAATTAACACGGTTATTGCAAAAAGATCTAGGGCCAAAAACCTTATATCTTTAGTGTGTGGCTGTCTCTGGTTATGCCACCTTGATATCTTTGTTCTTTGTACGACCGGAATAGCAATAGCTACAAAATCTATCACAATACCCCCAAAACCACCCCAAAATATAGACATTTCTCCTAAATATAATAGATGTACCAGGAAAGCAATTGCGATTGGCCAATCCACCAACATTAAAAGTAGGTTTTTCTCTCTTTCTCCTGGCCAATAATGTTTTAACTTATCTGTTAATAAATGAAGGATAATACCAGCCATGAAAGCAACCGGATAGCTCTCTATATAAACTCCAGCAACTGATCCCATTAAAGTATGAGTAAGGGTCATCATGAAAGTTCCTCCGCTATCTCTTCTGAGACTTGAAGATTAGTAAACACATTCGAAACATCTTCAAGCTCTTCTAGAGCATCGATTAGCCTCATTATCTTTTGAGCCTTCTCAGTATCTTCTATGAGTACTTCTTGGGTTGGGATGTAAGTAAGTTCAGCATTTTTCGTGTTAACCCCTGACTCATTTAGTGACTTCTTGACGGCCATTAGGTCTTTGGGGTCTGTATAAACCAAGGTATAGCCATCCTCTATCGAAAAATCACTTGCCCCAGACTCAATAATCGCCGCTTCTACCTCTTCGGCCGTTAGCGATTGTTCTTTCTCTCTTACCTCTATATGACCCCGACGCTCAAAGACATAAGAGACTGCTCCAGCTGAGGCCATGCTCCCTCCACCCTTTACAAGGGTTGAACGCACCTCAGAAACTGTCCTGTTCTTGTTATCGGTTGCCACTTCTATAAGAAAGGCTACCCCCTCGGGGCCATACCCCTCATAGACGACTTCTTCAATCTGAGCACCGCCAAGCTCACCAGTCCCCTTCTTTATCGCTCTCTCTACATTTGCTTTAGGCATATTTACTTCTTTGGCCTTATCAATCGCAAGAGCAAGGGCTGGATTCATCGAAGGATCACCCCCACTTTTGGCTGCAATTGAGATCATATTGGCCACCTTCGTAAAGGCCTTGCCTTTTTTGGCATCGGTAGCGGCTTTTTTGTGTTTAATACTAGACCATTTAGAATGTCCGGACATTTCTACTCCCTATTACCTTGAAATTATATCATATAGCGATACGGCGCACCGTACCATTGCTGGGATTACCAGTGCTTATTCCCGGATTACGCCGGTTAAGAGCTTGGGTTCAGCTCAGAAATAAGGCAAATTCCTCACGACTTAAGAATCGTTTATTGGAATTCAATGGCTTGGTGCACCGTGTTCGACGATGGAGGTCAGGCGAGACCAGCCCGAAGGTGGATCTCTCTGATCACCTTGTGGATCTCATCCGGTTCTCCTGTGACCTCGAAACGCTTGTCACCCGATGCAACAAAGGTGATGGTTTCAAAGCCTTCCGCCGCAGAGAGTAGCATCGCTTCAGGGTATAGAATCCCCGAGAGATCAAACTCCTGCGTGACTACCTCTGACATCCTTACCTCCCCTCATCGTCGCATTGAATATGTACTCGGGGTCTATGCCCCGTTTTCTGTTGGTCGGCAGGAAAGAGTAATGGTTACCTCCTCCCGCCGATAAAAAAACTTCCATTTCTGGAAGGTTTGTCTTGAGTTTATATTTTCTTAGTTACTGCAAAACAAACCTAGGAGTAAATCACTGGTAGGACGAGTAGAGTGAATGGATTTAGGTTTTGCTTTTGCATAAGAGGATAATATCATTTTAGGCTAAATTTCGCAAGTCTTAATGGATTTATGACCTATTTCGCGATATAATCACGCTACATGAGTAAAGAGAAGATAAGAAATTTTGCAATAATTGCCCATATTGATCACGGAAAATCCACTTTGGCTGACCGGTTTTTAGAAATTACAGGAACAGTTAACGCTCGGGAGCTTAAGGAACAAACTCTAGATACGATGGAGCTCGAAAGAGAGCGTGGTATTACTATTAAGCTACAGCCAGCCAGAATGGATTACAAGGGTCACACCCTAAACCTTATAGACACTCCCGGTCATGTTGATTTTTCCTATGAAGTCTCAAGATCCCTAACAGCTGTAGAAGGCGCTCTTCTTGTTGTTGATGCCTCTCAGGGAATTGAGGCTCAAACCCTTTCTACGCTTTATGCCGCGATTGATGCAAACCTAACAATAATTCCTGTGATAAACAAGATAGACCTACCGCACGCTGAACCTGAGAAAGTAACTGATGAGATTGTGAACCTTATAGGATGCGCTAAAGAAGAGATTATCCTTGCTTCCGGGAAAACAGGCGAAGGAGTCACAGAGATTCTAGATGCAATTATAGGGAGGATTCCAGCTCCTAAGGCAAAGTCGGAAGATGGCACTAGAGCTTTAATCTTTGATTCTTTCTTTGACCCCTATAAAGGGGTGATGGTCTATATTAGGGTCTTTGATGGTGCGATAAAAAAAGGCGAAAAACTCAGACTAATGGCGGAGAACAACCCGGCAGATACGATCGAGGTTGGCTATCTTCGCCCCAAAATAACTCCTCAAAAAGAGCTCGCTGAAGGCGAAATCGGCTATATCGTTACTGGGCTTAAAGAGACTTCAAAGGCGCGGGTCGGGGATACCATCACAACATCCGGTAAGCCAGCTAAAACACCCCTCCCCGGATACAAAAAGGTAAAACCCTTTGTTTATGCCGGAGTCTATACCACTGTTGGTGACGATTTCCCTCTCCTTAGGGAGGCGCTCGAAAAACTTTCACTCTCCGACTCATCACTCTCATTTGAGCCCGAGAATTCAAAAGCTCTTGGATTTGGGTTCCGATGTGGATTTTTGGGGTTACTCCATATGGAGATTGTTAAAGAAAGACTTGAGCGAGAATTTAACTTAAGCCTCATCACCACTGCCCCGTCCGTCTCTTATGAAGTAGAAAAAACAAGTAGCGAGGTATTTCGAATCTCAAGTCCGGCCGACTTACCAGAAAAGACAGAGATAAATGAAATCAGAGAACCTTATGTAAATTTAGAGGTCATTTCACCCTCAAAATATATTGGGTCGGTTATGGAACTACTTTCAATAAAAAGAGGCAAGCACAAAAATACCTCATACCTAGATGCGGATCGGGCTCTGCTTTCCTATGAGTGTCCTCTTTCTGAGATCGTGACTGACTTTTACGACAAACTTAAGAGTGTTTCTTCGGGCTATGCCTCTGTTAACTATGAATTTATCGGTTATAGGGCTGAGGACTTAGTAAAAGTAGATATCCTCATAAACGCAGAGCCTTTTGACACCCTTTCTATCATTACTCATCGGGCTGCAGTCCAAAAAGAGGGCGAAAAGCTTGTTAAAAAACTGAAGGAGTTCATTCCCCGGCAAAACTTCAAGATCCCATTACAGGCCGCCATTGGAGGGAAGATTATCGCCAGGGAAGACATTTCAGCTTTCAGGAAGAATGTTACCGAGAAGCTATATGGCGGGGATGTGACCCGGAAGCAGAAGCTTCTAAAAAAACAAAAAAAGGGTAAAGAACGTATGAAAATGGTCGGCAGAGTCGAGATCCCCTCCGATACATTTATAAAGATTCTAAAAAGTTAATCTTTTGGTTTGTTTTTGATCAAAAGCCAAGACTCTTTATTACCGCCATATCCTTTTGTTTTAACCAAAGAATACCTACCCTGAAGTTTATTCCCTTTTAAAACAAATTCAATTACCCCATCATCTTTTTCATCCCATTTTAAGGTTTCGTACTCCCCTTTATCCCATATTTCTACCTGGCCGGCACCGTACTCACCTTCTGGGATTTGGCCTTCAAAGTCTTTGTATGAAACGGGATGGTCTTCAACCCTTATTGCAAGCTTCTTATCGCCCACTTTCTCGGGCGGCCCCTTGGGAACGGCCCAACTTACAAGGACCCCGCTACGTTCGAGCCTGAAGTCATAGTGAAGGTTCTGGGCATTATGCTTTTGGACTACAAAAGAAGAGCCATCTTCCCTGCCCTTTTCGGCCTTTGGCTCCGGCGTTCTCTCAAACTTTCTTTTCTTTTTGTATTCTTCTAAAGCCATAACTATATTATATTCCTTACCTAAACACCCTAAAAGGGGCTATTTACGTAAGGCTTCAAGCTTTCTAATCTCTCGCTCGAGGCGCCTAGCTATCTCTTGCCTTCTCGACTCTTCGCGAGCGATCATTCTATCCACCTTGGCCTGCTCACGTTCATAAAAGGCAACACGTTCACATTCTCGCGCCTCCTCCCTTAGTCTTGTTGGGGAATTCATAGACACCTACCCTTTCTATGAATATTTTCCCGATATATGGCTAAAAAGTCATCGTTATATCATCTAAAAATGATTATTAATATTTAGATTACTCTTAACGTATTTTTTGTTTATCCGTAAAGTTCACTATGTGACCCGATGAGAGCAAAAATAATGATTGTTTCCCCTTGAATCAAGTACAACGCCCGAATGTCGCCATTAACATTCATACTCCAATAACCAGCAAATTTGCCCTTTAAGGGATGGACCCTTAGTTTGGGGTTTGTGGGATCATTTAAAAAAATCTCAAGTCGTTCATCAAACTGATCCTGAAATTTTTTTGGCAGTTTCTTATACTGCTTCTTAAATTTGGGTAGATATTGAATTGTCATATTGTGGTCTACTTTTTAAGATCAGCCAAAAAATCAGTGGCATTATCGAACTTCTTACTCGCTTTGCCACTCATAAGCTCTGACTCGACCTCTGCTATAAGTTTTTCTAACTTGGGAGTCATTGGCTCTGGCGCATACAGTTCAATACGCCTTGTGGCCACAACCTGCCTTAGGTAAGCATTAACTAAGGCACTTAAAGTAAGGCCGGCACTTTTTGCGACTGATTGGGCAGACTCTTTTACTTCTTTGTCTATCTTGACACTAATTACGGTATTCATACTACAAAGTATATACTTAGTAGTGCATATTGTCAACAGTTTTCTTTATGATTTGGCTCCCGAGGTCGGACTCGAACCGACAACCTAGTGATTAACAGTCACTTGCTCTGCCATTGAGCTACTCGGGATTATCAAGTTGCCAGAAGATTATAGCAAAATAGTTAAATTCTTTCAATCGTCTAGCCCTTTTGATATCTCCCTAATCTTTGTTAGAATAGGGTTAATGCATAAAGAAAATTCACTCGAAGAATATCGCCCCATAGTCGGTGACGCGGTTATCGAAAAAATCAAAAAACGAGCCAAAAAACTCAAAAACAAGCATATTGTTTGTGTCAGCTCCACTCACACTGGTGGCGGCGTCGCCGAAATGCTTAATGCAATGATCCCTATCTTAAACGATCTTGGTGTTCCTTTTGGCTGGCGCATCTTACATGGTACAAATAACTTCTTTGAAATAACAAAGAGCATTCATAATGCCGTTCAAGGTGAGCCTTTTAAATTTACCGATGCTAAGAAACAAATCTACGAGGAAACTAACGAACGTTTTGCTAAATTTACTCACCTTAATCACGATTTGGTCGTGGTCCACGATCCTCAGCCCCTACCAATGATCGCATATTATGCGAAAGAACAACCCTGGATATTAAGGATTCATCCTGACTTTAGCTCCCCCGATAAGAAAACATATAACTACCTAAAAAAATACATCAACATGTACGATCAGGTAATTGTCTCTAAAAAAGAATTTACCAAAAAAGGCATTAAACCACCCCAGAGCATCATCTACCCCGCTATCGACCCTTTGTCCCCTAAAAATATGGAACTCACCACAAAAGAAAGAACAAGAGAACTCGCAAAGAAAGGGATCAGAAAAGATAAGCTCCTTATTACCGAAGTCTCAAGATTTGATAAATGGAAAGGCTTTCCTGGCCTAATCAGAGCTTTTGAGATCGCCAGAAAGGATATAGACGCAAGACTAGTTCTTTGTGGCTCTTATGCTAGCGATGATCCAGAAGGTGTAGCGATGTATCAAAAGATAGTCGATATGGTGAGAAGAAGTAAATACAAGAAAGATATTCAGATTGTCTTTGGAGACAAAGAGCTTTTTGTTAATGCGCTTCAAGCTGAATCTGATATCGTAGTCCAAAACTCCGCTAAAGAAGGCTTCGGCCTCACTGTCGCTGAGGCCCTATACAAAAAGACGCCGGTTGTTGCCACCAGAGTCGGGGGCATCCCTCTTCAAGTTGAGCACGGTAAAAACGGCTATCTGGTAAGACCAAATGAAACAAAGAAGCTGGCTAAGTATCTGGTAAAGCTTGGGGAAAGTGAAGAGCTTAGAAAGAAAATGGGCCAAAATGGTAAAGAGCACGTTGTGAAAAACTTTCTCATTACGCGCCTAATGCTTGACTGGATGGAGATATTTGTTGATTACCTGGTATTTCCAAATAATATTGGGTATCTCGGAAACCGCTTAATTACAAAACTCACAAACGGGAATGGCGGTTAGTGAGGATACTTATCAGGTGAATCGTAATTAGAGTAAAAGCTCTCAGAATCAAGTAATTTACCAGTCCCATCATAGATAAAACGATAAAAGATTGCCTTAAATGAACCTGGACCTCTTCCGCCAAAATCATAAGTATGTGGGGTAACATTTTCGACTAAACTCACAGCCCCTGTTGCGTTTTTGTTACCGGCAAATTTAAGTGAAACGTCTTTCTTGGTACCATAAAAGTCAAAATAGAGGTAATTACCAGTAGCCCTTGTTTGAATTAAGATATATTTTCCGGTATCATTTGTAAATTTAAGGTCTGGATTAGGAATATAGATCGTCGCATCAGTCCCATAAGGACGATAATAGCTCACCGGATATGAATGAGCCTTTCGAGCCACGATCGGAAGTCCCCCGTTAAGAGCCGCCCTGAAAGTAGTGGTTGAGACCTGGCAAAGACCTCCACCATATTCTGGGGTAGTGGTATTCTCTTTTATCACAAGCTCAGGCAAATATCCATTTGCGGCATCAACCTCTCCAAGATTGGTCGTAAAAGAGAATGTTTCTCCTGGCTTAATGAGAAGGCCGTTGAATTTTGAGGCGCCAACCCGAATATTATGCCTCCGATTTGCGGGTGAGCCAGCGAAGTTAGAGTACCCAGTTGAAATTAATTCCGAAAGTCCAAGACTTGAGAGCGTTTTCTCGCTAATCTCTGGTTCCTTGATCTCTATCTCAAGGTCAGCCTCTGTTTTTTTCTCGTTAAGAGCAGCGATGACGTTCTCGGTTGATTCGGTCATTTCAAGCTCAATACCATTTTGGGCCG
>JAQVJW010000032.1 GCA_028694925.1 Patescibacteria group bacterium | reverse complement strand
ACCGCCAAAGCCTTAAGCCCTATCTCTTGGAAGAGGCCTACGAGGTACTGGACGCTATAGAAAAAAAGGATGTAGGGCTGCTTAAGGAGGAACTGGGGGATTTGCTGCTCCAGGTTGTGTTCCATGCCCAGATAGCCGATGAAGAGGGAGAGTTTGACTTTGGCAAGGTGGTGGAAGGCATATGTGAAAAGCTTATCCGCAGGCACCCCCACGTATTTGGCGGCCAAAGGGCCCGGGACAGCGACGGAGCACTGGACAGGTGGGAGGCTTCAAAGAGGAAGGAGAAGGGGGTAAGGGGCTATACGGCCGCCCTCATGAATATACCAAAAACACTGCCCTCGCTGATGCGCAGCTACAAGGTGCAGCAAAAAGCGGCCCTGGCAGGGTTTGACTGGGACAGGATTGAAGACGTGATGGCGAAGGTAAAGGAGGAACTGTCAGAGCTGGAAGAGGTATATAAAAACGGCGAAATGAGCAGAATAAAGGAAGAGCTTGGGGATTTATTGTTTGCCGTGGTAAACCTGGCCCGGTTTGAGAATATAAGGCCCGAACTGGCCCTTAGGGAGACGGTTGAAAAGTTCATCCAAAGGTTTGCTTTTATCGAGAAGGAGGCCCTAAAAATGGGAAAAACCCTCGACCGGATGACTCTTGACCAGATGGAACAGCTTTGGCAGGCGTCAAAAGTACATAAATTTCATAAAAATGATAAAAAATAGTACCAAAGAGAAGGATTCTCAAAGATTTCGTAGAATAGCATTATTGGAAATTTGGAAATCCAATAAAAGGGAGGTAATTATGTGAATAAAGCAGAACTTATTGCCAGCATGGCCGAGAAGAGCGGTTTGACCAAAAAAGACGCTGAGAAAGCCGTAAACGCGTTCATGGAGTCGGTTAACGATGCATTGGTTAAGGGCGAAAAGGTACAGTTGGTCGGTTTCGGGACCTTCGAGGTAAAGACCAGGAAAGAAAGAAAAGGACGCAACCCCAAGACCCAGGAAGAGATGGTAATACCCGCTTCCAAGGCCCCGGTCTTCAAAGCCGGAAAAGCCCTGAAGGACATGGTGAACCAATAGTAAGAAAATAAAAAAATCAGGTCCCAGGACCTGATTTCAGTTTGTAGACAAAATGGTCTTGAGGTTCTTAAAACCGCAAGGCCATTTTGGTTTTTAATCTTTTTGGAATAAGTTTAGTCCAAAAAGTAATAAAAAGCAGCTCCTACGCTGCCCTATTCCATTTCCAGTTCGCCATTTTCTTTAAATTCATGCACGCCAAAACCATCATGGCTTCGTCCGTTACCCGACCCTTGCCACGATAGTTTGTATAGCGCATGCCGTGCTTTTCCTTCAAATCAGCAAATACCCGTTCTATGGTTTGTGACCTTAAAGCATAGATTTCCCTATTCTCGGGAGTATGTCTCAGGTGGTCGCTTTCTTCCTGATAAGCAGCCCATACATGCCTTGTAACAATCTTTTGATGGTCTTTGCTTTGTGTACATTTTGATAGGTATGGACATTTCATGCAATCTTCTGGATTAGATTTATAAATCTTATAGCCGTTCCGGTCAGTCGTGCTATACTTAAGCAGCTTATCGTTAGGGCATATGTAAACATCATAGTATTCATCATATACATACTCGTGTTTTCTAAAGAAGCCTTTCTTGGTCATGGGCCTTTTGTATGGCAGAACTGGTCTTACTCCTGATACTATGATATCTCTGCAGATATGAGGGGTTAGATAACCGGCATCGGCCGATAATGCTTTTATGCCGTTAAACCTTTCTTTTACCTTAAGGAAAACCTTGTCAAAGTTTACACTGTCATGGATATTGCCTGAACTCACTACATTGGCAAGCACAAAACCGTTCCGGTCACAGGCGGTGTTATATGAATAACAGAACATCCTTTCACGTTCGTCTTTGTAAAATAGCCCCGCATCCGGGTCAGTGGTACTGACGCTTATTTCTTTCATCTTACCTTGTAGTTTTTTTTTAGAGGCTTTTGACCATGAGCTTTCCTTACCTCGTCTATCTCCTTTTCCAACTCTTTTCTGTAGCTTCTGGTTTGTTCTTTAACTAAAACCTTGACACGTTTATTCTTATTGGCACTGGCTTTCACATGGGTTCCGTCTATAAATACCATAGTGGGGTCCACAAAACCCTCTTCCACCGCTTGCATCAGTATCCTATTGAAAATACTATCGAATAACTTTGTGCCTTCGAACCTTCTGGCATAGTTCTTACTAAAGGTTGTGAAATGTGGTATGTCTTCTTGCAGACCATAACCTATGAACCAGCGGTAGGCTAGGTTTGTTTCTATCTCTTTTATGGTTTGACGCATAGACCGGATACCGAAGATATACTTTATCATGCATATCTTTATTAGCACTACCGGGTCAATACTGGGCCTGCCCTTATCATCGCTGTATAAGTCTTCTACAAGGTCATATATGAAACTAAAGTCCATTGCGGCCTCTATTTTCCTAACCAGGTGGTCCTTTGGTACCAATTCTTCCAATGAAACCATTGTTACTTGGTTCCTGTCTGTTAAATCTTTTTTCCTAAGCATATCATCACCCCTTGTCTTTGTATATTCGACATCAGGGTGCTTGATTCCTTTTTGAAACAGAAATAAGTCCACCCATTAAAAGGTGGACTTTGTCTTCAGTCTGAA
>JAQVJW010000005.1 GCA_028694925.1 Patescibacteria group bacterium | reverse complement strand
TAAGAGCCTAGCACTTTTATTTATGTAATTCTAAAACCAAATGTACTACTTTCATCTAAAAACTTGTTGCTACAAGTTTTTCGTGCTTAGCTGAGCACGGATTTACCCCGCTAAAGGTTAGAGAGCCTTAAAGAACTTGCAACCTTTATGGTTTTGTTATTTAATTAACGTAAGGGGGAGTGATCTCCTGGTATCACACCAAAAGGTCACTGGTACAAAAAGAGCTGGCATCGCCAGCCCTTTTTGTTTCCCACCTCTCCCCTTATAATAGACATATGAGCAAAAAAGAACGTTTGGTCGTTATTGATGGGCATGCCCTGATTCATCGGGCTTATCATGCCATTCCACCACTTACAACAAATAAGGGAGAAGTTGTTAATGCAGTTTATGGTTTTACCTTGATACTTTTAAATGTTCTTAGGGAACTTCATCCCGAATATGTGGTCGTGGCCTATGATTTACCCGGAAAGACTAAAAGACACGCAGAATTTGCAGAATATAAGGCAAATCGGAAGAAAAGGCCAGAAGATCTTGGTCCCCAGATCGAAAGAACAAAAGACGTCATTGAAGCTTTTAACATCCCTCTCATGACTAAAGAGGGTTATGAGGCAGATGATGTGATTGGCACTATCGTGAATTCGGTGCCAAAAGAGATTGAAAGTTTTATCGTAACTGGGGATATGGACGAGCTCCAACTCGTGAGCCCTCGCACTAAAGTCTATACTATGAGGCGTGGTTTTACCGATACCGTTATTTATGACGAAAGGAAGGTTAAGGAACGATATAACCTTTCCCCTGATCAATTAGTTGATTACCGGGCTCTAAAGGGCGACCCCTCTGACAATATCCCAGGGGTTGGGGGTGTTGGCGAAAAAACAGCCACAGATCTTATAAAAGAGTATGGCAGCCTTGATAAAGTATACGATAATCTCGATAAGATAAAGCCAGCGGTAGCCGAAAAGCTCAAGAAAGACAAAGAAAAAGCCTACCTCTCACAAAAGCTTTCACAAATAGAGACTGGTCTTTCGCTTGATTTTAAGCTCCCGGCATGTTGTCTAGCTGAATATGATAAAGAGAAGGTCATCAGTCTCTTAAACGAGCTTGGCTTTAAGTCCCTCTTTGAAAAACTACCTAAAAGTAATGGAGAAACCAAGAAAGACATGCCTACGGCTGAAACTAAAACGAGTCTGATTGTAACGGAAAAGGACTTAAAGGCTCTTTCTGGTAAGATTAAAAAGACTCAAGAAATAGCAATTGATACCGAGACTACTTCACAAGACCCAATTAAGGCAAAACTGGTCGGTATTTCGATTGCTCTAAGGGAAAAAGAAGCTTACTACATCCCAGTAGGGCACAAAAAGGGAAAGCAGCTCAGCCCAAAGACATTGCAAGACCTCCTTAACCCCGTCTTTGAAGACGAACGAATAAAGAAAATCGGGCACAATATTAAATATGATTACATTGTTCTCACGAGAGCCGGTTTTGATCTTTCTGGGATCGATTTTGATACAATGATTGCCGCATATCTTTTGGATCCCAACATGCGCTCCCAAAAGCTCTCAACCCTCGCCACAGCAGAGCTTGGGATCGGGATGATCGATATTGAGAGTTTAATCGGTACGGGGAAGGATCAAATAACTTTCGATGAGGTATCTATTCTAGATGGGGCAAAATATTCCGGCGAGGATGCTGACGTTGCCTTAAGACTAAAGCACTTATTTGAAAAGAAGCTTAAAGAAGTGGAACTCCTTTCACTTGCTCAAAAGATTGAATTTCCTCTTATCCCCATACTTTCTGAAATGGAGATTAGCGGAATTGGAGTCGATAAGAAAAAGCTTCAAGGGCTATCGAAAGAAGCAGATAGTAAGATCAAGAAACTAAAGAAGAGTATCTATAGTAAAGCCGGTAAAGAGTTCAATATTTCTTCTCCTCTTAAGCTCCAAGGGGTGCTTTATGAAAAATTAAAAATACAAGCGAAGCTCGAGGACCCAAAAGACCTAAAAAAGCTTAAAAGTGGGGGGTATTCAACCGCTGCTTCTGAACTTGAGAAATTAAAGGGAGCTCATCCAATAATCGATGAGATACTCACGTATCGAGAACTCTCAAAACTCAAGAGTACCTATATCGATGTCCTGCCGAACCTGCTTGATGATTCGGGTAGGGTTCATACCACGTTTAATCAAACCGTCACCCAAACCGGGAGACTCTCCTCAACCGACCCAAATCTCCAAAATATCCCCATAAGAACTGATTTTGGAAAAAAGATTAGGGAGGCTTTCATACCAAATAAGGGAAACGTCTTCGTTTCGGCTGACTATTCTCAGATTGAACTGAGGGTAATCGCCCATATCGCTCGTGATCAAGAGATGATCAAGATCTTTAAGGAAGGAAGGGACATTCATACCGAAACAGCCGCGAAACTCTACTCGGTACCGATGGATAGGGTCGAAAAGAATATGCGCCGGGCAGCTAAAATCGTTAACTTTGGAATCATCTATGGCGTTTCGGCCCACGGTCTGCATCAACAAGTTGGGGTTACCCGCGAAGAAGGACAGAAGCTAATCGATAAATACTTTGAGATTCATCCAGAGGTGAAGAAATATACCGAGGAGATCGTAGAAAGAGCCAAAGAGATAGGCTATGTTGAAACAATCTTTGGAAGAAGACGTTATCTTCCCGAGATTAACTCTAAAAATTTCAGTGTCAGAAACTCGGCCGAGAGAATGGCGATCAATATGCCTGTTCAGGGAACAGCCGCCGACCTCTTAAAGCTTGCGATGATTGATATCGAAAAAGAGATTTACTCTAAATTTCCAGGCGCAAAGATGCTCCTTCAAATTCATGACGAGCTACTCTTTGAGGTAAACAAAAAGGAAGCAGAAGAGCTTGCCGAATTCGTTAAATCTAAGATGAATGGTGTTGTAAAGCTCCTTGTCCCGATCGAGACAGAGACGCATATCGCCGAAAGCTGGGGAGAAGCAAAGTAGTTTGCTACAATAATGAGCACGACCGTGCTAAAATAATCTAAGATGGCAAAAAGAAGACCAGGCAGACCAAAAGGCTCGAAGAATAAAGGCGCCAAGGGTAAGGGGCTCGCTTCTTTCATATCACCTAAATTAAGCGAAAAGGTCCTGCGAGAAGCTTCGGGAGTAGTATTATTTATCCTCGCCCTTATAATCCTCCTTGGGTTTATGGGAGTTGGGGGGAGCTTAAGTATCGCGACTGCCTCTTTTCTTAAAATATACTTCGGTTGGGCAACATTTATCCTCACAATCACCTTAATGGTCTTCTCTGTGGCTCTTTTCTTCCCCGAGAAACTTGAGCTTACCCCATATACATATATTGGCCTCGCGGGCTTTGTCCTTACTTTTGCTGGAATGTTCCATATCCACATGAATCCAGAAGATTCCTTGTACTGGGCCGAGAGAAGCAGTGGTGGAGGCCTTATTGGTTATCAAATACAAAAGATTATGCTCACCTTCTTTAATAGTTGGCTTTCCTTATTTATCTTAATTGGTCTTTCGGCTGTCTTTTTCTTGATTGCTTCAAACACCTCGCTCCGAGATATTCTAGCATCACTAAAAAGAGAGGGTGACGAGATTAAGGAGAAGGCCAAAGATAAAAAGAAGGATATTAAGATTAATGAACCAGAGGGTTCAGAGAAGATTAAAAAGATAAAAGATACAAAAAAAGAGGAAGAGGATCATCCGCCAATGGTTGTCGGAAGCGATACAAGCTGGAAGTTTCCACCTCTTGAGCTCCTTGAGGTGACCACCACAAAGCCGGATGCTGGGAATATTAAAAAGAATGCCGACATTATCGCAAAAACTTTAGAGAATTTCTCTGTTAAGGTAGCAATGGGAGATGTAAATGTTGGACCAACCGTTACCCAGTACACCCTAAAGCCAGACGAAGGAGTCAAGCTAAACAAAATCACAAACCTTGATCGCGACCTAGCCCTTTCACTTGCGGCCCATCCAGTTAGGATTGAAGCCCCAATCCCCGGGAAATCATTAGTCGGTGTAGAGATCCCAAATAAAGAAGCGGCGATTGTCCGCCTTAGGTCCGTAATGGAGTCAGAGACTTTTGAGAAAAGGCGTTCTAATCTATCGGTAGTCCTTGGTCTTGATGTTGCAGGGCACCCCCAGATCGCCGATATTACTAAAATGCCTCACCTCCTTATCGCCGGCGCCACGGGCTCTGGTAAGTCGGTCTGTATTAATGCGATACTGCTCTCACTTCTTTATCAGAACACTCCAAAACAGCTAAAGATGATTCTAGTTGACCCAAAAAGGGTCGAACTTTCGCTATATAATGGAGTGCCACACCTTCTTACTCCGGTAGTGGTAGAGCCAGAAAAGACTGTCTCGGCTCTTAAGTGGGCTGTGGTTGAGATGGAGAAAAGATACAAAACCTTACAGGATGCCGGGAAGCGAAATATTAATGAATACAATGCCGCAAAGGGTCAGGAAGGGTTGCCATACATCGTTATCGTAATTGATGAGCTAGCCGACTTGATGGCCGTTTCGGCTAGTGAAGTTGAACATTTAATCGTCCGCCTTTCTCAGATGGCCCGGGCTGTCGGGATTCATCTTGTGCTTGCAACGCAGCGCCCTTCAGTTAACGTCATCACCGGCCTTATAAAAGCCAACGTTACAACTAGAGTAGCCTTCTCGGTCGCCTCCCAAGTTGACTCAAGGACCATCCTTGATCAGTCAGGAGCGGAAAAACTCCTTGGGATGGGAGATATGCTCTTTATCTCAGCTGATACTCCAAAACCAAAGCGTATTCAGGGAGCCTTTGTCGCTGAAAAGGAGGTAAAAGGAGTGACCGACTTCTTAAAAAACCAAGGGGAGCCAGAATACAACGAAGAGATTCTTGCCCAGCCAACCAAAGCCGCGGGAGACCTTGGGGCCCCAGATGATGACCTTTTTATCGATGCCGCTGATGTCGTGGTCCGCTCTGGTAAGGCTTCGGCCTCGCTTCTTCAAAGAAGGCTTAGAATCGGTTATGCTCGAGCCGCGAGACTCTTGGATCTCCTCGAAGAACGTGCTATAATCGGTCCGCCTGATGGCTCAAGACCTCGTGATGTTCTTATCTCTGACATTTCAGAGATTTTAGATGAATCTCAAGACGAAGAGTAAAACACATTAAGATTTATCGTTATAATCTGTCCTGAGTTATAGTTTTAAATCAATAATTGGAGCACGACTGTGACCCCCAAGTTTATAAAAACCAGTGTCCGTAAAAGTGAAAACCTCGGAGAGAAGCTCGAAAAAAAACGAGCTTCTTTAGGGTATGAGATAAAGGACGTTGAACGGTCCATCAGAATCCGTGCCAAACACATCGAATATATAGAGGCCGGGGAATGGGAAAAGCTTCCACCAGATGTCTACGTCCGGGGGTTTCTTAGGAGTTATGCTACTTTTTTGCGCCTAAACCCGGATAAAGTCATTCTCCTTTATCTTAAGGAAAAGGGACTTAAGTCAAATGTTGCCCGGGCCACTACTGTTAAAGAGACTGAGCCTAAAAAGAAAAAGGATAAGAAACCAAAAGTCATTATCACCCCTAAATTAATTGCGATATTCTCTGCTATTTTAATTGGTCTTTCCGTCCTTCTATATATCGGTTGGCAAGTATCTATTCTTGCGGCCCCGCCAAAACTAGAGGTCGCCACCCCAAGCGATAATCTAAAGGTCACGGAAGACAGCGTTATTATCGAAGGGGTAACTGACTCTGGGGCCAATGTCTATATCAATAACGTTCCTATCGGTGTAAGCCCCGAGGGAGGTTTTAAAGAGAACGTAAGTCTTAAGGAAGGGGTAAATCTGATTAAGATCTCGGCAAAAAATAGGCTTGATAAAGAGACTGAGGTAACAAGGACCATCGTAGCCGAGCTAGCTGAAATAGCAAATAATGAAAAGAGTACTCCAGATACCCTCTCGATGGAGATTGAGGTAGGGCCCGACTCATCCGCCCTCTATATCACCGCCGATGGTAAAGTAGTCTCTGGAAAAGACAGTGTAATGCTTCCAGGTTCTACCCAGAAGGTTAATGCCACAAAATCTATTATCGTAAGGGCCTCAAGTCCAAAGAATGTTCGGATTATTCTAAACGGAAAAGACCTTGGAACCCTTGGGACAGGGGAAAAAGAGATTGAGAAAGAGTTTACTCAAGAGTCTATCTAATTAAAAAGACGGCCAGGGGGATGGACCGTCTTTTTAATGTCGTAAACTGAATACTAATTCTTTTTAGGGAGGTTCTTCTCCCTAATTTTCGTGACGAGAGTCTTAAAGACTTTATCGTTGTCTCTTAGGTATTGCTTGGCGGCCTCTCGACCCTGACCAATCTTTTGACCCTCGTATTCATACCAGGCTCCACTCTTGCCCACAAGGCCATCTCGGACGGCAAGGTCAAGGACATCACCAGCCCCTGAGATCCCTTCGTTATACATAATGTCAAACTCGGCAACCTTAAATGGGGGAGCAACTTTATTCTTAACAACCTTTACCCGTACATGGTTTCCGATAACGTTATCGCCATCCTTGATTTGTTCGGTTCTTCTAATATCCATTCGGACTGATGAGTAGAACTTAAGGGCTTGGCCGCCAGCGGTTGTCTCGGGGTTACCAAACATCACTCCGATTTTCATCCTAATCTGGTTAATAAAGATCACGGTCGTATGAGACTTTGAGATGGCCCCTGTAAGCTTCCTTAGAGCTTGAGACATTAGTCTAGCCTGAAGCCCAACATGAGCATCGCCCATCTCGCCCTCAATCTCGGCTCTTGGGACAAGGGCCGCTACTGAATCGATCACAAGGACGTCGATAGCATTTGAACGTACTAATGTTTCGGCAATCTCAAGTGCCTGTTCGCCGGTATCGGGCTGTGAGATTAGGAGTTTTTCGATATCAACTCCGATGTTTTTAGCATATTCCGGGTCAAGGGCATGTTCGGCATCAACAAAGGCCGCCATCCCTCCGTTCTTTTGTGCTTCGGCGATCACATGATAGGCGAGTGTCGTCTTACCGGAAGACTCTGGGCCGTAAATCTCAACGATTCGTCCTTTTGGCACTCCACCACCAAGGGCGATATCGAGTGATAACGAGCCGGTTGGTATCATCTGGACGTTTACTCGGGAGGCCTCGCCGTAGCGCATAATGGCTCCCTTACCGAATTGTTTTTCAATCTGGTCAACTGCCATATCAACAGCAGTATTCTTCTCTTTTTGGTTTTTGTCTTTTCCCTCTGTCATTTTCCCCTTCTTTTCTTTTTTATTATTATTGATTATTACCAAAGTAGCGAGCCCGGACGTTAACCTTGTACTCATCACCAGCCTTCTTCTTATCAAGAGCCCGGATCCGAGAAACAAGCATCTTATCAAGTAGCTCTATCTTACTAGTTAGCTTTTGATAAGAGTAATAGCTTATCGCCCCATCATTATACAAAAGGTCGGTATAGTATTTAGCCTCAAAGATAGCATTCCGAGCATTAAAGAAATATTTTAACTTATCTTCAGCATATTCGCGAGATTGGCCCTCAAAGATAGCGGCGGGAATCTTTCCGACCACCTTCCGAAGTGAGATGGCCGGTCCTTTGTGACCTTTGATGCGAGAGACAACCTTGAAGGTGGTCATCACTAGCTCATGGGCTTTCTTTTTAAGTTGTTGTTCTAGATATTCTTTCATCTTAATCCTTAAAGTTTTTTATCACCCCAATTACCTTCCCCTGAATCATGAAGGTCCCAGGACTGGGGACGATTGGCTTATGATCTTTATTCGTCGACATTGGCTCAAAAATTACCTTATTCTTCTCAATCTTAATCCTTTTAACGGTCGCTTCGCTCCCAAGAAGGACAACGACCTTCTCACCAGGGAGGGCGGTGTTTTGCTTCTTAAAGACGATGTAGTCACCCTCATCGATCCCGGCCAAATTCATCGAGTCGCCCTTAGCCCGGAGCATAAAGACATCCTGGGTATGACCAACGAGCTTCGTTGAGAGGGGAATCCATTCTTCAATCATCTCCTCAGCCCAGATAGGCATTCCACAAGCGACGTTCCCAACCAGTGGCACCTGAACCATATCATCTGGGGTTCTCCCAGATTCGGTGGCCGAAAGGATAATCCCTCGGGCCTTACCGGGGGACCTTCGGATATAGCCCTTACTCTCAAGCGCATTTAAGTGTGAAACAACCCCCATCGGAGCGGCACAGCCAATCTTGGCTTGAAGCTCCCTAACAGTCGGTGCCTGGCCAGTCTTATCGAGTGATTCCTCGATCCAGCCCAAGACTTTCTTTTGTTTTTCTGTTAATTGTTTCATATAAGCACTCCCCTTGTACACTAGTATTGTATACTATATGTTATCCACAGGGCAAGAGTTTTTTGTACACCCATACAAAATTACCTTTAGGTACATAAAAGGTATACAAAGCCAAAGGCGGCTTAGCGCATAATGCGCCTTGCCGCCTTGTTTGGGGTGCCGTAGTTGCTACGCCATACAGCGTTCGCAGTAAGCACCCGCGTGCTCGTCCTCGAGCTTCTCCCTGATGAGTTCGATCACGGTGTCACCCTTCGGAACATAGCGCCCCGTCTCCAGGTTCTTGGCGCTAATGATGACAACCTCCCTCAAGAAGGTCTCGACATCGACCTCATTTGCCCCGCAGCCTTTGCAGGCATGCTCTTTGGCTGTGCCTGGCTGATGCTGGATGTCGATCATGACGGCATAGAGAGTGCCGCCAATCATGACCTCTTTAGGCCTAATTCCCATTTGCTCCTCCAAACCTAAGATTCGGACGTCGGCGCCATTCTAGCAAGAAAAGGACAATGTTTCAATTGTTTTCCTTTCGAATGTTGTTCTTGTTTTCAAATTGAAAGTTATTATTGTATAATTCGATTATGAACATTTCCTGGGACTTATTTGTCCTTCTAGTCTTCGGCGCTTTCACCGTTTATGGCGCCCTAATCGGTCGTAATAAAATACTGGGGATCCTAGTTAACCTTTATATTGCCCTTGCAGTTGTCTTACTTGCTGGAGATGTTATCTATTCTTTTGCTTCTAACTTCTCCCTTATTACAAACAACTTTGTAGTAACTGAGTTTGGGGCCAAGACAATCTCACTCGTTGTTATTACCGGGCTACTGACGATAAAGAGTGAGGTCTCAGGGCTTGATAGTGGCAACTCTATCGGAACGGTCATGACGGCTGTCTATGGCTTCCTTACTGCCGGGCTCTTTCTAGCGGCCGCATTCTCTTTCATGAGCCTCACTGAACGGATTGCTCTAGATTCTAACTTTGCTAATATGGTCTATAATTTCCGGGCGCTCTTTGCCCTTGCCCCAGTTACCTTAATGATTGTTACTTCTTTCACGAGGAGGCGTTAGCTGTTATGATGAGGGGGATGAAAAAAACAATTAAGAATATTGCTCTTTCTATTGCCGTAAATCTTATGACTTTTTCTTACGCCTTTGCAGGAGCCGCTGGTGATGGGTGTACCGGAGAAGGAGAATTTCGAAGCGTTATAAGCGGGGATTGCATCTCCACCTACGAAGAATGGATTGTTGAGGTTTGGGGCTGGGCAATGGGAATATTAGTCGGTCTCTCAGTCCTTATACTTGCAGCCGCTGGAGTAATTTATATGACCTCAGAGGGTGATTCTAATAGAATAGGTATTGCAAAAAAGATGATAATTGGGGTTGTTTCTGGTGTGGGTCTTTTGGTATTGGCCCGACTATTGCTCTTTATCATATTTGGTCAAGAAGGAGTAGACTTATGGTGGAATGTAGGGGAAGAGACAACTCAACTATTGAGGCATTTATGGATAGGCTAAAATACTCCTTGTTTTTCTACTTGTTAATGCCTGCTCAAACAGTCTTGGCAAATTCGATTTTGGATGATGCAACTGGAGAGCCTCCAAACAGAGCTGAGGCAATCAGTGATTTAATCATAAGGGCACAACAAGTTGTTTTTGTAGCCGCTGGTGCAATTGCAGTTGGTATGGTTATTTACGGAGGTATAATACTCGCCTCATCTGTAGGCAATGAAGAAAGAACCACCAAAGGGAAAAAGATACTTACATACGCTATTGGGGGAATAATATTTATCATACTATCCCAAATCCTAATAACTGCTTTTATAGAGCTTTTGGGAGGTGGATTCACGGGCAGCGGCGGAGGTGGTGGCGGAGGTGTCGGATAATGCAATGCTTTACACCCATCGCTCACGCTCAAACAGTAATACCCAACAAAAACTATGAGAGTATTGGAGATGTAATAATTGCCGCAATAAATATGCTCGGTTTTCTTTTTGGTGGCATTGTAGTTCTCTTTATCATCTATGCCGGTTTTCTTTATATGACCGCCGGTGGAGATCCTGAAAAATTAACCAAGGCCAAGAAAACATTACTTTGGGCAATAGTGGGTGCTATTATAGTTACAGCGTCTTTCCTTATCGTAAATTTCTTCAGTGATACAATAAGATGCATGATAGTAACCTGTCCACCTTCTGGATAATCTAGTTACGGACCATAAAAAGAACCTAGTTGCACAATATCTAATAAAAGTATATTATTATCTTTAGAAAGGAGATATTAAATGAAAAAGAAATTATTTGGTCTTTCGGGATTAATGCTCGCAGATGCACCCGGAAATCCAACGGACCCACCAACAATAAAGCCACCCACAGGAAGCCTTGTTAGTGTAGAAACGCTGACAAGTACCATAATTGGAATAGTCTTGTACCTTATTGGAGCGGTGGCAATTATCTCTCTAATTTACGGGGGATTTCTATACATGACTGCTGGTGGTGACGCAGAAAAAACAACGAAAGCCAGAAATGTAATTTTGTACGCAATACTAGGTGTTGTTGTCGTAGCTGCCTCATTCCTTATTGTCGGCTGGATAACCGGCGATGTTATTCGCATTCTTAAGCTAGGCTCATAATAAGCCTAAAGTACAAAAAGCATCCTAGGTATGGGTGCTTTTTGTATTAACGTAAAAAACGGCTCTTCACCGATTAGTGGGGTAAATCTGTGCTCTGCCAAGATGGGTGTAAAGCATCCTTTTTCCTCCTTTCGTTTTGTTGTGTTACGGCCATATTCTAAAGGATATGGGTTAGGATGTCTTTTTTAGCCCCGGTGTCACGGTTCGAAGTGGAATTTACGCACATACGCTTGACAAAAAGCTAACATTATGATAATATTCCTGTAGTTGTCAGGGGGCAAGGAACCCAAAATCGATGCACCGGGAGGTGTCTAGAGTGGAAGAGACAAGACATCTGGGGTTCGATTATAGCCCCAGGACAGTCAAGTTCGTTGTCGTTATCGCTTTCGTGGTCATGATCGCCGTCGCTGGCGGCCTATTCCTCTACAATCGTGTTCTGTCGCCAGCCGCAGATGCTGCCGCAGAGGTAGCCAGAACAGGCTCTCAAGCCGTCAGCGAACTCCCACAAGCCATGAGAGAAGCAAGCGCTCGCAAAGCCCTGGAGGCAAAATGGGTGGAGCTCTGGGGTGAACCTTCACCATACGAAACTCGCGTCGTTGACAGGACTGTGGCTCGTGATACAGCCATCGAGCTCTTTGGAGACGCAGATGGCGCTACAGGGGAATTCGGTGTCGCTCTTGAATCTGAAGACGCCATCTTCTTCGCCGAATATCGAGACGGCAAACCAGATCGAGCATGGGGCCTGGTTCCCACACCAACAGGGTGGGAAGTCTACTTCTGACGGTGTCATCGCTGACCATCGAGAAGGGCTCGGCGCCTAGCCGAGCCCTTTGTACGTTTATTGTATTATTCCTTTAATTACGGTAAGATTTACTAGGGGGAATTATAAAAAAATCTTTATTATTATTAATACTCATCACCACGTCGCTACTAACTCCCATTCCTGCTAGTGGAGCAGTAATAAATGATGGTAGTTGTGACGAGAATAATCCCTTTTATTACGTCAGTAGCACTGAGATCAAGGTGTGCGGCACCGTCAACTTTGATAATCTAGGAGACGGTCATGTTGCATATAATGCGACCTCTTTTGTCATCGATAAAGAGATGGAAAATTTAGGAGGATGGGATCTCGATACATCGAAATACAGTTCAACCTACTATTACATATATAAGCCCATATTAATCGATGAGGGTGGCGAGAAATGGTATATAGCAGTCCCCAAAGACAACACCTCGGTCGGCAAGATTGGTACCACAGAAGGTATCGGTTTATCTGATATTGGGCTCGCGAATGCTGATGAGCTTGGACCGGAAAAGATTAATTTTATAAAAAAGGGTAACTTTTGGGGATATCTATATAAATCAGGTGAATGGAAGTCAGAGTTTGACGAAATTATGGAGACATCATCAAAAATGTACCTGTCATACTTCAGCCCGATCAAGGGCAAATGGGAATATGTTCAAGACAGATGTGTTGATAATAAGATCAAAGAAGGTGTTTATCAATATTGCAGATTCACCATCTCTGAATTTACAGATGACAGAGGATTGCCGGAAGGAAAATACGCGCTGGGTTATTACCATTCGGAGAGAGCAGACCTTACCGGTGACGCTAAAGGAGACTGGACGCAATTACTCCCCCTCGTTGGTGGAGTGGCAGAATTTAGTGGAGAAGCTCAGTTTGACTTAAGGCTAATAACTTCTGGGGCAAACAAGGGATACGGCCTAATAGACTTTATCGAAAATTACGATGCAGACAAAAAGAATATTGGCACAAAGACGCTAAATACAAATATTACAAACCCCGCAGAAGGGGTGCGAATAAATGTTACCGAATCTCACTCAAACGCTCTCACAGACGCCCTTATAAATTCAATCAAAATTATCGGTAACTCAATCAATTACTTCACTACCCTCGTAACCGGCTGGATAAATGAAGTGCTAGTTAATACAACCGACATCGACAATACCGTTCTTAAAAGGATCTCGAAAGATATAAGGAATATTACTCTTTCCCTCCTTACTTTGGCACTCCTTATTATTGCTTTTGCAAATATTCTAAACATCCAGATAGAACAATATGGCTTAACCAGAATCATCCCTAAATTGATAATTGCTGCCATAATGGCGTATTTTAGTTACCTGATAGCCTTATTCCTTTTAAATTTAATGAATGCAATGCAAGCTCTGATGGTTTCAGGGGTAGGTGCAAATAATGTTGCTGACATCGCCGGCACTTTTAATGATACTGTGGTGAGCAATTCCCCCTCAGGCGATTTCTGGAATGGTTTTCTTAAGGGTGTAGGCTTTATTCCACAGGCTATAATTTTAATAATTTTAGCACTTTTCATGCTCCTTGTTGTAATTTGGCTTCTATTAATCTTAATCGTTAGGAAAGCCGTACTTATGATATTGGTGGCTATTGCTCCTTTGGCCTTCCTTATGAATATTCTCCCTTTTACGGAATCATATTATAAACAATGGTGGGCAAGGTTTTGGCAATGGGCATTTATGGGGCCCGCTATCGTTCTGATGCTCTATTTATCAAACGAATTCATGACTATTGGGTTCTTTGGTTCAATTGATAGCTTTGAGGCTTCAGCAGGAGAAACCTGGGTATACTTAATTGTATCAGCTGTCCTTCTTTTCTTTGCTGGATACATTCCCCTAATTATGGGGAAAGAGATTTACGGGGGGATCAAGAATATTGGCCAAAAGGCTGGACAAAGAACTGGTGTTTCTCAATATCTTGCCGCAAGGAAGGGAGATCGCGAAGCACGTATTGCTAGAAGAGCCGAAAGGGCAAGGCTTGGGCTTTCCCAAACTAAGCTTGGTAAGGCTCCAATTATTGGCAGTGTGTTAACAGGGGTAAAGGGAGATGAAGAAAGACAAGCAGCATTAGATAAGCTTAAGGGTGGTTTTAAGCAGGGCTACACAAAGAAAACCAAGAAAGAACTGAATACGATGTTAACAGACGGTAAGGTAAAAGGGCTGGAAAAAGAGGCCCTGGTAGATTACCTGGTAGAAACGGGGCAAGGAGATATGGAAGCACAGGATGCATCCGGTAATTATGTTGTTGCACAAGCATTTGCGGAGAGAGCCGCTACAGATGGACAATTCTTGCAAACAATGAAAGACAAGCAAATAGATGCCTTTGGTAAAATCTCGAGCCTTGAATCCACTGGCCAAATAGCACTTTCTACTGATGCCAAAAAGACTGCAAATGCTGAGGCCTACAAATCTGTCTTGGGCAAAGAGGCAAAAGAACTCAAACCCGCTCAAATCGAATATCTAGCAAAGGCAAATCCTAACGTATTCAACCAACTAGTCGGAGACAAAAACTATATGAAAAACCTCTTGGAGGATGGCGGTCCTGGTGCAAAGGCTGCTTGGGGTGAAGCAATAAGAATGAGAAATTCTTCAAATGCTGATCCAGAGATGCAGTCGATATATAATGAATTGGTGAGTGCTGCTACCCAAACTGAGGTTAATGCAAGAAAGCAAACAGAAGCACAAGGACAAGATGCATCTGAAGCAAAAAATGCCCTTGGCGAATTAAGTACCATGCGGGAGTATAACCCTCAGGGCGCCAGTGACCAGAACCAGCAGAACCAAACAGATGTACCAACTTACACGCCAGCAGAAGCCCAAAGAATCATTGAAGAAGAACGAAGAAATAGACAATAGACATGCAATACAAAGTTCCACAAAATGTAGATATCGAAGACAAGGTAATCGGCCCCTTAACCATCCGCCAGTTTATCATCCTTCTTGTTGCCGCTGGTATTTTAATGATTCTAAATCAAATATTAGTCGAATATCTTCGCATTTTTTTCTTTGTGGCTGTGATAATAATCGGGGGTGGAGCATTGGCGCTTGCTTTTGCAAAATACGGGGACCAAAATGCCGAAGTATTTTTACTTTCGGCCTGGAAAACTTTTATAAACCCTCAGGCTAGAGTGTGGCGCAAAGAAGAAGAGAAGGAGGAGAAAGAGCCACAGCAGAAAGAAATAAAAAAAGATTCAGAAACACCTGAAGATAAAAGAGTGGGCATCACCGAAGCGAGGAGCAATCTGGAGAAGCTAGCTGAAGTGGTTGATTCGGGTGGTTTTTCGGTTGTAGAGAAGGGTGATACTGACATGCCTGATATTCTTGCCGAGACCGAAAGACCAAACGAAAATGTCGAGAAAATGATCGCGAGTGCCCAGAAATCAAGCCCAAAAAGGGAACAATTAGTCTCTGAAGCTGCCTCTGTGACACCAGACCGCACTCAGGCCGAAACTCCAAAGATAAAGCTTCGAAAAGATCAGTACTACAAAAACGTAAAATAATTTTAAGATAATACAAAACTCTCTTATTTTCCCTTTCGTTTTGTGCTAATATTTACATATATGAATGGGGGAAACAAACAACCAGCTTCTACCCAGGCTTATCTTCCTATATCAGAAATTAAAGAGGGGGTAGTATTACTAAGAGACGGGTCTCTAAGGTCTGTTTTAATTGTCTCTTCGGTTAACTTTGCCTTAAAGAGCGAGCAGGAGAAGGATGCTATTATCTCGTCATACCAAGGGTTCTTAAATTCCCTTAACTTCCCAATTCAAATCGTAGCCAACTCCCGTAAACTTGACCTCACAAGGTACATTGAATCAGTTCGCGGGCTTGGAAATTCTCAAGACAACCCTCTTCTTAAGATTCAAACCCAGGAATATGCCAACTTTATCGAAAAACTCCTTGAGTATTCAAATATTATGGAAAAGCGTTTCTATGTTGTCGTCCCCTACTTCCCAGCTGGCGTTGATGTTACTGGAGGCGTTCGCGATATGATGAAAAGGAAGAAACCAGAGCTTGCCGGTACTTTCTCCGAGAACAAAAAGAAGCTCCTCTCAAGAGTCGATAGGGTCACCGAGGGGCTTGCCTCGGTTGGGCTCCGTTGCTCACCGCTTGAGACCAAAGACCTCCTTGAGCTCTATTACACTTCCTATAATCCAGATACGGCCCAGAATCAAAAACTAGTTGATGTCGAATCACTTGGACAGGCGATTATAAATGGAGGGGGGAATAAAGATGCCACTCTTTAAGAAAAAGCCGAAACTTACCCCGGAACAACTAGCCCAAGAGCAAGCTCAACTAGAGGCCGATAAGGCCCTTGCCCAAGGAACCTCCACTATCCGGGATGTGATCGCCCCAGCTGCTCTTAAGGTAGATTTTAATTACCTTCAGATCGGGAATTTCTATCTCCGTTCTTTCTTTGTCTATAGCTACCCACGTTATCTTTACACTGATTGGCTTACCCCCCTAATTAACTCTGACTTCTCACTTAACACTGCCCTCTACATCTATCCGGTCGGTTCAAAAGATATCCTAAAGAAACTTCGGACTAAATCGGCTCAAATCCAATCAAGTTTCGCCGAACAAGCGCAAAAAGGGCTCGTTCGTGATCCCGCTCTTGAGACAGCCTATCAAGATGTTGAGGAACTCCGTGACACCTTACAAAGAGGAGAGGAGAAGTTCTTCCGCTCTTCGCTTTACTTTACGATTCTTGCCAAAGACTTAGAGGAGCTAAATTCACTCACCGGAACGTTAGAGAATATCCTTGGTAGTCAACTAGTCCTCTCAAAACAAACCTTGATGCAACAAGAGCAGGGCTTTAATACCACCCTACCACTTGCAATAAACGAACTGATGATTACGAAGAACTTTGATACCGGGGCCCTTTCGACTTTCTTCCCTTTTGTTTCAAACGAGCTTTCAAGAAATGAAGGAATCCTTTATGGTGTTAACCGTCATACGAATGGCCTTGTGATCTTTGACCGCTTTACCCTTGAGAATGCCAACTCCGTCGTTCTTGCCAAATCCGGCTCTGGTAAGTCATACATGGTCAAACTTGAGATGCTTCGCTATCTGATGCTTGGCTCTGAGGTAATCGTCATTGACCCTGAGAATGAATATGAAGAGCTCTCAGATGCCGTTGGGGGAACTTATCTTAATATTAATATCAATTCAAACGAGCGCATTAACCCCTTTGACCTTCCAAAGGCTGATCCCGCAAACCCCGGGGAAGCCGAGGATCACTTGCGTTCAAATATCATTATCCTTCACGGCCTAGTTCGGGTTATGGTCGGGGGCAAAATGGCCCCAACCGAGGACAATCTCTTAGACCAGGGGCTCGTTCAAACCTATGCCGCTAAAGGAATCACCAAAGACCCTAGTACCCATGGCCTCCAGCCACCTACGATAGATGACCTCGTTCGAGTTCTTGAATCGATGCGCGGGGCCGAAAGGCTCGCCGCTTCCCTCAAGAAGTACTCCGAGGGGACTTATGCCGGACTCTTTAACAAGCAAACCAATATCTCACTTGAAAACAAGTTTGTTGTCTTTTCGATTCGTGATCTTGAAGAAGAGCTCCGCCCTGTTGCGATGTATATGGTTCTTAACTTTATCTGGAATAGGGTCAGAAGCGAAAAGAAGAAGCGCCTACTCACGGTTGATGAGGCTTGGATTCTAATGAAGTACGAGGATTCAGCGCAATTCCTCTTTTCGATTGCAAAGAGGGCTAGGAAATACTATTTAGGCCTTACTACTATCTCTCAAGACGTAGAGGATTTTTTGGGCTCGGCTTATGGTAAGGCAATCGTTAACAACTCCTCACTTACCTTCCTATTAAAGCAGCACCCGGCTGTGATTGATAAGGTCGCCAGGGTCTTTAATATAACCCAGGCTGAGAAATACTTCCTCCTTAACTCCGAAGTTGGGGAAGGGCTCTTCTTTGCCGGGATGAATCATGTTGCTATTCAGGTTGTGGCCTCATATCAGGAAGATCTTTTAATAAACACCAATCCCGCCAGAGAAGAACAAAAGGAGGGGTAAGTGAGAAGGAGGGGGTCAATCGAGCTCACTCTAATGCTTGTTGTGCTAGTTGTCTTTACAGTCTTCTTTTTAGCGCTGAGTGCCACAACAGCGCTTGGGGTGTTTGTGCAGAATAATGAGGGGGATTATTCAAGTGATACGATAAGTAAAACGCCGAGAAGCACCACTCTTTCTAGCTTCGTCCCTGATAACTACGCCTCCATTCTTTCTGAAGCAGAAGAACTAACTGGCACCCCAGCGGCTATTATAGGGACTGTTTTTTTAAATGAGCACCACAGCTTAACTTTCGGTTCAGATTTAGAATCTCTTGAGACTCTCGAGAGCCCCTGCGATCTTGACGGACCATATCAGGGGCCGATGCAAATGGGTTCGGGCGAATGGTCAGCCCAAATATCAAAACTAAATGCCGCGGGGATAACTGATCCAGATATTTGTAGCTATCGTCACTCGTTCATTGCCGCTGGACATTTATTATATGATGGGAAGCTTAAACAAGATTTGCCAAGCGACGCTTGTCTAACTGACGCCGGGGAGCTTTCTATTAACGATGAGTGTGTTTATTGGTGGGTTCAAGCCTATTGCTATGGAGGCCCAACCGGTTGCACGAGAACTGCCTGCAGTAACTCTGTTTGGAGCTATTGCGAAAAAGCCGTTGAGATATATCACTTAATCATCGGGGAGGTTCTAAGTGTCTAAGAAAAAGATATTTATCATTACTGGAATTATTTTCGTCGTTATCGCCATTATTGGCATCAATTACTACTTCTATGTAAATAATGGAAAGATCTCGCAAGAAACGAGTGATGCTACTGACTCAACCATCCAGGAAATAGGGAGGTCTCAGGGAGGATATATTAAAAATGATGGCTATGAGATTAGCTATGTTCCCGGAACCGATTATTTTATAATCACCGTCTTTAAGGAACCGTTCGAAACCTACAAGAAAGAGGCGGAAGACTATCTAGAGTCACTTGGCAACAAGCTTTGCGCGATAAACTATCTAGTTGCGCCAGCCAAAGGTGTCGATGGAGAAGAATATAATAGCCCAAGGAGCTGTGATTAAGGTGCCAAATAATTCACAAAGCAACAGTATTGAGCCTATACCAGTCGAGCTCGAGGATGGGGTTCACTATTACGACCCCCAAACAAACAAGGAACTTACAGAGCTCTTTGAACCAAATTTCACAGACGGGAATGATTATGATATGCATGAAGATGTTAACGATGAAGATGAGGGCGTCGAAGAAGAAACTCAAGGAAATGATCGGCCGAAAGTGAATGAGAATCAATCAAGCCAAGTAGCTGAGGGGGGAGACAACCCAGAAGATAATGGTGGAGTTAACCAGGAGAGCCCTTCCCCAAAGAAAGAAAATGAAGATACCGAGTCTCCTAATACGTCAGCTGAAGCAGGCGAACCATCGAAGACCGACAAGAGCGTTGGAAGTGATCCAGAGCTAGCTGCTGCTGGTAAGGCCTTAGATGCTCTCCCGATGGATGAGGAGAAAAAACAAGACGCCCAAGATGCTCTCGCCATTACAGACGCTGTCCTTAAAGAGGGGGCTGACCCCATTGCAGACCTAGGGGCCCTAAAAGCTGCAGCAAGACAAGCCCCTAAAGCCGCAAAAAGAAACTTAGAGATGGTTTTGATTTCAATTGCCGTCATGATAGTTCCTTTTGCAATTATCGTTGTTGTTATCTTGGCCTTTATGGGAGTAAGTCCAGACGCATCTTATGCAGATACCCTTAGCCCTACAGAAAGCTACTCTGATGTCCCACTGTATAAACAGTGGGACCCAAGATGGGGCAGCGAAGATTATGGTTGTGGCGGAACAACGATTGCGAGTTCTGGTTGTGGGATTACCTCGCTTGCAATGATAATCTCTTACATAACCCAAACCGAGGTACTGCCGCCGGAGACTGCAAAAATTGCTCTTGATAACAATTGGCGCGTTTGTAATGCTGGGACTGCTTATGCTGCAATAATCGAAATGCCAAAAATGTATGATATCAACAATAATAAAGAGATAACCTGGGAGGAAGCAAAAAAATACTTGGCAGCAGGATTTCCAATAATACAAGTTCATGGACCTGGCTATTTTACTGAGGGGGGTCACTATATAGTCCTTACAGGAATCAAGGATGGTAAATATCTTGTTAATGACCCGGACGGAAAACACAGAACAGAAGCAACCGAGTCTCAGATAACGAACTCCCTTAAACACAGTTGGGTGGTGCAAAAATGAGCAAAGGAATAAAATACACGATAATCTCTTTATCAATCATAGCGATCTTACTGATTGCTGGAGTCTCCTTATTGTACCAAAGCAGAGTAACCATAGACTCTTCTCCTTCAAATGTATCGTTCTTTTTCGAAGAAGAATATTACACAACCCCATTTACAGTCAAAAACCTTAAACCAGGAACTTATGAACTTTATACTCATGTTTCCGGATTTGAAGATTATGAGGAGAAAATAGAGTTAGGCTTTTGGGATAAAAAGAACCTGATGATAGAGCTTTCAAAGCTATCAATAGAAGACGCAATATCAAAGGATGAAAAGAAGTGGGTTGATAGCCTAGAAGAATCTACCCTAGAATCAGAGAAGAAGTTATCAGAAAGAAGTACTGATAACCCACTCACGAAATACCTTCCTAAAATGTCAACTGAGTACTGGCTAGATTACTCAATCGATTCAAGTAATGATATTCATTATTATATAAAAACTGATAATTATACCAGCAGCCTAGAAAGCGCACAGGAATGGGTAGAAAGTATTGGCCTAAATCCAAGTAATATTCAAATAGAATATGCGGGTCCTTTAAACAGATAATTTTAACCTTGTAAGCCTGTTTATGGCCTTTCTTAATTCCGCTTCCCTCATCCTTATCTCACTTGCCACCACCGAACTTTTAACCTTTATCTTTAACGTCCCGCGGTTAAACGAAACAACCTCAAAATCTTCCCTTGGAATAAACTTCGCAATCTCTTTTGTCGCCCGCTCAACGACATCAGCCGCTTCGACTTGCCTCGCGATCCCAAGCCTTTCGGCGTGTTTTTCGAGTGCGTCTCCTAGGTTTCCCATATTCTAAGTATTCCTCAGTTAATAGCTACTATCAAGGGGCTTTAATTCGGGGACTTTTGCTACGCTCTCCTCAACCTCAAGTAACGCAGGCTGCGGTTTATCAATCTCGATAAGCTGAAAAGAAGAACGAAGTGAGGCGTCAAGGTGGTCAAGGTCCGTCGTCGTTATAATAATCTGGGAGCCTGCAAAGGCCTCGATTAGATATCGTCTTCGTCGGACGTCTAGCTCCGAAAATACATCATCAAGAAGAACCACCGGGAGGATGCCGTCTCGCTCGACAAAATAGTCCCGTTCACAGAGCTTGAGAGCCAGTATAAGGGTGCGGTATTCACCACGCGAGGCATAACCCTCAGCTGGCACCCCGTCCATTACAAGGTCCCAGGAGTCGCGGTGCGGCCCAACGGTTGTTGTCCGCTCCGCAATATCCCTATTTCTTGACTCACGTGCCTCTTCTTTCATCTTTCCTATATCTGCCGAAGGTAAATAAAGGAACCTTAAATCCTTTTGTTCCCCGGAGAGCTTTTCGTAATAGAAGTTTAGCTTTTTATTAATAAACTCCTCTAAACTCTTTCTCTTTCTAATTACTTTCTCCCCATATTCAGAAAGTGAGGTATCCCAAACATCAATCTCCTCTTTGATCGTCCCAAGGTCGGCCTTCTTTAAAAGTTCGTTTCTTTGTCTTAGGATTTTCTTGTAATTTAGGAGGTCATAGAGATATTCTTTATCTTTTTGGCCGATAGTATAGGAGAGGTAACGTCGCCTATCACTTGGGGTCCCAGAAATCAGGTTGATATCATCAGGCGAAAAGACAATCGCCGAGAATTCTCCTACAAAGTCAATTGTGGGGCGCTTCTTCTCCTGTATCTTAAACTCTTTCTCGACCCTTTCTCCTCTTTTAAAAGTAAGAAGAACGTCAATCTCTTTATCTTTCTCTAAAATGGCCTCAAGCTTCATAAAGTCACGGCCTTCTTTTATCACCCCGGCATCGCGACCCCGAAAAGAACGAGTGGTCGCTGTAAGAAAGATCGCCTCTAAGATATTTGTTTTTCCTCGGGCGTTAGGGCCATAGATAAGAACCCGGTCCGAAAAATCAAATCTTCTTTCATCCCAATTTCTAAAGTTAATTAAATTAAGGCTTTTGATCTTCATCTATTTTAGGCCCGAAGCGGCATTATAACGTAAAGGTAGGATTTATCGCCTTCCTTTTTTAAGACCCCGGGACTTAACTTACCATTTACCTCAAGTGAGATCTTTCCCGAAGGAAGATTTGAAAGAACATCTAAGATATATCTTGAGTTAAAGACAATCTCAGTATCCTTCCCCTCAACCTCGGCTTCACAGGCCGCAGTTGAATCACCAAACTGGGAGGATGAAGAGGTAGCACTAATCTTTCCTTTTGACTTTATCTCAAGATTTACACTCCCAACCGACTCTCCAGAGAATAATGCGGCTACTTTGATTACTTTAACAAATTCGGTTGATTCACAAATCGCTTTTGTTTCGGACCCACCCGGAATAATCTGTTTGTAATCAGGGAATTTACCTTCAATTAAACGTGAAGTGAACTCAAAGTCGTCCGTCTCAAACATTACTTGATTCTCATCCAGGTAAACATCAACATTCTCATCCGTATCACCAATCACCCTTGTAAGCTCAGCAAGACTTCTGGTTGGAATAATTACTTCAATCTTTTTATCACCGCCATTAACAGAAATTTCTTTTTCAGCTAGACGGTAACTATCGGTCGCGGCCATTACAAGTTTATTCTTATCAAGCCGTGTGTAAACTCCAGAAAGGACTGGTCTTGTCTCATCAAGTGCTGATGCGAAAGAGACTAAATTAATCGCACTCTTAAGATCAGAGGTAGTAGCTTGAAATGATTTTTTCTCTTTAATTTTTGGGATAAGAGGAAACTCATCAGCGGGAAGCCCTTTAATATGGGACTCGTAATCACCCGATTTTACATAAATAGTATTATTTTCTGTTTTAAGGTCTAATTTACCTTCAGGAAGTTCGTTTATAAGTTCTGAAAAAAGTCTGGCTGGAACAGTAATTGAACCTTCTTCTTCTATCTTTGCCCCGACTTTGTAATTAATCCCAATCTCAAGATTAGTAGCAGATAGCAATAGTCTTCCTTTTTCGGCTCTAATTAAAATATGGGAAAGTATCTCTAGTGTTCCCCTTGTTGCAACAAGCCTTGATACAGTCGATAAACCCTTTGCTAGATTTTCTTCAAGACACGAGATTTTCATTTTTCCACTCCTTTCTTATAATATATATTCTTTATTAATTTATTATGATAGTTATAGTCTTTGTGGATTTGGGGGGTAACTCTCTTTTTTGCCTTTACCCCTATCTTTTTAACCTCTCTTTAAATGTTGTTTAGGTGTGTAATCACTTGGGAGAGATAGGTGATAGAATGTGGAGAAGAAGTCTACTTATTTATCATCACCTTTAGTTTTACCCAGAAATCCCCAGTTTTCCACAGAAAATACCCACTTTATCCACTAAAATTCGTGCTCACTCTTCTTATGCTACATGTAGAGCCTTTCTTTAATAAGGTTTATTTCTTGGCGTAAACGCTCATTTCCATCGGTCTCTTTCTCTATTTTCTCCACCCCATGCATAATCGTTGTGTGGTCCTTTCTTCCTATTTCCTTTGCGATCTTGGGGTATGAGATATGGAGCTCTTCACGCATCAAATACATCGCAATCTGTCTTGGGACGACGATCTCTTTATCTCTTTTTGAGCCCGTGAGCTCATCAACTCCAATATCATAAAAATCAGCCGTCTTCTCTATAATCTGCCTTGGATTAACATTATTCCTCTTTGACCCAGCCAGTAGTCCCCCTAAAATATTGGTGACATTATCAAGGTTGGGCTTTGTATTATTGAGCTCACAATAGGCACAGATACGATTTAGGGCCCCTTCAAGCTCTCGGATGTTATTTGGGATTTGCTTTGCAATATAGTCAAGAGCCTCAAGGGGGATATGAAAACCCTTGGCCTTTGACTTCTTTTCAAGGATGGCAATCCTGGTCTCAAGATCCGGGGCTTGAATATCAACAATTAACCCCCATTCAAAGCGAGACCGGAGTCGCTCTTCAAGGGTAGGGATTGACTTTGGGGGTCTATCGGAGGCGATTACAATTTGTTTTCCAGCCTGATGAAGGGCATTAAAGGTGTGAAAGAACTCTACTTGAGTTTGTTCTTTTCCGGCCAAAAATTGCATATCATCAACCAGAAGAACATCGACCCCTCGGTATTTTTCTTTAAAGTTATTTGCCATTTTGTTAAGTGAGGCGATAAAATCAGAGGTGAATTTCTCCGATGAGACATATTCAACCCTTTTTCCGGGATGCTTCTTTCCAATTTCGTTACCAATTGCCTGCATCAGGTGAGTCTTTCCAAGCCCAACCCCACCGTAGATAAAGAGGGGATTATAGACCGAACCTAAATTTCGGGCGACCGATTGGGCGGCCGCAAAGGCAAGTTTTGAAGAGTCGCCGACCACAAAGTTGTCAAAGGTGTACTTGCTATTAAAGAGTCCTGCTGCTTCTGGGCGCTCTTCGGCTAGCTCTTCTTGCTCGACTACCTCTTCAACTTCTTCAATCTTCTCTTCTTCTTTCATATTTGTCCCTACTTGGTAGGTGATAGAAGTAATATCAGGGACTGCCTTGTGGAGGGCTTCGGCAATCTGTTTGTGATATTTGTTCTCAAGCCACTCTTTAGTAAAAATGTTTGGAACACCAATCACTACTTTTCCATCTCGTACCGAAAGAAGCTTGGTATTTTTAAACCAAGTCGTAAAATTAGCCTTAGAAAGACTAACCTCTAGTTCCCCCAAGACGGTTTGCCAGGCACTAGACGTGTCCATTTTCTCCTTTAGCCCTTAGTTGGTACTCCTATTATATCGTCATCTCTCTTTTTTCCACAACCCTTTTTTCAAATGAGCGCTTTTCCACAGTTTAAGCACGAATCAACGCCTTAATTTGCTCTTGACAAAGACAATTTAAATATGTAAACTGGAGGTAAGATATATTATTACCTAGAGTAGACATTATGGAAGATGCCATCACAAAACTCTATAAATCACCCAAACAGGTTCTGACAACCAAAGACCTTGCCTTAATTTGGAATGAAAGAAATAGTAATAATTTGAAGGCAAAAATCTCTTACTATGTTAAGAGAGGGTCGTTGGTTCGTTTATCCAGAGGAGTCTTTGCAAAAGATCAGGATTACGATCCAAGAGAGCTTGCGACTAATATCTACGCACCTTCCTATATTAGTTTTGAGACTGCCCTTAGTGAAGCAGGCTTTATCTTTCAATATTATGAAAGCATTTTTTTAGCCGGCCCTTTCTCCAAAACTCGTAAGATTGAGGGTAAAGATTTTATCTTCAGGAAGTTAAAAGACGTTCTTTTGTATAACCCAAAAGGTATTGTAAACAAAGGGACATACAGTATTGCAGGGCCAGAAAGGGCTTTCCTTGATATGATCTATCTCTTTCCTGATTATTTCTTTGACAATCTAAATGGTCTTGATTGGGAAGAATGTAGGGAATTAGTGAGAGAATATAATAATAAGTCGCTAATTAAAAGACTTGAAAGGTATTATAGAGACTATCATAAATAAAAAAAGACACCAACTCATTATGGGTCGAATTCTTAAGGATATTTATAGTGATATTGAGATTGCCTCTCTCCTTGGCTTTAAGGGTGGCACTAGCGCTTATTTTTTCTATAATCTACCGAGACTTTCGGTTGACCTTGATTTTGATCTTATCGCACCCCTTATTACTGATGAAATCAAAAACGAGGTCTATAAAAAGACCGAAAAAATTCTAAAAAAATACGGAGAGATCAAAAACCAATATATTAAACGGAACACAATCTTCTTCATCCTTTCTTATGGTGACGATGAACACAACATCAAGATCGAAATAAGCACCAGAACCCTTCCCCTAAAAACAAATGAACTTTTTGAAATTAAGGAACTATTTGGTATATCGATGTTTGTGGCAAATAAAAAATACCTTTTAGCAGGCAAGCTCGTTGCTTTAACGGGCCGCGCTAACTTAGCCGCCCGCGATATTTACGATATCCACTGTTTTCTTTCGAATGACTGGGAAATTGATCAGGTGGTCCTGGAGAAACTAACAGGCGAAAAAACGAAAAAATATTTAGGAAAATGTATTCGAATAATCGAGGGCCTAAAAGATAATCAAATCCTTCATGGTTTAGGGGAGCTCATTTCGGCAGAAGAAAAAAACTGGATCAAAAAGAACCTTAAATCAGAAACAGTCTTTTTGCTTAAAAATTACCTGTCAGTCATTAGCTAGCTCCATTTACCTTGATTTTAAGGGAAAAAGAGGGTAAAATATCCCTTACATGAAAAGGACATATCAACCAAAAAAGAAGCAAGCAAAGAAACGACACGGCTTCCTCGCGCGAATGAGTACAAAGTCGGGTCAAAATGTGCTCGGAAGAAGACGCAGCAAAGGCCGAAAGAGTTTAAGTAAGTAGGGGGCACTTTATGCTACCCAAAGAAAAAAGGCTAAGGGATACAAAAGATTTTAAAAGGGTCTACGTACGGGGATCCTTTTTTTCTGGTAAATATTTGACGATTAATTACCTCATAAACAAAACCCACCTTACAAGAGTAGGGGTAGTCGCTGGGAAGAAGGTCTCCGCTAAGGCAGTCGAACGCAACAAGGTCAAAAGAAGGGCTAGAGAAGCGGTTCACGCACTTTACGAGAAACTCCCGGCGGGTTATGATATTATTGTAAACATTAAGAAGGAAGCGAAGAGCGCGAGCGTCGCAGATTTAGGGAAAGACCTCGCAGGATTAATCGGGAAAGTAGATAAAAGATGAAAAGAATAATTCTTTCAACAATTAAGCTTTATCAAAGGACCATCTCCCCAGATCATGGTGTTTTTTCGCATGATAATCAGAGCGTTTGTCGCTACTACCCGACTTGTTCCGAGTATACTTATGAAGCGATTGAGAAATACGGGGTTTTAAAGGGTGGCGCCAAGGGAATGTGGCGCATCCTTCGTTGTAACCCCCTATCAAAAGGAGGCCACGACCCGGTAAGGTAATATGTTTGAAACTATAATCGTCCAACCACTCTTAAATCTACTCTTTGTCCTCTATACTGGTATCCCAGGACATGACTTTGGGATTGCCGTTATCGTCCTCACTGTTATAATCCGTTTTGCGCTTTACCCTCTTGCTAAAAAACAGCTCCATTCTCAAAAAGCGCTCTCTGAGATTCAGCCTGAGATCAATAAGCTAAAGGAGAAGTACAAGGACCCCAAAGAGTTTCAGGCCAAAACGATGGAGCTCTATAAAGAGAAGGAGATTAACCCCTTTGGATCTTGTCTCCCCCTCCTTTTACAGTTCCCCTTCTTAATTGGTCTTTTTTATGTTTTTTTGAAGTTTCAGGATGCTAATTTCCTTACCTTTGCAGATGGGGGAATCCTAAACCAAATATACCCCTGGGTTCAGGAGCTATCATTTGTTAAGGCCTTTACCACGGGCAATACAGCCGTCGATACCACCTTCTTTGGCATTACCGACCTTGCCCACCCTAATATATACCTTGCGGTTGTAGCTGGTGCTCTTCAGTTTGTGCAGTCTAAGATGTTAACACCGAAAAAAGCCGAGGGCGAAAAGGCCAATATGGCGACCCAGATGACCTATATCTTCCCAGTTCTTACCGTTGTTATCGCGATGCGCCTCCCGGCTGCCCTTCCTGTTTACTGGGCTACGACAACTCTCTTTGCCATCGTTCAGCAGTATTTAATAATGCACCGAGAAGTAGAAACACTCGAGGAGAAAAGTGAAAGAAAACGAAGTAAAAAAAGCAAAAGAAATCGTAAATAACATACTTTCGGGCCTTTCGGTTTCAGCGAAAGCCAATGTCTTTGCGATTGAAGAATATCTAAAGATTGAGATTGAGGGGAAAGATTCCTCGCTCCTTATAGGGTATCATGGTGATAATCTTCGGGCTCTAAGGCATTTACTCTCATCTATCATCCGAAAACAAATATCAGAAGATATTGTGGTGATGGTTGACGTTGGGGGATATGTAGCCGGAAAAGAAAGAAGAATTCAAAAGATGGCCCAAAAGGCAATCGATGAGGCCAAGAAGAAGGGTAAAGCCGATCTTCCTCCAATGACCTCTTTTGAAAGAAGGATTGCCCATTCATATATCGCCGATCAGGGGCTTACTTCTGAGAGTGAGGGCGAGGGGCAGGAGCGGCACATTGTGGTCAAAAAATAGATTGAAGAAAGCGCCCGCATAGGTTAAAATATTTCGGCACATTAACAATCCATGGGCCCGTAGCTCAGTGGTTAGAGCAGTCGGCTCATAACCGATTGGTCGCTGGTTCGAATCCAGCCGGGCCCACCATTGTGAATCAGAAGACCGTTCCGAGATGATTTGGAACGGTTTTTGAATACAAAAAGTTAGTTTTTGGTCTGTTAAGACGAAGTTCGAACCAAGAGCTTGAAGTATAATTCGCTGATCCTCTTTTGAACCATTTTCAAACCAATATCGTGCGTGAGTTGCGAAATTAAAGGTGTTTTCAGCTAGTTCGAACCATTCATCCGCCCGGCGTTCAGTTTGGCGCATCTTAGACTCGAGCTCTTTTTTCTCTTTGAGCAACGGCTTCTTCTGTTTTATGAATTCATCTTCGTCAATTAACCCTTTAAAACACATCCGAGTGAGATTATCGATCTCATTCTGTACCTGCGAGTGTCTTTTTTGGAATCTCTTATAAGAACTCGCTCGATCATCGATCTCTTTGTCATTTATTTTATCAAGATACTCAATGGCAAGATCCTTGAACTCCTCTGAGATAGTAATTTTTTCAAGAATAGAGTCAATTTGATTCTCTAGCTCCTCAGAACGAAGGCTCTTTTGTTGACAGTGCTCGTGTCTTCTTCTGCGTGTGCAGTGATAATAGGAATATTTAGAGAGATTACCTGTTTTAGGGTAAAATTTTTGTTTTATTTCTGCCGTTATTCGACATCCACACTCTCCGCAAGTAATCATGCCTGTGAAGGGGAAATCGTGCTTCTGAGGGCGTCTACGTCCTTTAGCGCCAAGGATAATCTGCACTGCGTCATATTCATCGAATGTGATCATTGGAGGATATTTACCCTGGTATTCGACACCGTCTTGTATGAAGGTGCCGGTATAGAACTGATTCGTTAGCATTTTATATAGAGTACTGAGAGCTACTTCTTTTTCACCCCAACCGCCACGACTAGTCGTTCTAAGTCCCCATTCATCGTTTATTATTCTGTGTATTTCTGGTACAGAATGGTTCCCAGTAAGAATCAAGTCCCAAATCTTTCGCACCATATCAAATCGTTCGGGATCCTTAACAACAGTCTTCTCTAAACGATCGTTTATATATCCCAATGGAGGTAGGTGGTTTGGGTACCCCTTTAAGGCACGCTCTCTGTTGCCACGCTTTACATTTTTACTCAAATCACGAAGAAATTGATGAGACATTCCCATTTCGAGATTCATTATCATAACATTGTCTTCGGCGTGATATTCACGGTCAGGGGTTACAACGTGCATAAGAAGCCTCTTTTCCATCAACCACTGTACGGTTCCATTGTCTAAGGGGTTGCGACCGAGTCTGTCCACCTTCCAACAAATTATTCCTTCAGCCTCACCCTTGCTTATAAGATCAATCATTTGATTAAAGAGGGGTCTTCCGGGAGCCTTGGCAGACTGTGATTCGGTAAAGATCTTAATGACCTCCAAGTTACGCTTACCGGCTATCTCTTTTAGCTCTCTTTCTTGAGCTGGCAATGATAATGCCTGGCGCTCTTCACCCTCAGATGACTTTCTGCAATAAATGATGTATTTCATATTTCTCCTTCCTAAAAGCCCCCGCTGGAATTCACGGTTGCACGCAAACTAACCCAGCGAGGGCTTTAAGACGTGCAACCGTTTCTAAATTGTTATTCATATTATACCTCTCTGGCGTAAAGCATTCAATTTGGATGGTAGCATTCTAGTTGTAGCGCCTAGAAGGTAGCGCTTAGATAGGTGCGCCCAGTAGCAGGAATCTTTTAGTGAAAGCGGTCCTAATTTGTTTCTCATCTATCCCTCCTTGTGCTTAGCTTGATAATTCTTCTCTATCAGTGTCTTCGAAACAACCCCCGCCTTCTCTTCTCCTTTCTCTTCCCATCCAACCCAAGCGTCTTTTAAAAAAATCACAATTTTCCCCCATCCTTCTCGTTATAGTAATCAAGGGTCTCCTTCCATTCAGGTAAGGTAATGCGTAGAAGCTTTTTCTTGTGTTTCTCATAGGTGGAGCCGTACTTCTTTTTTAGACTATTCAAGAAGCCGCCAGGAGTGTTAATGGAGTTCTGTTCCTTGAGGTATTTTAACAACGTTTTGTCTATCTCGTCCGTAGTCTCTAAATTGTTATCTACTTTGTCTCTAGGTTGGCTCTTTTGGCTTTCCGAAGGGATATTGTGCGCTTTTGCACTTTTATTTATTTGAAGTTCTTTATTAAACAACTTTGAATATTCTTCTTTAAACTCATTGATGTTTTTCCCAATTACTTTCCACGGCTCAATGAGATCTATGACGGGAGATGCAAGATGTTCTTCGTTTATCCATAACGTGTCATTCCTTTCTTCCCATACCACAATCCCCTTAGAAGCCAATGATTCTAAGGTTTTTCGCACTTGGGACTGTGGTATTCCTATTTTCGTAAAATCTACCTGTCTAAGGCTGGCTTTTTCTTTGTGATATAAAATATTATTTATCTTTTTATTCACTCCATAAGTGCAGAAGCAGACAAGGGTGAAGGCTCTTTCCTCATATTTCGTGAGTCCAATAATCGAAGAAGCTAGCTTTACCTCATTCGCTAGTATTATATATTTTTCTTTGGGGCTTTCTTTCATCTTCTCTCATTTCATTTTTAGGAATTGGCTTATAAATAACCTTAAAAGCGCTTAATAGGTTGGAGAATCTTTCCCGAGCCTCCTGCTCGGTTAATGTTTTCCCGAACTCTTTTTTATAAATCGTTTGGAATCTTTGAACTGCTTGGGTGTCGAGCTTCATAACGAATTTATCCTTGCCTTTAACCCTTTTTGACAATCAGAGAACTGCCTTGGGTCAACTAAGACTCTTCCGTCCCAAAATGCTTCAACAGAATCCTGGAGGTTTCTTGTTTGATCAAATATAAATACCGCTCTATGGGGGCTCGTCTTGGTTATGCGAACCATTGAGAAACCTTGACAGGTAAGGGCACCCGCTAGTGCAAGGTCGCTAGTCCGATATTCGTTTGTGTTTGATTCTGATCTCATTTTCTCTAATTAAAAACTCCACCCTTATTTAAACCGGGTGGAGTAAGTTTCGATATCACTTAAAGTGAGTTCACTATTTGTTCTTAGTTCTTTTATCCATTCTGTTTAATATCCTGCGCATATCTGTTTCACTATAAGGAGTTCCTTCTGCTATTTTATTAATGGAGACTCCGTTTTTATATTGAGTATAGTATTCACTAAATTTATCAAGATATGAAAACCCTCTTCGCCTAATTCCCCTTGGCATAATTTTTCTTATTCCTTCAATGTGCTCCCAGTGTTTTAGTAGGGTGTTTTTTGTGACATTCTTGTCCATAATCAATTTTAGATTATCCCTTTCGGGCGTAATTCGTACCTCTATACCGCTAGGAGCACAAACGTACCCCGTTAGGATATAAAGGTTCAAAGGAGTTACGTATTTCTCTTCGAGGTCAAATTTTCGACAGATCTTTATTGCGTATTGATCAAGAATCTTGAAAAGATCAACATCTCGATCGTCATTCTTTTTGAATTCTGATTCAAATATTTCACCAAACTCAATGCTCTCAAAAAGGGTTACCAACTTATGGGGCTTAACCTCTTCAACTGGAAATAAGCTATCGGGGATCTCTAATCCCTTTGCATTTTGATTAAAATCCTTTATTTTATCTTTAATCTCTTCTCGTGCGCTTCTAATATAGTTTTGCATGACATCATTTAAGAGTAATAGGTAGAAATCCTGAACTTCCGGGAGACTTTTCTTGAAAGTTACAAAAACAAATCGATAGTCTGGGTCATTAACAACAGAAGCCATTGCTATTGGATAAAAATCTAATCTACCATCTGGCTCTGCTATTTCTTCTAATAGCTTTTTTAAAACTCTAATCTCTGGTTTAGTGCTCATTTCATATCATATTTAAAAACGACTACCCTTATATTGTAGTCGTTTAGTCTTCGAAGGTGGAGAACAAATCTTTCAGGCTAACATTCAGTGCCTTCGATATTTTATAGATGTTGGCAATGACCGGGTTTCTTTTTCCCTGTTCAATAAATCCAATGTAAGTCCTGTGAACATTAACAAGCTCAGCCAACTCCTCTTGAGTTAGGTTTCTTTCTTTTCTGACTTCTGCGATGCGTTTGCCGAATTGTTTTAGAAAGCGCTCTTTATTCATAGCCCTTACAGTATGTAGAAATAGAGCATAAGCATCCACAGACGGCTTGTCGCATTATCCTTTAGTTTGATGTATATTGTTTTTATGAATGAAGGTGTTTTCTTTGAAGAATTACTAACCCTAACATTAAATCTGCTCGTGGGTGGTTTGTTTGTTTTGCTGACAAAATATTTATATGAAAAGTCCAAGAGCAAGCCTGTCCTGAAGGTGCTTGTTGTATTGGTAAGCGCACTCGTTTATATCTTTGTCGTTGGTAGTTCCACATTGTTCTTACTGAGAGTAATTGGCTTAGGCGAGGGGGTTTTCGGTCCCTTCCTCACACTCATTTTTATAGCGCCTTTTATCTTCCTTTTTAGAAAATATTTAAAGAGACAATCTTATGTCGAAAAAGAAAAACACAAGTAAGATTAAAAACTTTCTTTGGGTTGTTTATGCCCTTGTTGGCTTGGTAATTTTTATTGGAATCTATTTATTAGAACAGCCAAATTCAGTTTCTCCAGAGGTTTTTGTGGAAGCAGAAGAGTCTCTAAAATTTTTAGATGACAACCAAGAAGAAGCAAAGGATTGCGCCGGTCTACTAAGAGAGGAACAATCCTGGATAGAAGGTTTTGAGGAGCCTTTAGATGAGCCTGTTAGCCCAGAACTGGAGGAAAGAAACGAAAGAATCTTAGCAGAGCTGAAAAAACAAAACATCGAGCACAAAAAAGAGTGCGAACCACTGATTGATGCATATAATGCGAGCATTGATAGGTATATAGAGCTTTATAGCCAGATAAAGAACTCCGAGAAGAGTAGGTTCGTTATATTATTTGGCGGTAACCCCGGAGTTGAAATGGGTCCATCTTTTAGGCTTCAGTATAGTCTTAAGTATGCAATTGGGTCCGACCGATTTAAGCTCCCTGAGTATTAAACATGTAATATAGTAGCTATATTATACCCTATATTAAAGATGTTGTTGACAAACAGTTTATACTGTAATATAATGACCCTGTTGGATATAAATAAACAGGAGAGCTTTTAATGGAATCAAGAAGAGAAAAATTCAGAAGATTAGCAAACATACGAGTCAATAATGCTCTAAAGCAAATCGGCTTAATAGGTAATTTATCAAATAAGAGTAGCTATGAATATACAGACGACGACATCCGTAAAATATTCGCTGAGCTAGAAGGCGCCTTGAAAGCAAGCAAAATGAAATATAAAATCTCAAAAAAAAGGAGCTTTAAAATATGAATGAATATATACAGCGAACTAATGCCGAGAGAGATATCCAAGCACTCGCCGATGGCTATAAAACAAAAATTGAGCACAGTAATTGGTTACTAGATGGTCTGCAAAAAGATGCGATTCAGAACTCTTGGGACGCACGGGACAATAAAAAGGGACACAATTGGGGTTGTAGTTTCACAGTTAAAAAGCTACGAGGTAAAAACTATCTGTTAATTGAAGACAGTGGAACAAAGGGGTTGGAAGGAACAAAATTTAGTAACGACCAAGAACTTTCAGAGATTTTATTAAGCAATAGGCGGAATGAAGATTTAGCCTATTTTTTAAATTCTAACTGGAGCGCAAAAGCCTTAGACGAAGGGGGTAATAGAGGCAGAGGAAAGACATTGTTCCTCGCCGCGTCGGAAGATAGAACAATTATATTTGACTCAATGAGGAAGAGTGATGGAGCGTATGTCCTCGGAAAAATATGGCTAGACAATGACAAGCAGATAAAGTTCAAGATATTTTATGACGATGATGCAAAGAAAGCCCTTCAGGCTAAATGGCAAGCTGAAATTACTCCTAAAAAAGAATCAGGAACCAGAATATTTATCGAGGAGCCTAAAGAGAGCATTGTTGAAGGAGTGACTAACGGGGAGGTAATTTCGTTTATTTCGACTGCCTTCTGGGAAATAATAAAAAAGTATGATGCAAATATCTCAGTTGGTACTTTAAGCGGTGTTAAGAGCGCTCAAGCCCCGGACATTTATCTAGACGAGTTAGGGGATGTTAATACTAAAATATTTAATGCAGAGCAGATAAAAGATGGTTCTGAATTTAAAACCAAAAAACTCATTCTTCGCTATTCTAACGAGATAGAGGTACCAGAGAGCCTTAAAGGAATTGCTATACAGCGCGGTGGGATGACCATACAGAGGCTTAGGGCAGATAACCTTGTGCATGAAGAAGGCACCTCTAATATTTTTGGGTGGATAGAATTAGATAAAGAATTAGAAAATAGTCTAAAGGAAAACTGCGAAGGTCCTGAGCACTTTGATTTTAGTTGGGTTAATAACCCGGCTAAAAATGTTAAAGATTATCTCAGATTAAAAGTTCGGGAGTATGCTAAAGATATTAAAATAATTGGCTCCGAACAATCAAAAATTAGCAAAGTGCAGAAAGATGCAGAGGAAAAGGCTCTTTATCGCCTAGCCTCTATATATAAAAAACTCTCTCTTCTTGGTAAGGGTGTAGGGAAAAACACCAAGAAGCGCCATAAGCGAAAGGAAAATGAGCCACTCAGACTATCCTCGATTGAGTTGCAGTTTCCAAGAGAGTCTAAGCGTATAGAATACGGAGAAAAAATAGTTAAGCCAAGGGTTATACCGATAAACGATTTTAAGGAGCCTGTATATGTAAATATAAAGGTTTATGTTGCATCGGATGAGTATAGCGAAACTTTGGAAGAAAAGGAGCTATACATTAATCCAAGCGAGAACGAGCCTATCGGATGGGATGAATTAATAGTGAATAAAAAAATGAAACCGGGAGAGTACTCCTTTAAGGCAAGGATGACTAGCCTAGAGGAAAGACCAGAACTAAAACTTCCAGACGGAACCGCAATTGAAAAAGGTACGAGGCTGTATGAAAGGGTCAATCATAGATTTTATGTAGAAATAGACCCACCAAAGGGTAAGGGTCCATTAAGATTTCAAGCCGAGCCAAGAGATGATAAGGGGTACTTGTTTGATTGGGAGGCTGAAGAAGGTGGTCATGTTATTTACTACAACACCACTCATCCTAGACTAGAGAAAATAAAATCCGATAGTAATGAATTGACAAAATATTTAACAGAGCAAGCCCTATTCCTGCTCCTTCAGATAAAACTAGAAGAAGAAACCGCAGAGGAAATAACGGATGGTATTTTTAATCTAGGTGTTAATAAAGATATCTCAGATATCTATAGAATAATGCTCAATAAGTATAGCGAACTGTTGTGGGAGGTCGGCGATGATGGCAATTAGAGTTAATGATAAAGATAGCAACAGCGACAGGAAGAGGTATAAAACAAACAGGGGACTACTAACCGAAAAAGACATTAAAGAGGCTGATAAGTTTGAAAAAGCGCTTAGGAAAAACATATCAGAGATTGAATCCACGCTTATAGGCTCTGGGCTAATCTCTGCGGGCGCAAAAAAACAAGACCCATTAATGGTTTGGTATGAGGTTGGTAAGAAGATTAATGCTTTCTTGAAAAAAAATAAACTCAAGAAAGAAGATGAAGATTTTTTCTGGGATTCTTTGTATGGCAAGTCGGACATAATACATAAGACCAACCTTAGTCACCCCACCCGCAATGACTATAAGATGGCTTCCATAATAGCCACCTATCCATATTCGAAGCTTAAAAAGGGTGGTCCCTGGGCACTCTGGAGAGAGGCGCTGACATATCGACCAATAAGAGAAGATAGAAGAGTCTTTGATTGGCTTGTATCTCTATTAAGTAGACTTAATGTCACACGGGACGAAGCAAGACCCATACTTAAGCTAGTGGGCGGAAGATTTAAAAAAATAGACACAGAAGTGTTGTCATCATCTGAGCTAGAGAAAAAATTAAAAGAATTAGAGGAGAAAATAAACGAGGTATTATAGACTATGTTTTACGAAAAAATTTGGAAAAAGCTAGGATTCAACAGTAAGTATTACCGTAGTTTAGTAGAAAGCTCTGCCCTCGCATTCATTACAGCCCTTTTGTTCCTTCTTGTTACCTATTTAGAGCTTCCCGTCCATTTCTTTATAGCAGATATATACAGCAAGCTTGGAATAATTCCTTCAATCCCTTTTGCTAAGGCTAGTTATTTAACTGTACATTGGATTTTGATCGGTATTGCCATTTGGTATCCGATTAAATTAATAGTTTCAAATGTTGCTCTAGTGATTGTCCCCCATTTAAAAAATCTATTTAACGACGACCTATTTTATGAAGAAATGGATTATGACATAGATGATGAAGTAGACCTGTGAAGGGAAAAGGCTGTTGCTTGTAGCTGTTTAAATTGTATCAAGCAACTCTTTTTTTAGCCTATTTAAATAGGCTGTATATTTAGCTTGATCTTTTGGTCTTTCTTTCCTACTGCCATTATTCTTTCGTCTCTCTGTCTTATCTACAAATATAGAATCTCCCTCAACTTCATCGAAAATAATATAACAAACCATTCTAAAGCCACTACTACTCCCGGCATTGCTGTCAGGGTCAGGAATCCGTATTGCCCAAATCTCAAACTTATTAGCAGGAGATCTAAAATAGAGCTTTGCCTTGTTGGACTGGACTCTATTAAAAGATATTGCCCACGACTCAATATGCCCAACCACTTCTTCGGTTATCCCTAACTTACCAATACACTTATCGAATTCTGAGGTTCGGTTAAAGCTTAACATCGACTAACTCGTGGGCATGAATTCGATATCTTTTGAGTAGTTGAAGTCCACAAAATCATAGGGCTTTGAGTAAAACCAAGGAGCCTCTAAGTGTGTTTGACTAACAATTTTTGCCGTAGACCATAAGGCAAATTCCCTACAAATGCCCTTAAGCAATTTTTGTTCGTAATTATCAAAAAAACTGATGTCGGTTTTTTGAATGGCTTTAAACTTTACCTTAAAACTGCCTTTGCATTCTGTGGTTGTGGTTTCGATTTTTTTATTATCTTTCAGTTCGGCGATAATTTCGTCGACAGTATCTGGAACCGGTCCGAAATCTTTGTGTATGTAAAGGTCCCCCGTAATAGTTTTTCCCCGGTCTCGGTATGAAATAAAGTCGAGATAATACAAAAGCTTATTGAGCTTTGTTGCCCCAAGATAATTATTATTGCAGTGCTCTACAAAATAGAGAACAGAATTCTCGTATTTTTTCTTGTCCAATTCTTTACTCATTTCACCCCCTAAAATCAAATACATTATAGCATAATACTACTACAACATCTATTTGGTATTACTCTATTACAAAAATTTTGATTAATAAGTACCTGGCACATAAAGGTCTTTCCTGTTAAGCAGGGAAACTGCCCAACTCTGGAATATGAAAGACGGTTGCTGTATTCTGGTAATACGTGAGAACATCTTCCACGATGCTCCACCAAAAAATAATCCCATCGTAATGGTATTATTTTGATATAGCCAGTGTAGAGTTCGAACTATTATTCTTAAAATGGTAAAATCAACTCATGGAATTCGTAATAGCAAAACTAACAGAAGCCGACATTGCGGAAACCTCCACTCTTTTGTTGGAGATGTGGCTATTGCATGCCGAGAGATCAAGGCTTGTTAGCTCAGACAAGCTGAAGAGTTTGAATATAGGAGACTATTTGACGGAAACAATAAATGACAACGACCAAATATTTCTCGTTGCCAAAAATGGCAATGAAGTTGTTGCTACAATCAGGGCAGAAATCCAGAAAACAGAAGATTTTTATCAAGAGAATAATCAGCTATATATCGATGACCTATTTGTTCAGAAAGAATTTCGCAGAACAGGCATCGCAAAGAGTTTGATCAATGAATGTCAAAGATTTGGGAAAGAGCGTGGCGTTAAGTTGATGACCTGCAAGCTTTATGAATTTAACGGAGAATCAAAAGAACTATTCAAGAGCCTCGGATTTACGCCAGACTTTTCTTTTTACTCAAAACTGGAATCTGAATAGGTGCTGACATATATTTATAATACCTGAGAACGTCTTCCACAATGCTCCACCAAGTAAATAATCCCATCATAATGGGATTATTTTTATATAACCATCGTAGAGTTCGAACCTTCTTGTTTACATTTAGATAAAAAACATATATTATTTCATATACCTTGACGGGATATACGGCAATAGCATCGGGAGGTGCTGGAAATGTATGTGATATTGATCCTGGTCGGAGTAGTAATGGGCTATATGCTTTTACTCCCGATCGCCATCAAGCTCGGAGGGATCTCGATAGCTGGGTGGGCTGTCTTCCTGCTGTATGCGCTGTTCATCTGGCTCTTCGGTGGCGAGCCTCAGGTGATGACCCTGAGCAACGAACCGTACCCGAAGCTGGACTTCAAGGAGTACTTGGAGGGAACACTCGCCGCAAACGGCGGTGACACTCGTGGGAATCGCCTGCTCGCCTACCTGGTCTATCCAGGGGTGTTCTTCGGAGCAATGCTACACAACCTGGATGTCAGGCTCAGCAAGCGGTCAACAAGCTCTGCGTAGCGAGAAGCGCTCCCGCACCTCTGCGCCCTATTCGGTCATTCCGGTGGGGCGCTACGCTTTTAAGCAGATAAACTACCCAACTCTGGAATATGAAAGGCGGTTGCTGTATGCTGGTAATACGTGAGAACATCTTCCACGATGCTCCACATACGAATGAGACCGTAAGGGGGCTACCAAGATGGTATGCCCTCTTCTCGTTAGTACCTGAGGAGGTGAAAGTAGTGGGAGGCACAAGCGTGACCGACCATCGCAAGGACGAACACGGTGCCTGGTTGTGCCCAGACGGAATTGGGAGAATGGGGCATTGTGACGCAGATGCACCCGACGCAGACGCGTGTGGCGGAACCCCAGAACAGTGTTGGGCAGATGCTGTTTCAAGGTTTGCCGCATCATGCCAGAAGCGTCCTTGCGAAGACGAGGAGAGCAATGGCATGGAGGCGTGCGCTGAGTGTCATGCGATATCTTTCGGGCGGAGCACAGAAGCCTGACCACATCACCTGCCCAAAACCCGTGCGCCCTATTCGGTCATTCCGGTGGGGCGCTACGCTTTTCTAAGACTTGGAATCTTTAAAATTACTTTTGTATTAGTATAATATGTGAGAACATCCTCTACGATTCTCCACCAACTAAACAGCCCTAAGGCTGTTTTTTAATACTAAAAATTATGTTACTTTACCCTTGACAAGTGAACATATGTTCATATATAATGTAACCATGAGACCAAGAAGAAGACAAAGAAAGATTAGCTACTTCCCAGAGATTGTGGAGTTTAAGCCAGCCGGGGTACCGAAAAGAGAGCTTGAATCAGTTATCCTTGAGGCAGAGGAGCTTGAGGCGCTACGGCTCAAGCATGCAGAGGGGCTTGAACAAGAAGAGGCCGCAGGAAAGATGGGGGTCTCTCGTCCGACCTTTCTTCGGGACCTTCATCGAGCGGAGGCAAAGATAACGAATGCTCTAGTGTATGGCAAAGTAATAACCTTGAAAGGAGGTGGCATGATGCCAAGAAGAGATGGAACTGGGAATCCAGCGGGAGGCGTTGGACCCGGAAGAGGACTTGGACGCGGTGCTGGGCTCGGGGTTCGTGGCGGCGGCGGTTCTGCCGAGTGCGAATGCCCAAAATGTGGGGCCAAGGCTCCGCACGCTCGGGGTATTCCCTGCCAAGAGACCGAATGCCCAAAGTGTGGCACCAAGATGCGCGGAGTATTCTGTAAATAATCCGCAAAGGCGAAAGCGGGACCTTCGGGTCCCGCCCTCTTTATGATTATATCTTATGTTTGGTGTTTTTTGCTATTGGCTATAATATATAGATATGTGTGTTGCTACTCCAATGAAGATAAAGGAGATTAAGGATATGATAGCTATCGTCGAACACGATGGTGCTGACTTTCGTGTTTCTCTTCAACTTGTGCCTAAGGCCAAGGTCGGTGATTGGATCTTGGCTCACGGCGAGATAGCTATAAATACTATTCCAGAAAACGAAGCCCTTGATATACTTAAACTGGTTCAGAAGTCCAGTTGTTCTACGGGGAGGTGAAGGAAGTGTTTGAGATAGACGAATCGGCTAGATTGCCGCTGACCGCTTCCTTCGCTACATGCGGTGGAGACGGGGGACCTATGTTCCCAGCCGCTCTTGCTATTGCGGCGGGGAAAAACAGCCTTCTTGGAGCAGTCCCAAAGGAGCTCCTTCCAGCGACCAAGCGCTCCCTTGGAATGCTTGAGAAAGAGGCAGTTCAAGGAAAGATTACCTCACTCTCAGTTCTACGGCGTTATGGGAATCCGTCACACTTCCGAGATATGAAGGAAGAGGCCGCAAACAAGCAGCTTTTCTCGGTGGCGGCAGAGGTGCCTGCAAACCTTCGTCCGCTCCTTCATACCCTTCTTCCTGTGAGGAATGGAAGGTACGAGAATCAGGGCCTTGTGATCACACTCAATGGTCTTGTGCCCTTAGGCCCACAGAAGGGCTTGATAGTGGCCCATTTGGCTGGATCATTCTCGTGCTACTGCCAACAAGAAGAGATCGATGACCTCTTGAAGGCTCAGACGGAATGCCCCGAGTTCATGGAAATGCTCAAGACCCACAACGGAACAACCTTTGACTATGAAGGTACGCGACTCCAAGCGGCTACAAAAAGAGCGAAGCACTTGCTCGGCTTGTAGCCTCCCGGGGTTAGAAAAAGGGGCCATCGCTGGCCCCTTTCTCCATATCATGTAGTTTATTGATTTATCTTTAGTTTTACCGATTGATGTTTCTTTGACTTCGGGATTCTTACGGTAAGGATACCGTCTTTGAAGGTCACTTTGGCCTTATCGACCTCACCCTCTGAGGGGAGAGAAACAGAGCGTGAGAAGGACCCCCAAAAACATTCTCTTGCGACATAGCTTTCGTTAGCGACCTCTTTCTCTTCTTTCCGTTCTCCGGCGATAGTTAGCATATCGGGCTTTGCTGTAATATCGATATCTTCTGGAGCAACCCCAGCGACCGGCGCCTTAACAACAATGTCTTCGGCCGTTTCATATACATCAACGGCAAGCTCTCCGGCGGTGTCACCTTCGGTAAACCAATCATTCGTCCCTGTTGCGATATCACTTCCAAGGAAGAACTCTTCTTCTGAAAGTTCCCTGCCTAACTTTGATAATGCCTTTTTGACCATCACAACCCTCCTTTAAATAACTTAAGACATGGCTAGAAAGCCTCCCGAGCCCCCGATAGAACTGCACCCTCCTTGTATGTATTTATTTTATCCCTTGGGTGTTATAAAATCAAGGCTAATGTTTAGTAAGCTTAAGAATAGTATCTATGATTTACTCTTTCCGCCCTATTGCATCAGTTGTACGCAGGTTGGCTCCTTTCTTTGCCCCAAATGTAGCAAAGAAATTGTGAGACTTTCGGTGCAGTATTGCCCATTTTGCAGAAAGCCCATAAGAAATGGGCAAACTTGCCCAGACTGTAAAGAGGGCCACCACCTTACGGGATGCGTGGCCTACGGCTATTACAAGAACCCTATCTTAAAAGAAGTGATTCATAACTTTAAATATGAAGGGGTGACAAGCCTCTCAGATATCTTAGCCCCATACCTTTGTGGTTTAGTTAGAGAAGAAAAGATAAAGTTCGACATCGTTGTGGCGGTCCCCATAACAATAAAAAGGTTAAATGATAGGGGCTATAATCAAGCCGAAATTTTAGCACGGAAAGTAGCTCAAGAATTAAAAGAAACATATTTCGAGGGGCTTAAGAAGCAAAAAGAGACAAAACCTCAGGTAGGGCTTAAAAGACGGGAGCGAATCAGTAACCTAAGAGGGGCCTTCTTGGTTGAGGGGAGCGTCAAGGCCAAAAGGATTCTCCTTATAGATGACGTCCTGACGACTGGCTCAACCCTCGATGAATGCGCCCGAGTGTTAAAAAAAGCCGGGGCCAAGGAAGTTTATGGGCTAGTCCTTGCCCGAGAATGATGTATAATAACTATATGGACGGAGGGCCAGAACTAAATCAGAATATTAACCTTGCTGGAGAGGCAAAGAAAGAGAACATCTCCGATAAGGTTATCTTTGAATGGAGTGCTCCAAATTTTTCGAAAAGTGACAAGACAACCCGCTGGTATCTCATCGCCTCTGTTATCATCATTGCCATAATTGGCTATTCGGCTTGGCAGAGGGATTGGTTTGTGATTGGGATTACGATTGTTGTTTCAGCCATCCTTTTTTGGTATGTCCATTCAGTTACTCCTCATGATGTTTCTTACCGGCTGACCCCAATGGGAATCTATACTGATGATCGGTTCTATCCTTTTTCAGAGATGCACTCTTTTTGGATGGTCTATAATCAAAATGTCAAAAACCTTTACGTGGCTTTACAGAAGAAATACCTACCAACACTAGTACTAAGTCTCGAAGATATCGACCCCGTTATCCTAAAGGGGTATCTTGTAAAGAAGATCCCCGAGCAAGAGGATAGAGGCGAGAGTACGGTCGATAAGATCTCAAGGATTATTGGAATTTAATCGAAGACGAGCATCACCCGAGCTTGTTTCAGATACTTTTCTTGAGCATCAATGGCCGAGAATAATGTCTTCCATGTGTAGCGATAATCTTTTCCTTTTGAAACTCCAGGGTCGTTTGTAATCACCCCATCCTTATCATAGCCTTTGATTAAAAGAGCGTGATAAGTATTTTCCCGCCCGTAGTTTGGGTTTCCAAGGGAGTGAGTCATCACCGGAACAATCACGGGGTTCCCGAGAGACACTTCTCTTTTGATGTCCTCTACCCTCACATTCTCGGTATAGCGGTAGTTGTGGCCATAATAGCTTTTACCGAATTTTCCGATCCTTTCTATAGTAAGGTCTGGCTCGCTACCATAGTTTTTGACTTGCCAGGCCTTCATCTTAAGCATCGCACTCGAGGCGGTGTCTGCTGGGATAACGGAAAGCTTACTACCTACGAGAAAATAGTGGGACATCAGAACAACAGCCTCCTCACAAGATTCTTCATGAATGTTCCAACTTTGCTCCGGGGCCTGGACAGTGTAGGGGACCGAAAGAAGGGCGCTTGGTTTTATGATAACCTCTTCTTCTGCTTCGGGCACTTCTTCGACCTTCGCCTCTTCAACAACTGTTTCTGGTTCTTTGGTCACACTTTCCGCTTCTTTTTGAGTCGAAAGGACATAGTAGGTAGCCGTAAGGCCAAGAGCGGTAAAGAGCACTGCAAACAGTAAGTATTTTAATGATTTATTCTTCATGGGGCCTCATTCTAGCACGAAATTAGGTGTTTGTCAGCGGCAGGTTATAAAGTTCCAAGCATGAAATTAACAAAAAAGACGCTCGTAAGCGCCTTCTTTGTTTGGCGGTGAGGGTGGGATTCGAACCCACGTGCCCCTTGCGGGACTAACAGTTTTCAAGACTGCCCCGTTATGACCACTTCGGTACCTCACCCTGTAATATATCTATCTGGCGGTGGGGGGGAGATTCGAACTCCCGCGCCGGAGTAATCCGACCTACAGGTTTAGCAAACCCGCCCCTTCAGCCACTTGGGTACCCCACCACATATATTATTGTATTTTCTCTGGTGAGCCCGGCGCGACTCGAACGCGCGACCAATTGCTTAAAAGGCAACTGCTCTACCAACTGAGCTACGGGCCCTCGTTAGCTTCCTGATTTTACCTTAAAAGTCTCTTTTTTTCAATCATAAAGGAACTTTTTAATTTAAACTCCGAGTGTTATTATATAATCATGGCAACGGAGGGTAACAAAAGAGTAATTGGAGACGTTGTCTCCTCATATAATAGGGACGAAAAGGAAGAAGCGGTTGAAGCAAGGGCAGCCGAACTTGGCCTTCCATATTATGATGTTCGGAAGATGGAGCTTGCTCCAGATGTCCTTTCTTTTGTTTCCGTCGATGAGGCTCAAAAAGGAATTGTGCCTCTCCTTCGTAAAGGGGACTCCCTAATCGTTGGGGTAGCTGACGTTAAAAATGAAAATATTGAAAAGATTATTGATTACCTAAGCGAGCATTTTACTGTTGAGCGGGCCCTTATCTCTTGGGATGCTGTTAAGGATGCCATAACCCACTATGAAGGGCTTCACAAACAAGAGCTCGAAGAAGAGCGGGATTATGAGATACAGCTCGCCGATTCGGCGATGACTTTTAAGGAACTTGAGGCCGAACTTAATTCAGCCGCTCTCCGTGATATCCTGAAATTTATTCTTTCGGCTGCGATTTCAGCCAAATCATCGGATATTCATATCGAACCTCAAAAAACCGGGGCTAGGATTCGCTTCCGAATCGATGGGGTTTTGCATGTAGTCGGTGAGCTTAAAAAAGAAAGATATGACTATATTCTTTCCCAGGTAGAGCTTGCCGCTGGGATGAAGCTCAATGTGAATGAGGCCCAAGAGGGGAGGCTCGAAGTGGTGATTAAGGGGAAGACTGTTAACGTTCGTGTAGAGACAATGCCTACCTTATATGGGCATGATATTTCGCTTCGTCTTTTTAATACCGAATCAACCATGCTTGAGCTTAAAGACCTTGGCCTTTCTGATTACAATCGGGGAATTGTTGAGAAGATGCTCGCCAATCCTCAGGGGATGGTTCTAGTGGTTGGGCCGACTGGAGCCGGTAAAACTACCACGATCTATGCTATTTTAAATCGGCTTAATGAGCCAGGCCTAAAGATTATAACCCTTGAGGATCCAATCGAATATGCGCTACCGGGGATCGCGCAAAGTCAGATTGAGGAAGGCTCCTCATTTTCAATAAGGCTTAAGGCAGTCCTTCGTGAAGACCCCGACATTGTAATGGTCGGGGAGATCCGGGATGCCGAGACGGCCGATGTAGCCCTCCACGCATCATTAACGGGGCATTTGATGGTCTCTACTTTTCATGCCAATAACGCCGCAGCAGCCCTAGGACTTCTAAAAGAGATTACCGATAATAATTCGCTACTTTCGGCTGGGATTAATCTTGTTATTGCCCAAAGGCTTGTGAGAAGATTATGTTCGGATTGTAAAAAAGAGTATCAGCTAACCCAGGAAGAGTATGAACATGCTCAAAGCGTCTTTAATGAAATACCAGAAGAGCTAAAGAAAGATAAGACACTCACCTTCTTTGAATCGGCTGGCTGTGATAAATGTAACGGCCTAGGGTTTTCGGGTCGAATTGGGATCTTTGAGATGTTACCCCTTACGGTTGAGATGCAGAAACTCCTGACCAGGGAGGATATAACGATTACGGAGCTTCAGGAAGCGGCCAAGAAATCAGGGATGGTTACAATGGAACAAGATGGTCTTCTTAAGGCTATAGATGGAGTGACCGCCCTTTCTGAGGTGATGCGAGCGGTTAAGGAGTAGCCTCCTAAAGCCACCTTTTATCTTCTCTAAACTCCTCGAGGAGTTTCTTTTGTTTCCTTGAAAGTCTTGTTGGAGTTTTAACGTGAATCTTCACTAAATGGTCACCCCTTCTTCCTGAGTTTATGACTGGCATTCCCTTACCGGAAAGCCTAAAAATTTTCCCGCTTTGAGTCCCGGCTGGTATCTTGAGATTTACTTTCTTCTCGACCGTCTCTACCAGAACCGTTGTTCCAAGGGCAGCCTCTGGAAAGCTTATCTCTACCTCAGAGTGTATATCGGCCCCATCTCGCTCAAATCTTTTATCGGGTCTTACGATCACTGAAAGATAAAGATCCCCGGACGGTATACCTGTGGGTCCTGCTTCGCCCTTACCTGTAAGGCGAATTGTTTGGCCACTTTCAATCCCCGCTGGGATCTTAACTTTAATCCCTTTTCTTTCCCTTATTCTTCCCTCACCATTACATTTCATACATTTCTTTTCCGGTATCTTGCCTGTGCCCCTACATTCCGTACAGGTAGTTACTTGGGCAAAGGTCCCAAACATTGTTTGTCGGGCTGTTTTTACTTGGCCAGATCCACCACAAGTAGGGCAAGTCTTAACACTTGTTCCTGGCTCTGCCCCCGTGCCTTTGCACTTATCGCATTCAAAGTATTTCTCAAGGACAATCTCCTTTTCGATCCCTTTGTAGGCGTCTTTAAAGTCGATTGTTACTTGGGTTTCAAGGTCGGCCCCTTTTTGGGGGCGTCTTGTGCGCCCGCCACCAAACATATCGCCAAAAATATCACCGATGCCCCCTAAATCTTCAAAGTTAATATTAAAGCCCCCGGTATTATAACCGCCTTGGGCAAAGTCACTCCAGTTAAAGCCACCAGGGGCTCCTTGCCCTGCCCCTGGTGCGGCATGTCCAAACTGATCATATTGCTTCCTTTTTTCGGGGTCTGAAAGAATCTTGTAGGCTTCGTTCATTTCTTTAAACTTTTTTTCATCATCGGCAGAACCACCCTTGTCGGGGTGGTACTTTTGGGCGAGTTTTCGGTAGGCCTTCTTGATCTCATCCGTTGAGGCGCTCTTACTAACTCCTAAAATTTCGTAATAATCTTTTGACATAATAGTTTTTTTTGGGAGGAGGGGGCGATGGTACACCCCCTCCGGGGTTGCGATCAGGTGCTCATCCAGCTTTCAAGGCGAGCCGTAATCTCGTCGAAAGCGGCGCGCGTACCGTCGGTGTCGACAGCTTGTTT
>JAQVJW010000031.1 GCA_028694925.1 Patescibacteria group bacterium | reverse complement strand
AGTCTAATAGCGTTGCCGTAAAGGGAGAGACTCTTTCTGACCTTGAGGCAAGAAAAGCAGAACTTACAGAAGAGCGTGACCGACTAAGGATAGAGGCGACCCGTTTGCAGTCTATAAAAGAACTTGAAGACAGTCTTTCTGGTGAGGAGGATGGTGATAAATACGTTCCAGTTGATAAAATCAATTATTTGCCATCATCTAACGTTGCGGTAAAATAGTGTAATGCGGGAAACGGAACCACAAGATCTAGGGGTCTGTCTAGGTAGAATTAAGTTTGTTCTTCTGCTTTTCGCAGTGGCTACAATTGTTGGTGTTGGTCGTCTTTTCTATCTTCAGGTGATAACTCATGAACGTTATGCTGATGCAGCTATCTCCCAGCATTGGGCTCAAGATGTGATTCAGCCCGAAAGAGGGGCGATTTATGTCAAGGACGATATGGCCGGGGGGCTATACCCGCTTGCCGATAACGAAAGTCTTGATTTAGTCTTTGCATCACCTGAAGAAATTGAAAACAAGGCTGAGGTAGCCGAAAGGCTTGCTCCTATTATCGAAAATGGTGATCGGGATAAAATCCAAGCCCTACTTGAGAATAATCATACTTATGTCGTTTTGGGCAGGCATCTAACATATGAAGCCTCAGAGAAGATTAAGTCTTTTAATATTAAAGGGGTGTATCTTTCGAAGGAGAATGTGCGCTATTATCCCGAAAAGACCCTGGCGGCCCAACTTTTGGGTTATGTTGACGGAGAAGGAGTAGGAAAGTATGGGCTTGAACAATACTTTGATGAAGAGCTTGCGGGAGAGCCCGGTCTCTATAGTGCCGAGATTGACCCCTTTGGAAGGAGGATTGCTTTTGGGGAGAGTGTCCTTAAGGAGTCGGTCGATGGGACCGACCTCGTGCTTACGATAAATCGGGATGTTCAAACAGAGGCTGAAAAGCTTCTATCAACCACCGTTAAGAAGTTCCATGCTGATAGTGGTTCAATCATTGTGATGAATCCGGAGAACGGAGAGATAGTAGCAATGGCCAATAGCCCTACCTTTGACCCTAATGAATATACTAAAGTTAAGGATTATAATCTTTTTAAAAATGCTTCAGTGATGAACCTCTTTGAGCCAGGCTCAATTTTTAAGGTTATCACGGTGGCCGCGGGACTTGATACAGGGAAGATCGAGCCAGATACAGAATATACCGATACCGGAAGTATTAACTTAGATGGGCATAAGATAATGAACTCGGACCGGAAAGCAAATGGGGTCCAAACAATGACTCAGGTACTTGAAAAATCACTAAATACTGGGACGGTTTTTATTCTCGAGCAGATGGGGAAGAATACCTTCTTTGAATATCTAACTGATAAGTTTAACTTCGGCTCAAGACTTGGGATCGAGCAACCGCTCGAAGGAGAGGGGAGGGTCTACTCTCCGGATGAGGTTAATGATCACACTTATGCGACGATGTCCTTTGGGCAATCGATTACGTCAACACCACTCCAGATGATTACTGCTTTTGCCTCGGTTGCTAATGGGGGAATGCTTGTCCGGCCTCACCTTGTGGCTGAAAAGATCTATCCTGACGGAACGAAGGAAGAGACAGATAAAAGACCGATAAAACAGATACTATCGACTGAAGCGACGGCGAAATTAAAAAAGATGATGGTTGCCGTCGTTAAAAATGGCCACGGTAAACAAGCCGCAGTCGAGGGGTATGAGGTCGCCGGTAAGACAGGGACAGCTCAGGTACCGCGAGAAGATGGTAACGGTTATTATACAAACAAGAACATTGGCTCTTTTATCGGCTTTGGGCCGGCTGAGAGTCCGCGTTTTGTAGTGCTCACAAAGATTGATAACCCTAAAGGTGTGCCTTGGGCTGAAACAACGGCTGCCCCAGTAGTTAGCGAGATGCTTGATTTTCTGTTTAAATATTATCAAATCCCACCAACGGAGGTAGAGTGATTAAATTCTTAAGAAAAATCGTTGAACTTAAGCTAAACTTTGCGGCAAAGATATTACTTTGGCGGAAGAAACCAGAAGTTATTGCAATTACCGGTAGTGCCGGAAAAACGACGACGAAAGAGATCGTAAGACACTTACTCTCAAGCGATTTTGAAGTTCTTGCCTCGGGGGAGGGTTACAATACCGAACTCGGAGCTCCTTTGATGCTCTTCTCTCTTTCTGTGCCGAGCTCTACCTTTTCTGTAATTTCTTGGGCAAAAATAATCTTAAAGGCCTACAAGACAGCCTTTTTTGCACGAGAATATCCAGAGAAGGTCGTAGTTGAGATGGGGGCCGATACTCCTGGGGATATTGAAAGGCTTACAAAGCTCGTCAGGCCAGAGAAGGCGATTGTCCTCACTGTTCTCCCAGTACATACAGAAAACTTTGTAGATCTGGCTGGCGTTTCCGAAGAGAAGGGGAAACTTGCAAAAGGGGTTAAAAAAGGTGGAACCGTTTTTTTGAATATTGATGATGAGAATGTCCGTAAAATGAAAACAGAACCGGGGGTTAGAAAAGTCTATTTTGGAAAAGGAGAAGGGGCCGATATCCAGGTTAAGGGTATTGAGGTAGACCTTACTGGTCTTAAATTGACTATAAAAGAAGGGTCAGAAAAAGTAACACTTTCTGCTAGGCTTTATGGGGAACATATGATATACCCGCTTTTAGCAGGAGTGGCCCTCGCAAGAAGCGAGCATATCTCCTTTAAAAAGATAAAGGAATCTCTTCGAACGCTTGCGCCCTTTAAGGGGAGGATGAACGTCCTTGAGGGAAAAAATAATTCAATTATCATTGATGATTCCTATAACGCGAACCCAGTCTCTGTGATTAGGGCCCTCGAATTTCTCTCTACTCAAAAGGGTCG
>JAQVJW010000004.1 GCA_028694925.1 Patescibacteria group bacterium | reverse complement strand
TCTCTCGAAGACTCGAGGAAGTAGGAGGAAAGATGGCAAAGATAAGATGCTCTAATTGTGAAAAGTCAGTCAATTACCGAGAAAAGACCGGTAAGATATATTGCACTAGAAGTTGCAAGGCAACCGGACAGAAGATCTCAGGTAAAAAGTTCTACGAAGTCAGAAAGTGTACTGAATTCCTACCCCGGAGAGAATATATCGGACAATACGAGAACTTTCTTGATAAGATTGTTGATTATGTTGAAAAAGGTAAACGAATTAAAGATATTGTAGACCCGTTATAGCTTGGCTTTGCTATAACCACTAGCCTCTTGGCATCAGTCCCTACCGGCCAACAGGTAAGGAGGGTTAGTTGCTCGTCCTCGGTGCCCGAAAGTACAGAGGTATCATTTGCTGCTACTATCTTCTTTTCCGTTACGTTATATGGATAACTTGTATTATTAAGACTTAAGGTTATCCTATCCCCCACCTTTAGGTCATTAAGCCCTGCGAATACCTCACTATACTCTCCTTTCCCAAGGATGGTACTCGAATGCCCAAAGATAACTATATTACTCCCAGAATCTGGAAGGGCCGTATTTAAATAATGGGCCACCCCTTCCTCGAGCGCCTTGTTGTACATTCCTTCATCTTTCCCATCGACATTAGGGATTACCGGTACCTCTATACCTAGCTTATGAATCTCAATCGAAAATTCAGTTATCTCCCCTAGCCCTTCATCAGAGGCAATCTCTGTTTGTCTCCTGTATTCTTCCCTCTTCTCTTTGGTCTTATCCCTCTCATTTAGATAAAAAGCGGTACTTAAAGAGAGGATGATTATAGTGGTAAGCAAAAGAGCCCAGAAAAGAGGGCTCTTTTGTGATAGTCTAAATACTTTTTTCATTTACCGATGGGCGCCAGTTTTGGGTAAAACTGTCTCTTCATCATCTGTGGCATTCTGAACCACTATCCTTACGGTTGATTCACCCGGCTCTTGGGCAAATACTCTTCCGTATTTACCAAAGGTTCCAAAGTTTATAATCTGCTGTTGTACCTCAGCTGCTGTTACCTGGAAGATTCCCATTATAACGGTGCCGTCTGGGATATCATCAGCCAAGGTTACAGTGATTGAACCTTCTTCAGGGCTAGCATCATCAGAGACGAGTGGCAAGCCAGAAGCTAGGGTTACAGGGAAGCTAGCGGTCCCGTTATCGGCATCGGTAATTGTCTCAAGACCGGCGATATAATCATTGGTGTTACCATCTAGGTCATCTGCTCCATCACCGAACACGTCAAAATCTGCAAAGTAATCTGTTCCAGTTAGGATTGCTTCAAACTCAACATCCAGGTTAGAAAGACCAGCATTCCAAGAAATACCCTTAAAAGTTAAATTGTCACCCGGGCTAACATACAAAGTTTGACCACCTGGGTTCTCATTGGCATAGAAGTTGTACCAATCGGTCCCATTTTTACTTACTTCCACCCTTGTTCCTACCGCCTCACCCTCACCAAACTCATATAGAGCTCCGGTGAAGGACGGCATAAAAGCTACTAGTAGGACAGCCAGACCTGTAATTGATAATATCTTTTTCATAATTTCTCCTTCTTATATATTATATCACTACCCTAATGTGTAAATCCAACATTATTCCTACCGATACCCATAAAGCACCGCCTCACCAGGTGCCGCCTTTGTCTTATCCCCTTCTATTGTTTGTACGTTCAAGTGAACTGTATGGGAGTCATCGTCCTCATAAACTCCAGTTGGGATAACATATTCACTTGTCCCATTCTCATACTCCCTAAGGACTATTTTCCCAGACTTACCAGTGGCATCAGGAGCCCCATTAGTATCAACATGCCGGTAGAGGCGAACGATAAGGGTGCCGTTGATGATTAAGTCTTTCCTGATAGGGGCTTCATAAGTTGTCTCATAAGTTCCTCCTGAGAGCATTGATGTTATAGTTTGTTCTCTGTTCTTGTTTTTGAGGAGAACATCCATATAGTTTAGACTCTTTTCAGGATTATATGGATTTATCATCAGGTCTACCTGCCCATCCATATTCTCATCCCCATCAAGTTTGTTAGTGACTCCTAGATTCATTTTAAGAGTTAGTTCGTCTCCTACTACCCCTACGGTATCGATATCCGTAAAAGCAAACTCCACCCATTCATTATTGCCCCTAACCCACCAGCCCAGATTGCCGGAATATGAGTTGTTGTTAAAGGTTTTGATATGGGGGCTATCTGAGACTAGAGTAAGCTCTGGCTCGGTACTCTCTACTAACTCAGTCCTATCGATATAGTTTGGCTTATACCAAAAAAAATAGCCGGCGACCATTGTAGCTCCAAGAGCGGCAACAACCCCGGCTATTATTAAGATAATAGTGATATTAGATAAACCTTGTTTGTTTTTCATTTTTCCTCCTTAGGGGAATTATATCATAAATATATCATTTTTCCTTGAACTCGATCACGATAAAAACATTGACATTACTACCTTTTTATTATATAATGCCAAAGCTATCAAAGAGCACCTCACAAGCAAACGCAAATTGACCCTGGTAGGGTCCAGAGAGGGAGGAGTTGGTATGCCGTTACCGGTAGAATGTTCGGGAAGGGAGGTTGTTGCGGCTATTCTCGAAGAGAAAGACCGCAACACCGACCAAGCGGCCGAGTGGCTTACAGCACTCGGCTATGTTCTTACAAAGAACCAGCTCGCAAGGATCGTAGACAGGGGCCGTGTTCGTGGCCTCAATAGCCACGGTACAGGCAAGATCTGGCCTCATGAATTGCTGATGAAGGAGGCCGGTCACCCATCATCTTGGCTCAAGGAGGTCAAGCGACGGAAGCTGCCGAAGGGTCTCGTGACTGTTCGGAGGGCGGTTGCTGATTTCCCGGGATCGCTATCGCGGTTGCTCGGAGAACTGGCGGCTGGGGATCTCAACTGCTCGACCGTGCAACAAGGCTCGGTTGCTGTTCTGGCCATTGATTCAAAGGAGCTGAAAGCTCTCCGTCACGTTGATGAAGCGGATGTCTCTTCTCAGAAGGAGACCAAGCCGCCAACCCCAACTCCAGGAAAGGAGCTGAAGGTGAGTACACCTGCATCGGGCCAATCCGGCCCAGTACGCCAGGACCAGCTCGTCAGCCTCAAGGAAGCCACTATGCTTCTTCAGGAAGCGAAGCTAGACGTGATGGACAACCAGCTTCGTGCGCTGGCGAAGAAGAAGGTGTTCGTCACTGCCAAACTGGGTCGGACCCCCCAAGTGCGCCACTCCGAGGTCCAGAGATGGATCAACGAGAAGCCCGAGTGGCTTCTCAACTGCGCGATCTCTTCGAACGCGCCCGAGGGGTTCGTGACCACGAGGCAGATCGTGGTAGAAGGGGCTTTCGACTACGATCGCCTCAAGAACCTCATCAAGCATGGACTACTTCCGGCTACCCAAGAGAAGAAGGCCAAGGGTGTCCGGATGTTTGTCTCCGAGGAAGATTACCTGGAGCTTCTCGGAGATGACAAACTCGTGGCCTACCTCAAGCTGGAGCTCGATCTCGAGCCGGCCCAGCTGAAGGCGATGGCTCGCCGCCGGAAGCCTGCGGGGTCACAAACTTCGGTCAAGGCATCCGCGAGACCGAAGGTTGCCTCTCTCACCTTCGAGCAGTGCAGCGCAGCCTATTTCGAGGCCAAGCGCTTCCTGGTCGTAATCGAGGAGAAGAGGTCTCGGGCCGAAAACCTCGTCGAGCGATTCGACGAGGCTATCGCCGAAGGCAAGACCAACCAGGAGATCGTAGAGTTGGTCAGCGACTTCGTCGAGTAGCGTTTGCGATTCATTCGCACGAATAAGGAGACACCTACAAGGTCTCGTGCGTCTTACACAAGTCTCCTTTTTCGTACAAGAATATATAATACTTATTGTGTATTTATGTTATATGAAATAAAGTTTATTTTACGATCTTCCCGTCTCTCATCCTAATAGTCCTTTGGCACATCTTGGCAACCTCTGGGTTATGGGTCACGATGATAAAGGTTTGACCCTTCTTCTTGTTTAGGGCTATAAGGAGATTCATAATCTCGGTTGAAGTCTTTGTATCAAGCTCCCCCGTAAGTTCATCCCCAAAGATGACAGCCGGCTCATTAACAAGTGAGCGGGCGATAGCTACCCTCTGACGTTGACCACCAGAGAGTTCATTTGGGGTATGCTTCATTCTGTCCCCGAGCCCCACTAATTTTAGGGCCTCTTCGGCTTTCTTTCTTCTTTCTCCTCTTCCTGCTCCACTATAGCGGAGGGCGAGCATCACATTCTCAAGCGCCGATAAGGTTGGGATTAGGTTATATGACTGAAAGACAAAGCCAAGTTTTTTGGCCCTTATTTCAGGTAGCTTCCCTGCCTTAAGTTTTGAGGCCAGGATACCATCGATATATACTTTACCGGAGCTAACATCGTCAATGAGCCCCAGGGCATTAAGGAGGGTTGATTTACCAGAACCAGAGGGACCCATAATGGCAATCATCTCTCCCTTTTTTATCTCAAGGTCAACCCCATTTAGGGCGTGAACGACGACCCCTTTATCCTTCAAATTCTTCTTCAGATTCTTCCCCGTTATAGTCTTATAGGCTAATTCGTATTTCTCTTTTGCAAAAGCCGTCTGGGCCCTCTCTAGGGTCTTGCCCATTTTCTTTTCGAGCTTCTCGTCATTCTTGGCACAAATACTCTCATACTTTTTATGGTATTTTCTGATGGCGTTATATGCTTTACCTGCGGAACGGTTCTGGCCCATGATATATGTCTTGGTGACCTTTTCTAGTTTTAAGACTATCTCTGCCATTATTCCTCCCTTAAGGATTTAACAATACTAAGGCGGGCGGCATGAAGAGCCGGATAAATACCAGCGACAACCCCAAGGACAACCGAGAAGATAAGGGCGCCCCAAAGAAGTCTTGGTGTTAAGAGGAAGATTTTATCCCCTGTTTTCTCCATCGCCGAGTTTATAACATAAACAAGGAGGGTTCCAAGGCCAATTCCGATTGCTCCACCAAGGAGGCCAATTAGTCCGGCTTCGGTTAAGTATTCGATTAAAATATCCTGAGTCTTGGCGCCAATTGCCTTTTTGACTCCAATCTCTTTGGTACGCTCTGAGATAGACATTGTCATCGTATTTATAATCGATAAGGTTCCCACAAGAAGTGAAATAATGGCAATTCCATAGATAATTGAGGTAAAAGTACCAACGGTTGAGGCAATCGAATCCTCAAAGTCTTTTGGGCCGACTGCCTTAATATCTTTGACCTCACTCTCGAGGGTCCTTGCTAGTTCATTTGGGTCGGTGCCATTATCTGGATTTACGATAAAGCCGTTAGTAACCTCAGTTGCTTTAAGCTGGCTTTTAACTATCTCTGGTAAATCCTCATAGATCACAAGTTGAGCATCATGGAACGACATTAGAGCGACTGAGTCTGGGGCGGTGAAGGTCTTCTCCATCAGGCCAACAATCTCATACTTCTTACCCCTAATCTCAATCTCTTTTCCGATTTCGGCCTCAAACTTTTTTATCAGGTCGGCTCCAAGGACTACCTTACCCCGGTCATCGTCTGTGATATCTCTTCCATCAGTTAAGGTTATCTCAAAGCTCTCATACTGGTCACACTCTGTCTGCCTACCTTGAATCAGCGGCGGAGGTCCAAAGTTAACAGCCTCGAGTTCCTTATCTAGGGTAGTCCCAATTGAAGCGGCAACACATTTAGCCCCGTCGACTTTCTTTAGCTCCTCCCCTTTATCAAGGGTAAGTGGAGTAGTGATAAAGAAGTTACTTTCAGCTGACTGGACTTGAACTTTATCAGCATAATAGTCTGTACCACCCTTAACAAGGAGATCTAGCTTTTCTGCAATTCCTCCCATCACAACAAGGGCCAAGATTCCAATTGCAATCCCAAAGACCGTAAGAGCGGTCCTGAGCTTCCTTCTAAACATATTTTTTATAATCTCAAACATCTGCATCCTTATTTAAGCGCAAGATTGATTGTAGCACCCAAAGACTTAAGAGAGCAATAGTTATTTATATAAACAGATATATTGACTAAAAGTCTTTTTTTATCTCAGCTGTTGAATTTTCGATAAACTTTCTAGCCGTTTTATTCTTTTTCCAAATTAGTAAATATTTTTTATGTAATCTATTGTGGTCCGGGTAGCTAATTTCAGGAATATATCCCTGAATCTGCACAAATTCTTTTTCTTTTTGGATGATATCATTAAAAATTTCTGAAAGATGCCATAATTGGTCTTTTTTAAAATGAGTGTTTTTAACTTTTGTTGCTTGTTCAAAGAAAAGAAAATGTAGCATTTCGTGAATTATCTGACCTATTGCCTCTTTAGGCCAGAAATATGGAGTTTGCCACGTTTTATTCGGCAAAAACCTAGGCCCACAAGGGTTTATTGAGATATAGCCGATATATTTCCCCTTCGGCCAAGAGAGTTTTTCAAAATATTTATCTGTTGCTTTATAGAATTCGGACTCTACCGTTTTCCATCTTTTTTCAATATCTTTTTTTGCATCTCTAAGTTCCTTCTCGTGTTTTCTGTAGTAATTGGCAACATATTTTTTCACAACCTCTTTGCTTGTATTGTTTTTGAGGGCTGGGTGATTTTTAATTACCTCAGCCGAAAAATCAAAGCCACCCTTCTTAGCGTCTCCTAAAAACTCCCAAAGCATCTCTGTATCTAATTTCTGGTCAAATTCAAACTTTATCTTAGGAGTATACATACTATCTAGTACTCGGCTCCGGGCCAAATTCGGCCGACTCTTTTAAGATCTCTATTAGTTCCTTTATCTTAAGATCGACTACTTCCCTCTCTGCCTTACTGAACTTCTTAAGAACAAACTCCTCGGCCGGTATCTTTTGCCCTCCCTCTGGTTTTATTCCAAAACGGAAACGATAGAAGTCTTTTGTCCCAAGGTGAGAAATAATTGACTCTACCCCCTTTTGGCCGGCTGATGTACCTCCAAAGCGGGTCCTGATGATCCCAAGCTCAATATCAAGGTCATCATGGATGACCCAGGTGTGCCTAGGGTCAATCCCATGATAGCGGGCTATCTTCGCGACAGCTTCCCCGGATTTATTCATATAGGTTTGTGGCTTTACGAGGACCATTCTGACCTTCTTCTTCTGTCTCGGAAAAGTCATAGTGTATTCAGCCACTTCGGCATTCCGTTTCTTATCTTCCTTAAAGGTAACGCCAAAATCATCCGCAAGTTTGTCAAGAACCATAAAGCCGACGTTGTGTCGTGTTTCTTCGTATTTATCGCCTGGATTACCAAGGCCTGCTATAAGTAACATATGACCATTATATATGATTACGAGTTAATTCTAAACATCCCTTATTTTTTCTTAAAGATAATCTTAATCGGTGTTCCCGTAAAATCAAACTCTTTTCTAAGTTCATTTGCAAGCGCTCTTTGCCAACTAAAGTGAATAGCATCATGATGCTTGGCCCTAATCTCAAAAGTTGGTGGGACCACCTGGGTTTGTACAGCATAGAATATTTTTGGCCGATACTTACCTCTGGCCTTTGGGATGTTCCTGAGGCTAAAGTCCTCAATTATTCGATTAAGCTTTGGGGTCGGAATTCTTCTTCTTTGATTCTCGGCTACCTTTTCAACGATTTCCCCAATCTTTTCGATATTTAAGCCTGTTTCGGCCGAAACAAAAATCGCTGGAACCCAACGCATAAATCCAAAACGGTTTCTTAGCCTGGCCAGGAATTTCTCCTGAGTGATTTCAGACGTCAGATCCCACTTGTTTATCACAAGAATGACGCCCTTCCCAGCCTCTTTGGCTAGTCCTGCGATATGTAAATCTTGGGTAGTAGCTCTTTGTTCTGTGGCATCAAGCACGAGAAGAACAATATCGGAACTTTCGACCTCCCGCTCGGTCCGAAGGTAGGCAAACCGCTCAAGTGGCGCACCCTTTTTAAAGGCTCGCCCGATCTTCCCTGGCCTTCTGGCCCCGGCAGTATCCGAGAGTGCAAGCTCAGCCGTACCATAAGTTACTTTCTCTGTAACGACATCCCTGGTTGTTCCGGCGATATCGGTCACAATTGCCTTATCTTTGCCACAAAGAGCATTTAGGATGGAGCTCTTACCAACATTAGGCCTCCCGATGATAGCAACCTTGGTCGTCTCTTTCTCTACCTTTTTCTTACCCTTAGGGGCATCTTTTGCAATCTCTTCTTTAAGACTCGCGATCCCAAGATTATGAATGGTAGACGTCTCGACTACGGGCTTAAAGCCAAGTCGAGCGTATTCCCCGGCGTAGTTCTTCTTCTTTGTGCTATCTATCTTGTTTACAACAAGGATGGTCTCTTTTCCGGTCTTTCTTAGGACATCGGCTACTCGCTTATCTTCCTCGGTTGGTGGGACTTCCCCATCAACGACATAGATAATCTTGTTACCCCGAGCGATAGCTTCTCTTAACTTTGCATAGGCCTTTTCGGCGATCTCGTCTTTACCGTTTTCAAGATACCCAGCGGTATCGATGAGATTAACGGTTCTTCCATTTATCTCAACCTCCTCCTCGATTAAGTCACGAGTGGTTCCAGGTTCAGCAAGGATAACGGCTTTCCGGGTGCCAATAAGGCGGTTAAAGAGCGAACTCTTACCGACGTTAGGACGCCCGACAATCACCACACTATATTTATTTTCTTTTTCTTTCATAACGCCCTATTCTAACACTTTTTTGGCTTTGCGTCGATGTTTTTACCAGCTAAAGTTCTCTTTAATATATTCGATAGTTCTAGTTGTGTCACTAAACCTAGAGGTACTTCCCAGCACCACCCCTATAATCTCCCTATCACCATCGGTGTAATAGGTGGTAAGGCACTGCCCCGCTCCATAGGTTGTCCCTGTTTTTATCCCTTTGTATGTTTGCCCTATAAGCAAATTGGTGTTTGTAAGAATGTATGGTCTTCCTCTTTGGGAGTTTGCGATATATGTTCTCTTCGCTACAATCTCCCTTATCTCTGGATTTGTAAGAGCAATCCTTGAAAGCGCAGCCATATCTTGCGCGGTCGAGTAGTTATCCGCTTCATCCCAACCAACCGGGTTTCCAAAGTGGGTATCACGAAGACCCAGGAGTTCGGCTCGGTCGTTCATAAGCTCAACAAAGTCATTCGTAGAACCTGAAATATGACTTGCAAACGTTAGGGCCGCATCGGAGCCGGAGGCAATCAGGACCCCATGTAAGAGCTCATTACTTGTTAGTTTGTCCCCCGCTACAAGCCACATCCGAGAATCATCGCTCCTTACCGCAAGGCCGGGCGGGACAGTAATCACATCATCTGGTGAGGTCTCCTCGACTGCGATAAGGGCAGTCATTAGCTTTGTAAGTGAGGCGATAGATAGTTTTTTATCTATAGCCTTCTCCACTAAATACTCACCGGAGTTAATATCGACGAAAAAGGCTGCTTCGGCCGTAACTGCTACTTCCCTAGCGTCACTGATGATGCTTGGGGTCGACCCTGGGTCAGCGATATCTATCTCCTGAACCTCTTCGTTATCAATTGCCCCCCTTAAACTATCTTCCCAAGTTTTTGTCCTGTCGCTTGCGGGGAGGACTGAGATTAAAATCAAAAGACCAGCTATAATTAGTTTTGAAATCATTTTAGATATTCCCACACCTCATTATCTGATAATTTCCGATACTTAGAAAGTGGAACATCGAGTTTAAGGGAACCAATTCGAACCCTCTCAAGCTCTCTGACTTCGTTCCCGACTGCCTTAATCATTCGCCTTACAATACGGTTCCGTCCTACGTCAATTACAAGTCTGAGCTTGTTATTTGTAATCTTTTTTATTTGTTTGGCCTTTACAGGTCCATCCGAGAGAGTAATATTACCGCTCAGCGTTTTTAGCTGAGAGTCTGTTAAAGGACTTTTAGTGGTTACGAGGTATTCCTTCTCGATCTTCTTACTGGGGTGAATCATGTTTTGAGCAAAGTCACCATCATTTGTGATGGCGATAAGCCCTGTAGTGTCCTTGTCAAGCCTTCCGACACTAAATAGCGTGGTATCCGGCGGAAGTAGTTCATAAATTGTTCTTTTGGCATGTGGATCACTCCTTGTAGTCATATATCCCTTTGGTTTATTTAAAAGGTAATATTTTAGCTCTGGTAAGTTCAGTCTATTCCCATTTAGTACCACCTCATCTTTATCGGGGTCAATTTCGGTAGCTAGGTTAGTAATCTTTTCCCCATTTACAAAAACAGAGCCCTTTTTAACTAGCTCTTCTGCTTTTCGCCTTGAAGCGACCCCGGCTCGGGCAAGGAACCTATTTATTCGCATCTTCTTTTTCAGTTATCGTATCCACTTCACGAAATAGTTCTGCTGCCTTCTCCGGCATCTCAAACTCTGGTAATTCATCTTCCGAGGAGAGTCCAAAGTACTGAAGGAACTCCATCGTCGTTCCATAAAGGATGGGTCTTCCTGGGGCTTCCTTTCTTCCTACTTCTTGAATAAGCCCCCTGATCATCAGGTTTCTTATAAGGTGGTCGGCCGAAACTCCTCTAACATCTTCGATTTCCATTCTTGTGACGGGCTGTTTGTAGGTAATGACAGAAAGAGTTTCGATGGCGGCTGGCGAAAGATCATGCCGAAGCTCTTCGTTTAGAAACTTGGCTACCGCTCCCGCATTATCAGGGTCTGTGACCAGTGAATAGTAGTTTCCCTTTTTTATAATTCTCATTCCCCTACCTTCATACTCTTTTATAAGCTCGGCTAGGGCCTTCTGAACGTCAGAGACCATCGATTCACAACACGAAGAGAGCTCCTTGACGGAAACTGGCTTTTCAGCCACAAGGAGAATGGACTCGATAATACTTTTGATGTTTTTCTTTGTCATCCAACCCTCACAAGCTCAATATCATTAAAATTATTGTCTTGTTTTACCGTTATTTTCTTAATCTTGACTAACTCTAGTATAGCAAGAAAAGTAATGATTGCCTCAAGCTTTCCGGATGAGTTCTTGATGAGATGTGAAAAGCGATGACTTTTCTTCCCCGCAAATAACTCCTCAAGATGGGCCAACTTCTCTTCAACCGTAATCTTTTCTGATGGGAGCTCGACCTCTTCCCTTGCAAGCTCTTCAGGCATATCGGTGAGGAGCTTCTGAAAAGTGCCCCAGAGGTCATTTAGCTCAACGCCCTTTGGTGGTGTAAACTTCGAAAGAATAAGTTGAGGCTTTTTGGCGGGATAAGAGCGCTGATTCTTCTCAAGGATGTTTGAGAACTCTTTCGCTGCATCCTTGTACTTCTTGTAGATTTCAAGCTTTGTTTTAAGGTCTTCGATCTCTTCCTCATCTTCTTCTGTTTCAAGGGTGGGAAGCAGCGCCTTGGATTTAAGGTAGATTAACCTTGCGGCAATTACCATGAACTCCGAAACGTCATAAGCCTTTGGGTCAAGCGAAGCGACGCTATTTAGGTATTGGTCGGTTACTTTGGAAAGCGATATCTCCGTTATATCAAGCTTCTCTTTTTCTATGAGTTCAAGAAGAAGATCAAGTGGTCCTTCAAATTTTTCTACTTTGACGTCGAGCATCCCCCTTGGCCCCCCTATGGTCTTAATCTGTTAATATCACGTGGGAAGAGTGAAGCCTCCCGAATGTTTTGAAGCCCAAGAAGTCTAGCAGTTAGCCTCTCAGCTCCAATTGCAAGCCCACCATGTGCTGGCATACCGTATTTAAAAGCCATCAAATAATCAGCGAAAGCCTCCACGTCCATTCCCCTATCTTTCATCTTCTTTAGGTATTCATCGTACAAATGAATCCTTTGTCCCCCGGTCGTAACCTCAAGCCCGCGAAACATAAGATCAAAGCTTAATGTCTCTTTTGGGTTTTTAGGATCATCGTAGGTATAGAAAGGGCGTTTCTTTGATGGGTAATGAGTGATAAAGATAAACTCACTTTCTAGTTTCTTCTCGGCGTATTCTGAGATAAGCTTCTCTTGCTTGGGGTCAAGATCTGGGGCGCCGGCACACTTCACCTTGTACTCCTGTTCAAGCACCTTTTGAGCCTCGGAGAGCTTCATACGAGGTATTTTGGCCCCAACCTTAGGGATAGTTGCTCCAAGCATCTCAAACTCCCGAGAACACGTCTTCTCGAGGTGCTTCATCATATATTTTAGAAGCTTCTCTTCCATTTCCATAATGTCTTCGTGGGAGGTTATAAAGCCCATTTCAAAGTCAAGCGATAGATATTCATTTAAATGTCTGGCGGTTGAATGTTTTTCGGCTCGGTAGGCGTAAGCCGTCTCAAAGACTCTTTCATACACTCCAACCATAATCTGCTTATACATTTGGGGGCTCTGAGAAAGAAAAGCCTTGTCCCGAAACCAAGAAACAGGGAACATTTCAGCTCCCCCAGTCTCAAGGCCTGACTCGACTATCTTTGAAGAATTAATCTCGGTAAAATCTTCACCAGAAAGGAAATCACGGAAAGCTCGAATAACCTCAGCCTGTACTTTAAAGATTGCCCGTTGTTCCGGATTTCTTAAGGTAATTGGACGGTTATCAAGTAAGGTATCGATATTTGCCCTAAGTTCTTTTTTGTTTATCTCAACCGGAACATCTTCTGATACAGGGGAGATTATCTTGACATCCTTTGCCAAAATTTCAGCCCCAAATGGCGCTCTCTCCTCTTTCTTGACCTTACCGGTAAATTCAACGACCGATTCGGTTGAAAGACCAGAAAGTAGTTTATGGGCCTCCTTCTCGACTACGATTTGGGCAATTCCAGAGCGATCGCGAAGCGAAACGAAAGAAATGCCGCCTAGCTTTCGGATCTTTGCGATCCAGCCAGCGACGGTTACCTCTTTTCCGATACTCTTTGCGATATCTGAAACAAGTGTTCGCATAAGAGAATTATAGCGCAATGAGGTTAATATATCTAGAGTGTTGTTAGTTAAACTCAATAGAATCTAGTATCTGTTTGTAGGCCTTCTCTGCCTCTGTGGCTTTTGTGTCATCGTCGCCATAGGCATATAGTGTGAAATTGTCTTTGTTTACGAAACCTGTATTGTCTTCAGCTCTAGAAATAATAAAATAACCACTTGTCTCTCCCCCCTCCCATGTATTAGTAGTAATATCTGACAATTTCGTGTAAGTAACATTTGCCTTGTTTGCCGTAACCTCATATTCTATGACTCTTTTAGTACCTTCGAAGCCTCTGCCTCCATAACCAATCTCAAGAACGACTGTGCCCACCCCCGACTTCGTAAAAACATATTGCGTTAAACCGTCTGCAATCTTGTTTTCTAGTGTCCAGCCAGCAGGGGTACCTAGGGTGAAGTTTTCAGTTTTGTTCTCGATTATTGTCTCATTATCTGTTAAGCTCACGCCTTCGGTTTCAGTCGCTCTGCAAGCAAGTGAATATCCGCTAGTATTCCAACCACCCTCTACCGGGACATATCCGATATAGAAAAACACACCTTCTTCAGTCTCCTCAATTTTTGCTTCTGAGATACCGTATTGAAGTTTTGCGAACTTAACTAAATCGTTTTCGTCTGCCGCATCCGTAGCCGATTCACAGTAATTATTGTAGGCATTATCAATATTCATAAGAGATTGCTCTAACATGAGCTCCCTAATTTCTCGGTTCATAAACCACCAAGTAGTACCACCAACTGCAGCTGAGGCTAAAAGTACAATCCCAATGGTTGTTAAAAGTCTTTTAGTGTTAATTTTCTCTTTCACGTAAGCACCCTCCTTGAGTGCAGCTAAAATAATAAATGATAACTAAATTATCAGTCTTTGTAAAATGGAAGTCAATAGAGACATTTAGGCTATATAAAGCAAAAAAGCCTCATTTGAGACTTCTTTGTATTGTGTATAAAGCTATTATTTCTCAGCTAGTATCGCCTTAACCTTCTCGACCACCTCAGAGAGTGTTACCTGAGATTTTACAAGATAGGCATTTGCTCCTAAGGTCTTCCCCTTTTCAATGTCTGAGGTTTGGGAAAGGGCGCTCATCACTACAATCTTGGTATTCTTGGTCTCCTCGGTATCACGGAGGATATCAAGGACATCAAAACCGGAAATCTTAGGCATCATAATATCAAGTAAGATTAGGTTTGGCTTTTCTTTAACGGCAGTCGAAAGAGCCGCCTCTCCATCAGAAGCAGTTACTACTTCATAACCTTCTGCTTTAAACCGAGTGGTGTAAATATCGCGTAAAGTTACATCATCTTCAACAATCATTATCTTTGTCATTGTGTTCTCCTTCTATTATCTTCTTAAATCGTTACGTTTTTGTCAATAAACATTTTAGGAATCAAGCGCCAAAGGAATCGTAAAGTGAAAGGTCGAACCCTTTCCTTTGGTACTCTCGACCCAAATCTTACCCCCAAAGGTCTCTATGATCGACCTTGTGATATATAGCCCGAGACCGGTCCCCCCAACCTCTCTTGTTGCGGTATTATCAACCCGGTAAAACTTTTCAAAGAGATGCTTCTGAGCATCCTTGGGCATCCCCATCCCTGTATCGGTGACGTTAACTGTTGCAAACTCCTTATCATAATCGATCGAGATTGTAACCCCTCCCTTATCGGTAAACTTAATCGCATTCTCTACGAGATTGTTTAATACTTCCCTGATCATCTCGCGATCAGCCGTGACATTTAGGGCCCTTCCGATGGCTTTCTTTCCCTTGGCTCCTGGCTCCTTTGATTCTGAAAAGTTAAGTTCGATTCCTTTGTCTTTTGCTTTTTTCGCAAAAACATCGATCACTTCTTTTACGAGATCTTTGATTGGGAAGTTGGTGATTGTAGTCTCGAGTTTTCCTTCTTCAATCTTTGTGACCGAAAGAAGGTTTTTAACAAGGCTCGACATCCCAAGTAGGGTATTCCTAGCCTTTCCGAGATATTCTTTAGTATTGTTATCGACCTTACACATTCCAGAGTCGGTGATGATTGAAAGGTACCCTTCGGTGGCGGTGATTGGGGTCCGAAGCTCGTGAGAGGCCGTAGAGACAAATTCGTTTCTTTGCCTTTCCAGTTCCTTCTCTTTTGTGATATCGCGGAACACACAAATAGCGCCAACCATGTTCCCTTCCATATCCTTAATTGGAGCATAAGATGATGAAAGCTGGACTCTATTCTTGTTCTTTTTATGGATAAAGCAGGTATCGGTTCGAAAGACGGCCTCCCCAGTATTCCAAACCGCAAGGGCCGGACAATCCTTTTCGCAAACCGAGACATTATCATCTCCTTTTATGAGTTTCATTACGGTTTGACACTTAATCCCGAGAGCGTCCTTCTCTTCCCAGCCGACCATTCCCTGGGCCGCTTTATTAAGGAGCACTAAGTTTCGATCTCGATCGACGGCGTAAACACCATCGGCAATGGCAGAGAGGACTGCCTCATCTTGTGACTTTTCGGCGGTTAACTTATCGGCCGTTTTTTTGAGTTTTTGGCCTTCCCTTTCGATCTTTTGACTCCTGTAGTTAACTAGAAATCCAGCCCCTGATGAGACGATGATTGAGAGAAAAGCAATCAGGTACTGACGCCATTCGGACGTAAGATCCCCAGCCGCAAAGAGGCCATAAAGAGTCAGGTAGATTGTAAAGACAGTAGCGGTTGCAAGGCCCCAGAGGGGCTTAAAGATAAAGGCCGCAAGGATAAGGATATAGATGAAGAGGTAGAGATAGCCGAAGGGGCCACTAAAGTAATCGATTAGAAGAACGCTGTAAAGCAGGGTCAAGAATGTTGATAGTTCTAGAATAAACTCAGGTTTTTTTTCGAGAAAGTAGTTTGAAGAAAAATGATAAATGATATAGAAGATTGAGAGCGCGGCTGCAATCTTAAGACCGTAATAGTTAATGACAGAGAGGTTAGTAAAAAAGATTATTGCCCCATAGAAAACTATAACGGCGATGTTTCCAAAAAGTAGCCATAGCCTTATCTGCGTGATGTGTTTAAGGTCTTTCCCCTCCATAACAATTACAATTTTAGGCTAAAAGACCAAGTTTATCAATAACAAAGATATAGTGATTTAGTTTGCAAAGCCATAGTCAAGAAGAGCCTTAACGTCATTATTGGCACTTGGGCCACTACCACCCATCAAAACAACCACTAGTCTCCGCCCTCCCCTTTCGGCGATCCCGATATATGTTGTCCCGGCTTCATCGGTGTAGCCAGTCTTGGCGGCGATCATCCCCTTGTAGCTCCTTAGCATCTGGGAAAGGTGGCCAAACCACCAGTGCGGTTCGTTATCTTCGGTCGCATAAACTGAGTGCTCCGTTTTCTTACCGGCATATTTAACTACCTCTGGATGCTCAAGAAGAGCATATCTTGTGATTGTTGCCATATCATAGACTGTAGAGACTTGATTGGGATCATCGAGCCCAGCAGGGTTTGCCATTACAGTATTTGAGAGGCCAAGGAGAGCAATCTTTTCATTGGCGAGCTCGATAAAGGCCTCAAAGCCTCCTTCGTAGGCATCAGCAATGGCATAGGCCGCATCGTTAGCCGAGATCATCATCAGACCATATAGAAGATCAGAGAGGCTCATCTTTTCCCCGGCCTTCATATTAATCTTGTTTGATATCTGTTTTGAGGCATGCTCTGTTATCTCAATCTTTTCATCTACATTATACACTTCAAGAGCTAGAGAAAAGGTCAGCATCTTAATAATCGAGGCCGGAGGCATCTTCTTGTGGACATTCTTAGCATAGAGTACCTCATTTGTCTCTTCGTCAACTACGATCGCAGATTGGGCCGTAATACCTGGCCCTTTACTATTCTCCTTATCCCCCTTTGGTTGATACCTCTCAACGTTCTTTGCTATTAGCTCTTCTCTTTCTTTTTCTGAAAGGTCTTCTTGAGATTCAAGGTTTGTTACCTCAGCGTCACTGGTACGGGTATTATATTTAAAGAAAGTAAAGGCACCACCCAAAAGACCTGTGGCGATTATGAAATAGATGATAATTTTCTTCATGCAGAGAAGATTATATCAGACCACCGAGGATTGAAAAAGGTCCTATTATTTGTTAAAATCACAAAGCGAATATGGCCCGTTCGTCTAGTGGACTAGGACATCAGGTTCTCATCCTGGAAACAGGGGTTCGATTCCCCTACGGGCTACCAAATAAAGATATCAAAAAGCCCCGCTTTCGCGGGACTTTTTGTATACCTCTTTGCCTCTAGTCGACCATTGGAGCGTCTAGTGCATCCCAGTCTTCCTTCTTCATGAACTTGGTAAGGTTCATCCCATCGGTATCAACCGCCTTAACGGCATAGCGAATTTGGCCACCCCTTACTTCGTATGTAGTTTTCTTTACTTCTGAATCTGGGATTTCAACCTTCTCCCGTTTTTTAACATTGTAGAATTGCATGGCAACTCCTTTCTGCCCAACTGGGCTTAATCCTCTTTATGCTCAGGTTAAGCCTATTTGCCCGTAATGTCAAGGGCGTTTGTACTAAAACAGCCCTGCGCCAGAAGCGCGGGGCTGTTCTTGAAAACATATCTCTCAAGACTTTTGGATTAAGACTTTCCGATTCGGAAGATCTTAGTGCCACATTCTGGGCAAGTACCCTGTGTAGCTGGTCGGCCATTCTTCATCGTAATATCTTGCGGGTCTTTGATCTCTCTTTTTTCCTTACATTTTACGCAGTATCCTTCTGTTGCCATTCGTATCACCTCCCTTCAATTTGATTTACCCCTAAGGGCTAATTAACTCGTATAATCTAGGATGAACTGAGCACGTGCTGCTGTCAAGCACAAAATGTGGATAAACAAGCACGACCTCTACCAGATATTCCGCTATTTCCCCCACGTAAAGCCATTATTCTTTATCTCTTAGTTCGGTATAGATTGTGTTTGCAGCTATGGCTCCTTCGGCGCAAGCAGTCACAATTTGTCTGAATTTGTTTGAACCGGTTGTCGAATCCCCTACGGCCCAAATACCTTCTTTTGAGGTCTTCATCTTTTGATCGACAACCACATAGCCTTCCTTATCGCGCTTAAGTCCTAACTGGTCATAGAGGACACTTGATGGTGTCTCCCCTATTTCTATAAACAGCCCATCAACGGAAAGCTCTTTACCATTATCTAAGACAATCTTCTCTACCTTCTCTTTACCCACAATCTCTTTAACCTGGGTCTTAAAAAGAATCTCAACGTTTTTGGCCTTTTTGATTCTTGTTTGCCAATCTGGCTCGGCCCGGAAAACATCGCGTCTTACGATGATATATACTTTACTTGCAATCTCAGAGAGGAAAACAGCCGCTTCAAGGGCCGCATCTCCGCCCCCAACTACCGCCACCTTCTTTTCTTTAAAGAAAAAGCCATCACAGGTAGCGCAATAGGAAACACCTTTCCCTATAAGAGCGTCCTCTCCTGGGACCCCTAGCTTGTTCCGTTCTGTTCCAATTGCAAGAAGGATTTTTCTGCCAAAGTAGGTTCCAGTGTTTCCCTCGAGCTTAAAGCCTTCTTTGGTCTCTTCTATTCTTTTCACGCTATCTGGGATAATCTCATGTCCAATAATCGAAAGTTGTTTGACCATATTGTTTGTAAGTTCACTCCCCGTGGTGTGCGGGTACCCAGGATAGTTATCAATATCAAAAGAGACACTCATATTGCCACCAGGCACTCCTCCTACAATCAAAAAATCCATTTTGTATCTTGCGGCATAAATAGCGGCTGAGATTCCAGCCGGTCCGGCACCTATGATTACAAGGTCATGTACTTTCTTGGTCATTAAGTCTCCCTATAGTTAATTCATAATTAGTTCCCAACTATTGTAAATGGTTGGGGGTTAAATGTAAAACGAGCTAGATAATGGCGGTGATCCCAATTGAAAGTAGGAGTAACATAAAAGCCGACATCGCGAGTGATACCCTAAAGCTCAAGAGATGCTTCCTTGAAGTATGAAGGCCAAGTTTTCTGAGCATCACTCCATCAAGGACAATAAGGCCAAAGATAAGGGCCCAGACGAAGAAATATGGTGAGCGGGATGGTAGGGTTGCGTTTTGGGTATCGAGCTCTGGGATTAGTTTTGCCTCACCCAAGACGGTACTTGAGCGTTGGCTTGCAAAAGCAGTCTGGGGTCTTCCAAATAACTGAACGATTACGGTAGTCGTACCCCCCTTTATCTTACCTGAGCCAACAGCAAGACCAATTTCTTGAAATCGAGCATTTAAGATATTCTCTCTGTGGGTTGGGCTTGACATCCAGGCATTAACAACCTTTTCGGGACTCTCAAACCCTCGGGCCAGGTTCTCCCCTGCTACCTCGTACCGGTAGCCAGTACCGGCGATGAAGTCCCAGGCTGTCTCTCCGGCTGGTCCCACATGATCCCAGTAATTATTATCGAACATATCATTGAGCTTTTCCTCGGCGGCTTCATTTAAGGCATCATTTACAAAAAGAGCGCTAACACCATTTTTTTGACGTTCCATATTTGAAAGAACAATTACATTGTTCCTCAAGGCCTCAGTATTTGCACCCATTACCGCCGGACCAGAATAGAGGGTAACCCCAAAGGCTACTTGGGCGACCATCAGACCAAAAAGGTAAAGAGAGAGGGCGCTATGCTGAAGGGCATGAGGCCTAAAGGCATTCCCCCTATGGGGTACTACCATGTGTTTTAGGAGTCTTCTAAACCGCTTCAATTTCTTTCTCCGATATTACCTTATTAATTGTTTCACAAAGACTTTCTGGTGTCGAATCAACCTTTAGGATAAATTCATCGGCACCATAAGAAAGACATTTCTCTCGATTAAACTTATCGCCATAGTTGGTATAGACTACGATTGGAGTTTTGACGGTCTTTGGGTCACTTCTAAGGATCCCAAGGATCTCTACTCCTGAGATCCCAGGTAGCATAATATCAAGGACAATCCCATCATATTCATCGAGCTTTGCTCTCTCAAGAGCTGTTCCCCCATCCTGAACCATAGTTACTTTAAAGCCAGCTGTTCGGAATTTCTGGGCATACATTGCCGCAAGTTGTTTATCATCTTCTACTAGTAGTATGTGTTTCATGTTCCCCCTAATTTAAAAAACCGCCGAAGCGGGAAGGTTCCCCCTTCCCATATATTATATCAACTCCTACAACAATTAATACCATTTTGTTTACTAATAGCTTTATTTGTGTTATTATTCGGGATGCATTTATGGAAAAAACAATCCCACTTTCAAAGCTTGGATATGAGACCTTAACTAGAAGGCAAAAAGAGCTCAAGGCTCTAATTTCTCGTAAGAAAAAGCCAACGATCGAGTGGCAAAGGGAGTTAAACATTGCCAAAAGTCAGCTCTCCGAAATTGAAAGCATTCTTGAAAAAGGGTTTGTCCGTGAGTTTGATGAAAAGAATCCGGCCCAAGTCCAAATTGGCTCAACTGTAACTCTTGAAAATCTAGCCAGCTTTGATAAACGGGAGTATACCATCCTTACCCGTTCAACCGCCGACCCCCTAAAAGGGATTATCTCTAATGAATCACCTTTGGCTCAGAAGATGCTTGGACTTAAGCTTGGTAACACCTTTAAGTTTAAAGATAACTACGGCCAAGAAGATACCTACAAGATAAAGAATATCGAATAATCGGGAGTAGCCAAGTGGCAAGGCAACGGGTTCTGGTCCCGTGATCGCAGGTTCGAATCCTGCCTCCCGAACCAAGGTTTAACCTATTGGCTCTGTAGAGCCTTTTTATATAGCTTAATTAATTAACAAATTTTTGATATAATACGCTAGACGATAACGGAGGGCCCACCAGGAATGGTGGGTTTCGTGAACATTGGAGGAATGATGACATTTAAGGATGTCGTGCCCATATCATTCGGGCTATCACACTGTGTCAGGTGCGGAAAGAGACTGTGGTTCAGACCGTACTGGTGTCACGCCTGTAAGAAACATGTGAAAAGCCTGGGGAGGTGATAGCAGGTGAGCGCAAATCCATGCTATATCGGGATTACTGGTTTCATGCCAACCGACCCGATACGGCCGCTAACCGCGCTACTTCCAGGAAGAGCACGTGCACATCTCGGGGCAACCCACCCCGGCCCAAAGCTGATGGTCGGGATTCTGGCTAGCGAGAAGACCCTGAACGGTATCAAGAACAAGTGGCCTCATCGCTACCCAGAGATTTCAGAGATCGGAAGTATCGTCGAAGACGACAACCGAGTTCTCAACCTCGTGCATTACAACACGAAGGGCACCGATGTTGCGCTGCAACTCGGTAAGATTCATACCCTTGCGGGTATGCCAAACCGACTCGATGGATTCCAGCTCAACATCCCATGGACAGACCCCGATCAGATCGAAGGGTACCTTCAGTGGGCAGACAGGAACTTGGAAGATGGCCGGAGTTGCCAATACATCGTTCAGCAGATTGGGGGCCACGCATTTGAGGTCATTTCACATGACCCTAAGCGTCTGGTTGATCGTCTGGAGCAGTACGGGGAGTCTATAGACTACATTCTCCTCGACCCATCAGGTGGCCTGGGACAGTACTACACGGCCGACCATTTCCGACCTTACCTTGATGAGCTTTACTCAGAGTACAGGTCCTATGGTGTTGGCATCGCAGGTGGTCTCTCTCCTGGCAATCTTAAGGTTGTTGCAGAGCTCGCAGCGGAATACCCGTTCCTCTCAATCGATGCTGAAGGTCGACTCCGTGACGAGAACGACGACCTCGATATCGGTCTGGCATCAGCATATCTCAAAGAGGCCCTCTACATCATGCAGGTGTTCGAGGGCTAGCACCAAGCCGCCAAGTAAACTTCCTACGGGCCGTTGAAAGGCGGCCTTTAAATATAAGTTGTACATAAGCCCAAACTTCTTCTGCTACGCTCCGCTAAAAGCTGTGCTACTATTAACAAAATAAGTTCGAACTTCTTCGACTATGCTGAACCAGATAAAACAAACTTCAATCCTTCCGTGCCCCGGTATTTAATGCTAAAATCTTAATATGATTGATATACAGATTATAGATAAACCAACTTCTGAGAAGGTAGTAAGAGAAATTGCCAAAAATCAGTTTGGTGATATGGTTAAATTTGTAGTCGATGTCAAAAAAGAAATAATTGCAATCGGGGGCGACTTACATGCAGATGAAGAAGCTCTTTTGATCGAGCAAGGCTCTTCTCAGGAGGATCTCTGGGGCATTAACTACTACATTGATAAAACGGGTAAGGATCAAGTCGAGTTTGATTCGATGATAAATATCCGCCCTTCTCAAGGCAATCGGTCAAGAGATGTGGAAAATTCTGAAATAAGGGAAAAAATTATTGCAATCGTAAAGAAGCTAATAAGAAGATGAATAGCCTTCATGCAAACCAAAAAGCAGGAGCCTGGCATAAACTTAGTCTGTATGAACAGATGGGTAACATCGGGACAGAGGTTGGCAGAGTCCTTAGAGCAAAGAAGAGAAACGAAGATAACACCCTTCGAATGGCTACTGATCGAGCCCTTGAGCTATTCGACTTAACGATCTCTGACGAAAGAAGAAAAAAACAACTCAAAGAGATTACTCGGGCTAGAGAAGTTTTCCTTGACGCCCTTTCCAATGAACCTATATACAATTCAAACCTAACTGAGATAGATGACTATTTTATGAAGTTTGCAATTGCTGCTCGTTTGAATAAATAGACTCTTAAACCGGCCTTAAAGTTCCTGCAAATACTTGCCAGGCAAGGAGCGATTTGGCTACAAGAGAAAGGATGATATACATCCTTTCTCCATAGAGATAATCTTGCCATTTACCTAACTTCTTGTATTGAAGGACCATATTAACGGCAAAGACGTTAAAGAACAAAAATAGTGAGAAGAAGATCCAGTAAACAAAGTCTGGAGCTCTCATGTCCCCTTCTCCCGAAAATCCTAAGTAGAGTGCAATTGCAATCCAAGGAACAATCCCGGCGACACAACCAAAGATAAATGAAGTCCAATCGGTCTTTTTGGTGGTTTGATTATGGAGCTCCATCATCCAGCCGAAGAGAACCATCATTGCATTTAGGGCGAAGATACACATTAGGGCAACAGCGCTATAGATGCCGGTAAGCATGGCGATGATAACGATCATTACAGATGAAGAAAATGAGTACTCTATCCAGCGAGCAAGGTTCATCCCCTTTCCGAGGTTCTTCTCATACCAGTTTCTAACTTGAGGAATAAGTGAGACCGAAAAATGAGCAATAGCCGAGAGAAACAAAAAAGAAGCGACAGCTGGACCAACCTTAAGGTCGTAGATCACCTCTGGTTTTGTAATGAGCTGCCCCACTGCCGGATCAAACTCTACAAAGTAAGTCTTTATCGGTAGCGTAAAGTCATTTGAGAGCGCAAGCATCAGAGCGCCCTGGACGGCGTGCATAAGACCCATAAACAGATTGAACTTCTTAAGGCCAACCATTGTAATTTTTGACATATGTCCTCCTATAATTATATTAAAATAGTATCATTCTTTAGGTGGTAGGGGTAGAAAAATACTAGTTTTTCTCTTGTATTCTTCATACTCCTTATCTCCCCCATATCTCTTTTCGAGCATCGGAATACCAGAAACAAACAAAATCAAAAAAGTGATTGTAAGAGGTCCGATAATTGAATAATACCAGTAATTAAGGCTCGTAAGAGATATTACAAATATCCCCCACCAAAGCGTGACTTCTCCAAAATAGTTTGGGTGTCTTGAGTAGCGCCAAAGACCAGACTGCATGATTCCTTTTGACTTTGGATCATTTACAAAATCGGCTAATTGTTTATCAGCAATGATTTCAAAAAGAAAGCCAAATAGCCAAATAGTAGCCCCGATGATTATTATGGTGGGGCTTAGCGTTACCTTGGTTAAATTAAGAATTATTACCGGGACAGAGACTAGTAAGGCCAAAAAACCCTGCAGCAAAAAGGTTTGCAAGAAAGACCGAGGGTAATAGAGCTTTCCCCAGTTCTTACTGAGCTCCCTGTAACGCTTATCTTCTTTCTTCCCTATAAACCTCTTCCCAATATGTATGGCAAGTCTTGTGCCCCATAAAAGGACGAGAGCGTTAACAATGAGTGCTGTTAATGATAATTTAGGGCCAAAAAAGAAAAGAACTATCGTTATATAGATAAAGGTTGGGCCCCAGAAAACATCGGCAATATCTTGGCGCTTAAGGAGAAGCGAGAGACCAAAGATAACGGTCTCGTATAGGGCAACTGCAGCGATTAAATAAAGAAGGGTGATCATCTTTTTATAATAAACTTAATCACTGAAAAAATGCTAAATGTACCTAAAGCGTAAATCAGATAGTTTATTACCAAATTAACGTAATTAACGGTCGTATATTCAGTATCTAACTCTTGGATACAAAGATAAGGTGTCCTCGTGACATACAAAGGGAACCCTTTGTCTTGATATCCTGAGTAGAAGCAACCGCCAGGAATAGGCACTCCACTAGTATCAAGATTAGGTTCTCTTTCCTTGCCTTGATCGTCAATATAATAAAGAGAGGTTGCAATAGTTAAAAGAGTAGCAATTAAAAGTGAGGAAATAATTACCCAATTTAGTTTAAATCTTTTCAAAACTTCCTAAGCGCTTTCCTTAATCTTCTAAGTGACTCATCTTTACCAAATACCCAAAGAAGCTCGGCTGGGCTTGGAGAATTCTCTTTCCCGGAAAGGGCTACTCTAACAGGCCAGAAGATATCTCCATTTGAAAGCCCAGTATCTTCCACAACTACAGCGAGAATATTACTTAGCTTTTCTACATCATCTTCCCACTTTTCGCTACTTAATTTTTCATAAGCTGCCCGCAGTCCCTTTTTAGTATTTTCTTTCGTGGACTTCTTGAATACAAGGAGCTTAGATTCGTATTTAGGCAACTTTACAAAGTAGTCTGTGTCCTTTGTAATATCTTCCAAGGTAGCAAGTCTACTTTTTTCTACCTCAAGTATTCTTTCAAAATTATCAAGCTTCACGATATCTGCCTTTGGATAGAGCGTTTCTATCTCTTTTTTTAATTTCTTAGTGTTCGTCTCTCTAATATATTGCCCATTAAGCCAGTTTAACTTCGAAAGGTCAAAAACAGCCGGTGCCTTCCCCACTCGCACAAGATCAAATGATGCGACAAGCTCATCATGACTAAAAAGCTCCTTCTCTGTTCCGTCGTTCCAGCCAAGGAGAGCCAAGAAGTTCAGCATCGACTCTGGCAGATATCCTTTATCTCGATAATCCATAATGGCTGTATCGCCATGGCGCTTACTAAGCTTCTTTTTATCCGGCCCAATAATATGGGGCATATGCGAATATTTGGGGTGTCGGAAGCCTAGGGCTTTATGAATTGCAACATGCTTTGGAGTTGATGAGATCCACTCCTCACCCCGGATAACATCGGTAACGCCCGCCTCATGGTCATCGACTATGGAGGCTAAGTGGTAGGTAGGATAGCCATCAGCCTTAAGAATGACTTGATCATCAGAGACAGCGTAATCGATCTCCATCTTACCCCGAATACCATCATCCCAAACGGCCTTTCCGGTATCTGGCATCTTAAACCTAATAACATAACTCTTGCGTTCCTTCTCTAGCTTATCTAACTCAGAGTTACTAAGGTTGCGACATTTCCCATCGTAGCCCGGTGGTCTTTTATTCTTTTCCTGTTCCCCCCTCAACTTCTCAAGCCTTTCCTTTGTACAAAAACATTTATATGCCTTACCTTCTTTAACTAGCTTCTCGGCATACTCTTTATGGACCTCCTTTCTTTCTGATTGATAAACCATCTCATCATCGTAGCTAATCCCAAGCCAAGAAAGAGCCTCTTCGATATATTTGACCGCCTCAGGTACAAATCTGGCTCTGTCGGTATCCTCGATTCGAAGAAGAAACTTTCCTTTATTATGTTTCGCCCAAAGGTACGAAAATACAGCCGTTCTGATATTCCCGACATGAGGCTTACCGGTTGGTGAGGGTGCGAATCTGGTAACTATCATAAACGACTTCAACTTCTGTTTAAATTAGTAATATAGATGAAAAAAACGTATAGTGGCAATGTTAACGTATAAATTATCCACAGTACAGTCAGGGCAGCGTTGTCACTTCCGTGTAGTGGCCCAAGCCCTAGGAATAAATCTATAAGAAAGGCAACGATTGAAAGGATGATCAAGAAGATAAAAAAATAAAGTCTTTTGGTCTTCGGTTTTTGATAATCACCTCTCCTTAAAGATTTTATAAAAAAGAAAATGGAAATTGGCCATAAAATTATAGATAAGTAGAATAACATGTCACTCATTAAGATACTATCGATCATTTAAACCACCCCTTTTTAGTTGTCTCTACCTTCTCCCCTGCCTTCTCGCCTGTCTTTGGTCTTGGGGCACTCTTTGCTGGCCTTTTGTTTCCGCTTGTTGGCTTGTTACCAAGAATAAACCTTTTGTTATTCTTATCCATATCGATAAAGTCATCTACCTCTTCCAGTAGCCTACCTGAAGTTGACTTTCCAAACGAGATAACCTCGGCCCGGCAGCCCTCAGCCTTGGCGTGATGCAACAGTTCTGAATAATCACCATCTCCAGAGCAAAGGACGATGACGTCAAGCTTTGGGGCCATTTTAAGGACGTCCACCGCAACTCCAACATCCCAGTCCCCTTTCTTTTGACCCGAGACAAAGGTCTGAAGTTCCTTTGATTTTACCTCAAAGCCAATAGACTCAAGAGCATCAAAGAAAGTCTGCTCCTCTGGCATATCGGCCTTAATGGTGTAGGCGATCGCCCTTATTAGCTGCCTACCATCGACTGCTTCCTTTAGAATCTCATCAAAGTTTACCTTATGGCCATATAGCGCTTTAGCGCTGTAATAAAGGTTTTGGACGTCTACAAAGACGCCCACCCTTTGATATGGATTTTTTAAATTGTTCATTCTTCTCCTTACTGACTAGCAAAAGCAACTAGTCGATTTATTATTTAAAAACTTATTCTTTCAGCTGGGAGGTCCATCTCTTCCCATTCACCGGTCTCATTCTTCTTAAAGATAGTTATCTTATGGACTTCTTCGTCTTCTGAGAGGACATATTCGATATCAGCTTGTTGACCGCCTGCCCCATGGTGATAGTGGGTTTTCTTATCAAGGATCTTTGGCCTAGTGGCCCTCTCGACTCTAAGTTCCCCAAGCGGTGAAGTAAACTGAAGTTTCTCTATCTTTGTCGTTATTTTCTTTCCAGTATCATCTTCTCTGGTCTCTATCTCTTCTGTGACTTCAAGGTCGCTAAACTTCTCTTTAGCCCTCTCCTTTAAATCATGCCACTTTTCATCGTTCAATCTTGCCACTCCTTTGCTTTGGCGTATTCGTTGTACTCGACCCCCCTACATTTTAACTCATCATTAAAGGAAATCAAAGTCACTGAAGCGTGCTTTATGGTGATTTGATGAAAGTCCGAAAGAGGTCTTTCTTCAAAGAAGAGCCGAGCCGTTATAATCGGGGCGGCGTGAAAGACGATAATAACGTTTTTACCTTTACTTTCTTCAACTATCTTAAATATCTCCTTAAGGACCCTCGCCTGGATATGGTGAATTGATTCCCCTAAGACCGCCGAATATTTTACCGGGTCCTTAGTATATTCCGTAAGATATGGCCTGTCCTCTCGCTTTTTTCCTTGCCACTTCTTGTAGTTTGCCTCAATAATCCCTCTGTTTTCTCTTATGGGTATCTTTCCTCCGGAGATTATCTTTGCGGTCTCCTTTGTCCTCTCTAGGGGGCTAGTGTAGATCGTACTAATATCTTTATTGGAAAAAAAATTCCTAAGGACCTCGGCTTGCTTTTGACCGTTCTCAGAGAGACCAAAGCCTGGCAGCCGCATATACTCTACTCCCTTGGGGTTTTCGACCTCTCCGTGTCTTACGAGATAAATGTTAGTCGCCAAGGGCAATCCCCTCAGCAATCTTTATAATCTCGGACTTACCTATCACGTCCGAAAGTACCTCATAAACAATCCCGTCCTTCTTAAGATATACGGTATTATCACCCGCGGTCCAGGCCACAAGCCCCCCAACTAAAATCGAGCTGTAATCGGCACCTGTTCCTTCGATGTAGTCCTCGTAAATATCAACATCTTTTGTCCTAACGTCAATCACTCGAATGATTATTATCTCACCTTCTTCTAGTTGACTCTCGTAAACATATTCAACCTTATCTTCCTCTACCTTTGAAAGATATGAAAGCTCATAACCTGGGGTAATATATGTTGGTTTGGTATATGAGAAAGTAGCATCATCCAAAAGATCCGTCTCTATATTCTCGGGGTTTACTGCAAAGTAGTTAACATAGATGACGAGTCCAGTAAAAGAGAGAGCCAAAAGTAGCAGAACAACAAAGGAAATCCAGAATACCTTATGGGACTTACGCTCTTTGTGTTTCTTTCTTTTCTTTTCGGTGTTATTTCCTGATATTTCTTTGGTGCTTTCTTTAAGATAGGCATTTAAAAAACTCTGTCTGGCTTTATTCTTCTCTGATAATTCTTCTCGGTGCTGAGCGTCAAGGAGGGGATAATCTGGCTCATCCGCAGACTTACTTTCAATCTCCAGCTCTTTGGGGCTCGGAAGTTCTGGCTCTTCGATTGGGTCTGGTTCTCCCATGATGACCGAAAGGTCATGGTGGTCGGCTCTTTTTCTACCAGACTTAATAATATTTGCTTTACCCATAATGATCGGTCTCTTTCCTTGTGCTGTGTTCTCATTTTCTATAACCTCGAGGACTTTTTCTTCTGCCTCAAGAAGCCCAACCTCTTCAGTCTTCTCTTCCCCGTCTTTTCCAATAATCTTTGCAACAGGGGTAGAATTAAAGGTATCTGGTACCTTTTCTGTCTTGTCTTTTACTCCCTTTTCCTTCGCCTGACCCTTTTTGATTAGTTCACCACAAAAATTACAGTAAATATTACCGTTTAATCTGACCCCTTTTGTTTCTTTGCCACACTTGGGACAATTCATTTACCCTCCAAGGTTCCTAGAAAGGAGTATCGAGGTTAGTTTCTTCTGAAAGATATGGTGAACGGTAGAGCTCTGTCTCTAGTTGTGGAATATATGGAGTGTATTTATCGGTTCCATAGTCCCCAACGATATGATTATAGGCGGTATTCATTTTAGAAGAGGCAACGTCAAAAACGTGTACTGCAAGGGCCTCTGTAGTCATCGGTCGGATCGGACTTCCCATCCCGGGTTCCCCATGGTGTGAGAGGATAATGTGGATAATTTCTTCAGCCAAATCTTCTGGCATATCCTTGGGAAGATTCTCCTTTACCTTCTCGGCTCCCATATAGATATGGCCAAGTAATTTACCACGATCGATAAACCCGATAGTGGTGGTAATTACGTATTCTTCCATCTTGCCGATATCGTGCAGGATGATACCCGTGTTAACAAGATCCATATTGATCTTCGGGTAGTGGTCCTTCACCCCATCAGCCATCTTAAGCATCTCCCAAGAGTGTTCAAGGAGCCCACCAACGTAAGCATGGTGTACCCGGTAAGCAGCGGCTGCTTTTTTGTAAAGCTCGGTAGTCTCTTTGTCAAAAACGTTATCAAGTAGCTTCTTTAGGTGTGGATTCTTGATCCCATCCATAGTCTTTTTAACGTCTGCCCACATCTTTTCGATATCAAATTGGGATTTCTGTTGAAGCTCCCCTATTTCATATTTGTCGATCTTTTTGAGATTTGTAATATTTAATTGTGGTCCATTGTATTCTTCAACCGTGGCATTTATTTCTACGACATCGCCTTCTTCTACCTCTTCGCAGTTAGCAATATCATCAGACCAGATCTTACCCCTTACGGTTCCACTATTATCGGCTAGCTCAATGTCGATATATGGCTTGTTGTTCCTTGAGGCTTTACGAGTAAATGATTTAACAGCAAAAATCTCTCCAAAGATGGAGTCTCCTACTTTTAAATCCTTTATGTATAATTTTTTACTCATTAATATACTGACCGAAGGGCGATATAGAACAAAAAGCCCAGCGAGGAACCCATAATGATTCCAAGTGCTACAAATAGATAACCAAAATCGCTACTTTCGAGTCTACTCAATATCCCTCCTTCTTAATTGTATAACGGCGCATAACTAGCGGTCAATAACTCTACTACTTTGAAAGAGCACTCTTTTTGTAGTCATCCAAGTTCTCAAGCGCAATTCCAGTACCCTTGGCGACACAAAGAAGAGAATCCTGAGCCACGTGACATGGAATCCCAAGAGTCTTTGTAAAGAGCTTATCAAGGTTTCGGAGTAGTGAACCTCCCCCAGTCATCACCATCCCTCGATCGATGATATCAGAAGAGAGCTCTGGTGGGGCCTGCTCAAGAACGCTTTTAATAGCGAGGACAATCTTTTCAAGTTCGTTCTCGATTGCTTCTGTAATTTCATTTGCAGTAATCGTGATTGTCTTTGGGAGTCCGGCAATCATATCTCGCCCCTTTATCTCGGTGCTTTTCTCTTTTTCGCTTTTGAGGGCCGAGCCAATCTCGATCTTAACATCTTCGGCTGTCTGGTCCCCGATTGAAAGGCCGTATTTCTTTCTGATGTATTCGCCAATTGCCTGGTCAAGCCTGTTGCCCCCGATTCGAACAGAATTTGAGGCAACAATACCCCCAAGTGAGATAATGGCGACTTCAGTTGTCCCGCCACCTATATCGACCACCAGATTACCAGCAGCGGTGTCGATCGGAACATCAGCTCCGATGGCGGCGGCGACTGGTTCTGGGATAATATAGGCTTCCTTGGCACCGGCTTGCTTGGTGGCATCGATAACAGCTCGCTTTTCCATTGAGGTCGCTCCCGCTGGAACCGAAATCATCACTTCAGGCCTTGAAAGACGAACCGTACCCGACACTTTGTTTATAAAATAACGGATCATCGATTCAGTTACCCTATAATCAGCTATAACCCCATCGCGAAGGGGCCGATAGGCAGTTATGGTATCTGGAGTTCTGCCGACCATCTCTTTTGCTTCCTCCCCAACCGCCAGGACAACATTATCCTCAGTTACCGCCACAACTGAAGGTTCGTTAATAATAATCCCTTGACGCGGGATATATACAAGGACGTTGGCCGTCCCTAAATCAATTCCGATTCTTTTTGCTAGCATACTTACGATATTTTATCACGAGCCCTCTCTTGGCTCAATTTCCTTTAGTTTCACCCTTTTAATATTTGCCCCAAGTGCTTTTAGTTTCTCTTCTATCTTCTCATATCCCCTATCGATAATCTCAATTTGATCAAGCCTCGACTCTCCGGTCGCAATCACCCCGGCAATAACAAGTGTCGCACCAGCCCTAAGGTCAAAGCTCGTGATTCGTGTACCATAGAGTGGAGTTGGTCCGGTGATGGTTGCTTGATGGGCATCACGGGCGATGCAGTTAGCTCCCATTTTTGAAAGTTCATTGATATATCCAAGTCTTCCCTCAAAGATAGTCTCATAAATCTCTGAGGTTCCATTTGCTTGGGTTGCAAGGACTGCCATTGGAGCTTGAAGGTCGGTTGGGAACCCGGGATATATCTCGGTCCTTAGATTAAATGGCCTAATCTCATGAGTTGGCAATATTCTTACTTTGTCACTTTCTAGTATTTCATATCGAATCCCGGCCCGGTCGAACTTCGAAAGGAGGCTCTCGTGATGTTTGGGCACGAAACCGTTAACCACAACATCTCCCTTAGAAGCAGCGGCTGCGATTGCAAACGTCCCGGCTTCGATCTGGTCTGGAATTATCTCATATTCTACTTCCTTTAGTTTCTCTACTCCCATAATTTTTAAGTTATGGGTTCCAATCCCTTCGATCTTTGCTCCAGCCGAGTTAAGGAAATTACAAAGGTCCTGCACATGTGGTTCGGCAGCGGCAAGCGATATCTTGGTGGCCCCTTCTGTGAGTACAGCAGCCATTATGAGGTTCTCGGTTCCGGTTACAGTAAAATCAGCTCGGAACTCTATCGGTTTCATCGAATCTATTGATAGGTTGTAACCATTTCTATCTTCTATTACTTTAGCTCCCATTTTCTTAAACCCTTCAAGGTGAATATCGATTGGGCGGGTTCCAATCAGGCAACCACCGGGGTGAGGTATTGTAACTCCCTTATTTATCCTAAGAAGTGGTCCGATAAGGAGGATCGAAGCCCTGAGTTTTCTGACTAGTTTAGGGTCTGGATTTTCTTTCCGTATCCCTTTGGTATCAATCGTAAGCGTATTATTCTCTAGTGTATATTTTGCTCCTAAACTTCCAAGGATATTAAGGAGAGCAATAACATCATCAATCTCAGGAATATTTGAAAGGACGACTTTCCCTCTAACAAGTATGGTAGCAGCGATAATTGGAAGAGCGGCATTTTTAGAGCCAGAGACTTTAATCTCTCCTTTAAGTTTTGTGGGCCCGTTAATAATTAACTGTTCCATAGCTCAGGTATTATAGCAGATAATCCCTGGCATTTTAAGTGACTTCCCGGTATAATATCCTTGCTATGAAATATGGCCCATCTCTCGCTGTTCGCTTTACCCTTTATCCCCTTGTGGGACTATTATTTGCAATTATTGCGATCTATATTATCTTTTTTGCCGCTGGTTATGATATCTCTTTTCAGGATGGCCGGCTGGTTACTAAAAAAACAGGCATCATTATTATAAAGACTGTCCCTGGGGAAGCCACGGTCTATCTTGATAACGAAGAGTATTCGCGAAAAACTCCTAACATAGGGTTCTTCGACCTCAAGCTTAACCGAGTCTCGACCGGCGAACATTCTGTCAAAGTTGAAAGGGATGGCTATATTCCTTGGGAAAATACCGTCACAGTTGAACCCGGCTATGTTACTTGGCTTGACTACCTCTATCTTATCCCCCTCGAAAAAGAGGCCGAACCATATAAGTTAAGTGGCAGCGTCTCATCGCAAATCACTTCGTTTGATAAAAGCAAAGTCCTCGTATCGAGTATCGATGCGGTGGAAAAGGTGGGCACACTATGGCAACTAAACCCAAATAACAAGGATACCCAAAAAATATATGAATATGACACTAGTGTGGCCAAGGTTGACCCTCTCTCCTATTCAAACGACAACGAGCGCTACCTAACCAAGGAGACAGAAAACAAAAAGACCTCATATATTGTTCGGGAAGCAAGAGATGGTGGCAACTCTTGGAATATCTCAAATCTATTTAATATCCAAATTGATGATATTATCTTTAGCCCCTATACCCACAACGAGCTCTACGTCACAAGAGAAAATAGCCTCTACAAGATGAATTTACTAGAGCGAACTTTATCGGCCACCCTTGCTAAAGATGTTTATGGCGTTTATGAGTCAGAAAATGGTCTCCTTCTTGTACAAAAGTCTAGTGATAATTATGGACTGTACAAGATACACCAAAACGGTAATAAGGATACCTTGATAAAATCTTTCCCAGCTTCAAAGAATTATAACGTCTCGTATCTCTCCGAAAGTAAGTCTTATGTTATTCATAATCTAGATGATAAGGAGCTTTACCTATATAGTAATGAGGTAAAAAATCCTACCATCGAGACAATTGCTAAAGACGTTAGCTACTTTAAGGTCTCTCCTGTGGAAGAGAGGATACTCTATAAGGCGAGCAAGAAAACTCAGGTTTATGATATAAAGAAGGCTGAATACTATGAGATAACAACAAGTACAGACTTTGGTCAGATGAGCTGGCTCTCAGGTGGTGATAACATCATTTATCACACCGGTACGGAAGTTAGGATGGTCAACTATAACGGGGTCTACGACAATCCTCTCTTTGAATCAACTTCCCCTATTCTGACTCTTGCCGCAAAAGACGAACCCAATATCTACTTTATCTCAACCCTCGCGAAAAACGATTTAGACCTCTTTGTCTTTAGCTTTTAAATACGCCTACGATTTCATCCCAAACGGTGAGGAGCCATGCCCCTAGAGAGTTCTTATCAGTCGAAGGAAGCTTTACCGTATTTTCGACTATCTCAGTTCGTTCAACGAGCCTTGGTTTTACGTATTTGGGGGCTACCTGTTTGAATTTGACTACTAGTCTCTTCCAGTTTGTTCCCGGTGGGGTGCAGGTCATCAGGCTTAAGGTAGGAGTATCAGTTGCCCCAAGGACAGAAACATCTGTTGGGGCCACAACCACCTTCCCGGTAACCTCGTAGACATATTTGTTACCACCGTAGTAGATAATAGCTTGATCACCCTTCACGAGTTTATCGAGGTTCACAAAAACATAATTATAGTTCCCCTTAATCCACCAAAAGTTTGAGGAATGGCCGGTAATGAAGGTGTTGCCGACTTGACCGGGATTGGCTGTACCGTGATAGTGGACGACTCCCTGGGTAAGGTATTTTTGGATTGTCGCTTCATCGGTTGTCTTTGGAAAAACAATAGGGGCATTAACTTTGATCTTTCCTACCTTAAGATAATTGCCCTTAGGAATTACTTCACCTGTGGCTAGCGGGGCCGATTTAGCCGTGGCACCACCTACGAGTTCCTGAGTAGTTACCATTTTTGTCTCTGTAGTAGTCTCCTCGGAGACACTAAGACGAGAATAGAAGATAGGGGCATTAAGGAGTGAAAACATCACAAAAAAAAGGGAAAGCCAATAAATTCCAAACCGAACATACCACTTATTCCTAAAAAGCCAAGAAAAGCGCTTAAAAGGCTTTGCGACCTTTCTTACAAGCCCTTCTCGCCAGGCTAGTTTGTTTATAACGATAGCTTCCTCGTGAAACTCATGAGTATCATCATCGATAACATCGAGCACCTCGTCCCTATCCATTATTTTGTGTCGTTCTAAAATCTCCGAAAGCTCATGCTCACGGTCTGTCTTTCTAAAATGCTCTATAAGTTTTTCAAGCTCTTCTATCTTAGGCTCACGGTTCATTGAAAAAAACCTCCAGATCAATTATAATCGGTTGGAGCTTATTTTGCACGTCTCGGGCGAGTGGCGGAATTGGTAGACGCGTAGGTCTCAAAAACCTATGAGAGCAATCTCGTGAGAGTTCGATTCTCTCCTCGCCCACCAGAATTCTATGAATATTATATTTCAATCTATAATGACTCAATGAAAAGGGCATTACTACTTTACGGTTTTTGGGGATGGCCAGCCAGGAGAGGAAATTGGTTCCGCGATGAGAAAGTACTACTGGAAAAGCTTGGATATGGAGTTACTATGCCGTTACCAAAATCACCAAGTTCATATTTCCCTAGTAACCGAAGGTGGCAGACGACTATTCATAGCTTTACCCCTGATAACGGAAGTGTTCTGGTTGGATTCTCGCTAGGGGGTAAAGCCATATTGGATTATCTAAACAAAGCCGGAACCAATATAGATACGCTTGTTCTTTTAGCAACTCCTATTGAGACTATAGCCAAGAAGGATGCTTCTTCAAAGTTTCAACCTAAGATTAGTCAAATAATATTCAATATTCTTGGGTATAAAAGACAATCATATGATTGGTCTAAAATAAAAAGGTCAGCGAGGCAAATCATTTGTATATATAAACGTGACGACGTTCGTGTTCCCCTGAGTCATGGTATTAGGTTGGCCAAGGAGCTAAGCGCTCAACTAGTAATTTTAGAGGGGAAAGACCACATGTGGGATGTTGACTTAGATAAGATTAATAATGTTCTGTAGTTATATGACAGATTAAAATCCTGTTTGTTTTAATCCACCACTGTTTCTGAAATACCAACAATAAATTTCTTCAATTTAGTCGGTAATAAATCTATTTTTCCTTCATGTATGTCCGAGATAGGCACCCATCTTGCAACCTTCTCTCTATCGAAGTCGTCATATCTTACAACTTGCTTCTCTTTGTAAATATTCTTATTCTCAAAATCTACCTGATAAACAAGAATTATTTCATGATTTGGTTTTCCCTCCCAATCAAAGATATTCTCTATAATCCCTCTGTATTCTGGATTAACGACCTTAAGCTCGGTCTCTTCCTCATATTCCCTTATAACCGCCTCAGCTCCAGTCTCGCCAAATTCTATACCTCCCCCGATTGCGGTATAGAAACCATTCTTAGTATCTGGGGTGCTTGAGAACCCCAAAAATACTGTACCATTATTAATAATATAGCCAATGGCCTTGGCTCTTACGAATCCATCTTTTTTATTCATTATTCACTCTCCTTTATCGCCTTCGGCAGATACTTTATTACATCACTCGCCATAACAGAACGCTCACTTGTGACTTCTTTGGCCAGCCTCCCAGAAAGTGAATGGAGATAAACGGCAGTTACAGCTGCCTTAAATATCTTCTTTGGATTTTGAGCTATAAACGACCCGATAATCCCTGCCAGAACATCTCCGGTACCGGCCGTGGCTAGCTCTGGACCACCAACCTTATCAACGACAACCTTACCTTTTTTGCTTGTAATGGTCGTATCGTGTCCTTTTAGGACGATGCAAGCGCTAAGATGACTCGTGAGTATCCTTGCTACTTCGACCTTATTCTTTTCAATATAATTTGGTTTTGATTTCTTGACTTCCTCCCCTAGTGCATGCATTAGTTTTGCGGCCTCTCCGGGATGTGGAGTGATTACAATATCAGCTCCTAACCCCCGAAAAAGGCTGTGGACCTTCTCCATTCCTTCCTTTTCTCTTACTGCTTCTATCCCGTGGGCCAAGGCCCTTATCCCCTCTGCATCTATGACCGTCGGTATTTTTGTAACCCTCAAAAGTTCCCAAATAGTTTGAATAGTCTCGGTATTTTCGGAGATTCCTGGACCAACAACGAGCACATCAGATACCTCAAGTTGTTCTGTAAGTGTGGGAAGGGCTGCTCTTGCGATACTCCCTGAATGAGTCTGGGGTAGTGGTAGGGTCATCGCCTCTGGTAAGATTTCGGTATAGTTCCCTTTAAGCTCCTCGGGAAATGCTAAGGTTAAAATACCAGTCCCGCTTCTAAAGGCTGCTTCGGCTATAAGGAGGGCAGCTCCGGCCAACCCCTTTGAACCAGCCACAAGGAGAATCCTCCCGGCCTTTGATTTGTAGTAATTAACCGGTCTCTCCCAAAGAACTTCCGGGTAAAGTAACTTATTCTGGTAGATTATATCGGTCATCTCTTATTCTTTTCTTAATTTCCTTAATCTTTCTAAACTCACATTCTCATCCCCAAGCGTCTTATTGTCCGGTGTCTCAACAATACCAGGTAAGTGCTTTAGCTTTGGATGATTGATAATTCTTCCGAAGGACTCAAGACCTATCTTCCCTTCACCGATAATCTCGTGCCGATCAATATTTGAACCTAAATCTCCCTTAGAATCATTTAAGTGAATTAGGGCAAGTTTTTCGAGCCCTATTTCTCTATCGAATTCTTCCAAAGTCTCATTAAGCCCCGCCTTACTCCGGATATCATAGCCTGAGGCAAAAATATGACAGGTATCAAGGCAAACTCTTATTGCCCCAGAATCTACCTTTGATATAATCTCTGCGATATCTGAGAACTTACACCCAATCTTATTGCCGCTTCCGGCATCTGTCTCAAGGAGAATAGGTATTTTCTCCTTGGTTGTCGCAAGAGTTTGTATTAGGGCATTTACTACTTGCTTAATCCCTGTCTCATAGCCCGCACCGACATGCGAACCCACATGTGTCACGACCCCCGAAAAGCCGGCATTTTCGGCGAGTGTTAACCCTGAGATCAAGGAATTAATAGAGTTTGTGTAGACGTATGGATTTTCAGTCGCGAGGTTTATAAGATAAATTGAATGACCAAAGATATCGGTTATCCCTTTGTTTTTGGCCTTCTCTTTAAACCTTTCTATCTCTTCCCTACCTCTTACCGTAAAGTTCCAACCTTTAGGATTTGAAGTAAATATCTGCATTGTTTCACAACCTATAAGGCTGGCGTTATCGACCGCCGCGTCAAGACTTTTCCCGATTGGAACATGGGCTCCTAATTTCATAGATATATTCTAACAAGTTAAAAGGACCCACGTAAGAGCCCTTTTAACAAAACACTATTGAACTATTTGTTGACTGCGTTTCGAGCGATTTTCCCAACAACCGGCAGCTCCCACTCTTGGTTTTGGTATGCCTTAACCATGAGCATAATCCAAACAACGACGAATCCAAGCCAGATTAACCAGCTAACCATCGAAAATAGTAATCCTACCCCAATTCCTGAGAAAAAGATAGGAACAAGAATGATACTGTAGAGAAAGTTAAGGGCAAGGACTGCTACTCCAAGAACGATCGATTGCATGGCAGCAAATCGAACAAACTTGTTCTCTTTCTCGATTAGATAAATGATAAGACCCCCGATGCCAAGGAATAGATAGGCAAGCATCGCTGCTACATTAGGCTCAAGTCCTGTACCACCACTACTCTTTGGTGTCGTCTCTTTTACTTCTTCTTTATTTTCTTCTGGCATTTTTTGACCTCCTTTAGTCCCCCTTACGGGTTAATAATTGCCTACATATATTTTACTACTACTATTTAAGAGTGCAAGGAAGTTAAATAGAAGGCTGCAATCCCAAAGGCAACTGAGACATTTAAGGATTCCTTTGTTCCTTTCATTGGGATCATTACTTCCTTGTTACAAATCTTTTGAACATCATCTGAGACACCTGAGACCTCATTCCCAACGACTAGAGCAACCTCTTTTCTCGGAGTATATTCCTTAATATCTACTGCACCTTTAGATAATTCTAGCGCTACAACCTCGTATTTATCTAGAAGACCCTTAACGGTATCAAATGTTGAGGGAGTTTCTAAGACCTTAAGACTCTTCTCGGCTCCAAGTGAGGTCTTTAACACCTTTCTATCATCTATTCCAGGCGTAATCCCGCAAAGATAAACCTCACGGATACCAAGCCCATCACAAGTTCGAAGGATTGAACCTACATTTTGAGCACTTCTAATATTATCAAGGATAACAATCATATGGTTAGTTTAAGGAAATATGTAAGAAATATCAAACCTAAAATGAAGATGTTGAAATTACCACATATTCATGTTAAAATATTTTGGCTAAAAGAGGTAATAGATGGCACATACAAAAGCCGGTGGTTCCACCAGGCTAGGTAGAGAATCAGAATCAAAAAGACTTGGCATCAAGAAGTTTGGTGGTGAGTTTGTTAAGGCTGGAAATATTCTTGCCCGTCAAAGAGGCACCAGATGGGAACCAGGTAATAATGTGTCGGTTGGTAAGGACGATACTCTTTTTGCAACCATCGATGGTCACATCATTTTTGAAAAGAAAGCCAAAAGTAGATTTACCGGCAAAAAGCAAGAAAAAACAATTGTAAGCGTTGTCCCAATAAAATAGTCCCAAAAGCATTAAAAAGCCCCACATATGATGGGGTTTTTTAATTACAGCTATTTTAGATAACTATTCTTTTCTCTGAACCACAACCTTAAGCTTTGTCTCTACCCCATGCCCAACCCTAACCTCTACCTCATAATCACCAGGTTCTTTGATTGACTCCTCCATAATAATGTCAGACCCATCTATCTCATAACCCCTATCTGCAAGGACTTCAGCCACTTCCTTTGGTGTTACTGCTCCATATAGATGTCCGTCTTCGTTAACCTCCTCTTCGATTACAATCTTCTCTTTTGTAATTTTTCCGGCTATCTTCTCTGCGGCGGCTACTTTCTCAGCTTCCTCTTTTTTAAGCTTAGCCATCTTTGACTCAAGTTCCCGAACCTTACCCTCGGTGGCGATCTCGACTATCCCTTTAGGGACCAAATAGTTACGGGCGTAACCGTCAGCGACATTTTTGATGTCTCCGACTTTGTTTTCCTCTAGGTTTTCAAGAAATATTACTTTAACCATTATTCTCCTTTCTATTTAAGTAATTCAAAAGCTTTCGCGAGTTGCGGGTCGCGATCTGCGTTGTAGTCATCCTCAGTAAGTTCTACCCTAACGTCAGGCTCAATACCCTCTTCGGCAATGTTCATCCCGCTTGGGGTGTACCAATGTGCAATTGTTAGCCTCATCACCGATCCTCGAGCAAGGTTTTCAATCTCTTGGACCGAACCCTTACCAAAGGTTGTCTCACCTACTAGGGTGGCTCTATCTTGGTCCTTTAGGGCCCCAGCCACTATCTCTGAAGCCGAAGCCGACCCTTCGTTTATGAGGACGATAATCTTAATATCATCTCCCGTCATCTTACCATTACCGGTTGCTTTGTATTCATACTCCTTGTCACCGTTCTTGTCATTCTTCTCAGTGACAATAACCCCTTCCTTTAGAAACTCAGAAGCAACGGTGATCGATTCGTCTAAGTAACCACCAGGGTTTCCACGAAGGTCGAGGACAATCTTTTTGACCTCTTTTGAATTAAGCTCATCAAGGCCTTTCCTGAGAAGATCAGTGGTGTTCTCATCAAACCTAGAGATCTCGATATAGCCGATATTTCCATCTCTTATCTCATAATCAACGCTTTTGACCGTAATCTTGGCCCTTTTAATCTTGTAATCCTTAACTTCTTCATCCCTTCTTATACTCAACGTAACCTCGGTACCCTCATCTCCCCTAATTTTCGCTACCGCTATATCAATATTCATACCAAGGGTCGACTCTCCATCAATCGCAAGAATCACGTCTCCTGCCATAAGCCCCGCTTCCTTTGCCGGGGTACCATTAAGCGGCGTTATAACGGTCAGCTCGTCGTTCTTGATACCAATCTCAGCTCCAATACCATAAAATACTCCCGAAAGGTCATCCTCTAGCTGTTTGGCCTCCTCGGGAGTCAAAAAGGCGGTATAGGGGTCCCCGAGAGACTCGGTCATCCCTTTTATGGCCCCATATATCATAGCCTGATAGTCTACCTCACCATCATAATTTTCAACGATTAAATCCCAAGCTCGCCAGAATATAGAGAAGTCGGCATCGGAATTACTGAGCCTCTCCCGATATACCTCTGGGGTATAGCCAATTCTAGAAAGAAGAGCATCCTGATGACCCATGATAAAGCCAATCACAAAAGAGAGGATTATAATAGCCCCAACTAAAATCTTCTTTCTTTTGTCTGGTTTTAAGTCTTTCTTATCCTTCATAAAAAAATAGCCTTAGGCCATATTATGATATCGTAAACTGGACCTTAAGGCAACCAGATGAGGTTAAAAGTGAGCATAACGAACGTCCCAATCAGTCCCCTGAGTTGAGATCGGGATATCCATATAGAGGAGGGGGTCTATCGTATTCCCTGGATAGTCACCAATTGTTGTGGGTGACCAACCTGAAGGTGAGATAAAGAGGCTAAAGTGTAAGTGAGGAGCCCAATAAGGGGTACCACCAACAAAACCAACAATAGTCTCGGAGTCTACCCTTTCTCCGACCTCAAGGTGAGACTCTGAGACCATATGCCCAGAAAGTGAGTAAAACTGCATTGTCGCCATAATATCATCACCATCCTTATCTTTCTTTCCGGTTTTGTAAGTAACCGGGTCGTGCTTCACCATTACCCAGTTGCCCCAACCACCTGACGGGGTTTTCCCTTTGGCGTAAACCTCACCATTACCAACAGCATAGATTGGACTTCCGGTTCTAACTCCAACATCGAAACCATTATGGATAGCCCCATTATATGCATTATCGATCGAGGCAAAGACGGTATTACCATAACCCTGAGATACGTAGCCACATTCAACTGGGAATCTAAAGACGGGATACTTCGCTCGAATAACCTCGCCCTCACCAGCGCAATAGCGCTTAACGTCACTTCTTGAAATCATCGCCGAGAACTTCTCCCTGATTACAAGCTCTTCTTTCTCAACCTTCTCAAGGGTTGTTTCGCTTTCGGCCTTTTCAAGGGCGAGCGAGGCTCTCATTGTCTCTTGGATCTTGCGGTCGTTTTCAAGTTTTACTTTTCTCTCTTCTTCCTCTTTCTTTAACTCCGAAATGCGGTTTGTGATATCTGAGAGTTCAATCCTAATTGACTCAAGATAGGCATCTTCTGAGAAGATCTCAGAGATTGAGCTGGCTGTAAAAAGCCTTTCCCAGAAGGTTACTTGTTCTTCTTCGTATAGGACCCTAAGGTTATCGGAGAGATAACCTTGCTGGATAAGGAGTTCACCGTTTATCTCTGCGAGTCGCTTTTCATTCTCCTTAATCTCTTCGTCTTTCTTTTTGATCTCTTCTGTTAAGAAGTCTATCTGTTCTTGATAGTAATCAATCTCTTTTGTGAGTTGCTCCCGTTGTTTCCCGAGTAGTTCTACCTTCTCTATTGTATCGGCTACATTCTCAGACTCTGAGATTTTAGGTACAAGGAAAACAGCACAAACAAAAAGCCCTAAGACAAGTCCAAATAGGACCTTCTTAAATTTCCCCCTTTTTATTCCTCTTTCTATTTATCCCCCTTTAATATTCATCAATAAATAAACTGAATTCTGTATGAAAAACCGGTGTATGAATTATAGCCGTTTATAGAGACGTTGTCTCTTCTGCTATAGCTAAGTGGTACATAATTATATTCTTCTACGCTAATTTTGTTACCAGATACTGCAGTTACGATGGCAACGTGACCATAAATATCATAATAATGAGGGCTAGTAAAAGCCCCTTGTGGCCAAACTGCTATCGCTCCAACTCGGGGGGCATAAGATACTGAATATCCTTGAGGAATAGCATGCGTTGGCCAGTTCCAAGCGTTACCAGTGCCATAACCATCGTACCTCATATTCATCCATCTCTTGCCGTAAACTGCATTCCACTTCCATGCTGAAAATGAAGTGCATTGACATTTATAATAACTCCACGGGTCTACACCTCCACAACTTCCGGTATAAGGGTATCCTCCAGACCCTCCACTATTAATAGTTTGATTCCCTCGACTAGCTAAAGCGGCGCGCTCAGCATACAACTTTGCGAGTCTGCTCTGATATGTTTTCTCGTCTCCCTTAGTCTCTACCAAAAGATTCTGTTTTTCTCTTTTTTGAGCTGATAGATTGTTTCGTTGGGTCAATTGAACATTTTGTAGCTTTTGCACTTCTTTTTTATCTGCCTCGAGTTCTTTTTTCTTTGACTCAAGCTCATTTTTTAATTTAACAACAGTTTCCGCTGCTAATTGAACTTTTGCTTGTATTTGTTCAATGTATTCTGTCTTATTTACAAAATCACTAAATGTTGACGACTTAGCTATAATTTCTATTGAGGATATCTGACCCTCTTCGTACATGACTTGAATTAAGGTGGCCAGCTGTTCTTTTAGTTGTTCTAATTCCTTTTCTTTTTGCACTATCTTCTTTTTGGTTTCATTAATCTCAACATTGAGGCTCTGTATCTTCTGATTTGTTTGATATATAGATTGTTCGATATCATTTATTTGGTAATCAAACTCTTTTATCTGATCATTTAGGGTTCTTTTTTCTACTCTCGTATCAGATAAGGCTTCTTCATTTTGTCTGATTTCTTCATCCAGACTAGCTGAAAAAGTTGTAACCGGTACCCACAAAAAGGGCAATAAAAATAGCGCAAATATTGCAAATGCCTTCTGCGCTTTGAGACTTTTTGATTTACCTTTTTTGTATTTGTTTTTAATGGTTTGTAGTTTGTGTAACATACTCCCCTTACGTTTAGTATTATACGTTATTTGTATCATGTTTGTCAAGTGCCTATAAGGCACCTTGTTATTAAACTACATATCAAGAGGAAATACCAGTGGATGATTCCCTTAATCAGTATATTGAATCTTAAGATACTTCCTTAGGGCAAGCCACGAAGAGAAGACCCCGATCGATATTCCAAGGAGGAGCTGAGCCCCAAAGAAAAGCCAGGCGTTTTCATAAAGAAGTGAGGTCACATTTACCCCGATATCTGAAAAGGCTGAGTTAAGAGATGGGGCCGAGTAATATAGCATGGCGGCAAGGCCAATCATTGTTATAGCAGTTGCGATAATGCCGTAAAGCATCCCCTCAAAGATAAAAGGACCGCGGATATACCAATTGGTAGCCCCAACTAGCTTCATAATCTCGATATCGTTCTTTTGGGAGAAGATGGCAATCCTTACAGTGTTATAGATAATGATAAAGGAGATCACCCCAAAGGCTGTAATAGCCACAATCCCAATATTCCTTATAATCCTAGTATAGTGAAGCAGCTTATCGACCACCGCCTTATTCTCCTTGTAACTAATCTTTTTATCACCATTTTCCTTCTTAGCAATAATAGTGTCATATTCTTCTTTCTCTAGGGTATTTGACACATTCTCAATTTGATCTGGGTCGTCCATCTTAACCTCTATTGAGGCCTGGAGAGGGTTCTCCTCTAAGCTTTCGATTGATTCAATGAGCTCTTTCTGGTCTTTCTTCTGCTCCTTAAATCGTTCTAGGGCTTCATCTTGAGAGACGTATTTAACCGAACTTACTTCCGGAAGGTTTGCAAGCTCACTTTGGAGCTCAAGTACTAACGCCTCGTCGGCCTCATAATCAAAGAAGGCTGAGATATCGATTTTTTCTTGGATATAGTCGATCCCCAGATTCACCGTCATACTAGTGATATAGAAGACGGAAAGGGAAAGAAGGGTTAGGACCATAATGGTTGTCGAGGCAAAAGAAAGAACGCCATTACGGATAAAGTTGACAAAACCATTCTTTAAAATACGTAAGAAAGTAATCATAGGATATACCTCCCTACTTTATGGTCACTCTCGACCTTACCTCTTTTTAGGGTAATAACCCGTTTTTTTATCTTATCAACAATATCTTTGTTGTGGGTGGTAAGAAGGACTGTCGTCCCAAAACTATTAATCTTAAGAAGTAGGTCGATAATTTCCCAAGCATTCTTGGGATCTAGGTTTCCAGTCGGTTCATCGGCTATTAGGATTTGAGGTTGATGCACAAGGGCCCTCGCAATGGCAACTCGTTGTTTTTCCCCACCAGAGATCTCATTTGGATAACATTTCGCCTTATCCGAAAGTCCTACTAGCTTTAAAATCTTTGGAACCCGACCGGCAATATCCTTGTTTCTGATTCCGGCTACCTCAAGAGCATAGGCCACATTCTCGTAAACATTCTTCTTCGGAAGAAGCTTAAAATCTTGATAGACAATTCCAATCTTTCTTCTTAGAAAAGGTATTTGACGTTTTGGAAAGTTAGCGTAATCTATCTTCCCAACCGATATCTCCCCACTTGAAGGTTCTATCTCTTTGTTTATCAGTTTGACAACTGTTGACTTTCCGGCCCCTGATTCTCCTACAAGGCTAACAAACTCCTTTGGCTTAATATCAAAACTAACCCCATTTAAGGCGGCTGGATGTTCCCCCTTTTTCTTGCCATATTTTTTAACTACGTCTTTAAAGTGAATCAATCTATTTATTCCCCCTCACAGATTATATTGTAAACCATCGTAAAGTAAACAGCAATATTGACGAAACATAATTTTCCCGCTAATATTCAAATTAAGTCCCTCTTGGGGACGCTCCTTGTTCATCAGCGCGTGCGACCGGCAACGCACTACATTGGCCAGCCAACATCGGGGATTGGAGCGACATCTCCTTGGGAGATAAGCGAATATCGCTTGAGGCAGGCCACCTGGCCAGAAGCATCGGCTTCCACGCGCTTATGAAGTGAAGTGCAGGGGACGATAGTTTGTCCTACCACTGCTGTTGCGACCTAGTCGCACCCATAGGGATAAGGGATATCTACCGGGATAATAACGTCTACTCCCTTGCAGACACTGCACTTCAAGAACCCACTTGGGTGGTTCACCGGAGAGAGTGGCTTATTGCCGAGTCACTAGTAATCTCTTCCAATTCAGATGTGTCAGTCGTTTAAATACGGGAGTATTTGACTGATGCGTGCGTTCAGCACTAGTTGCCGCTATGCGTTCGGCGACAACACCCTCGGCGCCAGACGGAACATCTGAACCGGTCACACCATCCTTTTTGACGGGGGCCCAAGTTGGGCCCCCGTTCTCTTATGACTTTAGATAAGCATCGATAAATGGTTGAATTTCTCCTAGGAGCACCTTTTCTGTATTGGCTGTCTCTTCCCCCGTTCGGTGGTCCTTAACCATCGTGTAGGGATGAAGGACATAGGAGCGGATCTGAGAGCCCCATTCGGCCGAAAGGTTTTCACCTTTTATAATCTTAAGTTCCTTTTCTTTTTCGGCTCCCTTCTCGGTCGCAATCCTGGCTTTTAATATCTTTAGAGCCTGCTCCTTGTTTTGAAGCTGGGATCGTTCATTTTGACAGGTGACTGTAATACCAGTTGGAAGATGTGTTATCCTCACGGCAGAGTCAGTTGTATTAACGCTTTGGCCACCATGACCAGAGGCGCGATAAGTATCTATCTTTAAGTCCTTTTCATCAATCGTAAGGTCTTTTGGCTCAATCTCTGGGATGACTTCAACTAAGGCAAATGAAGTATGTCTAGCTTTATCGGCATCGTATGGTGAGATTCGCACCAATCGATGCACTCCGCCCTCAGACTTAAGGAGTCCATAAGCCCTCACCCCCTCTATTTCAACCGTAACGCTTTTTATCCCTGCCTCTTGGCCGGAAGAGAGTCCAACTATCTTTGCCTTAAGACCTCTCTTTTCGGCATATTTAAGATACATCGAAAGGAGCATCTCGGCCCAATCCTGAGCATCAACCCCGCCAGCCCCAGCATAAATCGAGAGGATAGCATTATTATCATCATACTTACCAGAGAAATAGGTATCGATCTCTCTCTCCTGAAGTTCCTTTTTTATTCTAGCTAAACTATCATTAAGGTCGTTAAGAATCTTATCCTCTTCTTTTACTTCATTTAGTATTTCTAGGATATCAGCCGTATCCTTTTCGATCTTCCGCCAAGGGACAACAACTTCCTTGATATTGTTAATCTTTTGCATTGTCTTTGCCGCAAGCTCTGAATCCTCCCAAAAGGAAGGACCCTGACTCTCTTCCTCAAGAAGGTCAAGCTCACTCTCCTTATCGGTTAGGGCAAGCTTCTTTATGGCATCGGCTACCCTCTTTTTTATTTCAACCGCTTCTTCCTCAAGTTGTTTCTTTGTGATATCCATAATCATATTCTAGCATAGCTCGCTTTAAGTACACAAAAAGCACCACTTTCGCGGTGCCTTTTGTTTTTCCGTTATTTCTTGAAGGCGTCTAGAAGTCTCTTCTTAGAACGGATCCAAGCAAGGGCTGAGCCGGAGAGACCGAAGGTCCCTGCAGCAGCAGCCGCCTCAACTGGACCAGACTTAGGCAGTGAACCCTTACCAGTTGGATATTCTGGTTCCTCTGGCTCTTCGGGCTCTTCTGGTTCATCAAGCTCTCGGTTACCGAAGATGTAGTCTTGAGTTTCATCAGCATCAAGAGTCTCGGTCACAGTTAGGCCAGTAGTGTTCTCCCAACCATCCCGAAGGACCTCTGTTACGGTATATTCTCCAGGCTTTAGGTCGGAAAGCGAGGCGATACCATTCTCATCAGTTACAAGAGTATTCTCATAACCATCAGGCCCGGTAACCCTAAATGTCCAGCCTTCGAGCATCCGCTCATCACTGTCTTTTGTTCCGTCGGCATCCTTGTCGTAGAACTTAGCGACAACAAGTCTGGCTTTTTCATCTTGAACTTCTACGATCTTAGCGTTACCGAAGTAGACAACCTTACCATCACGAGCAATTGTTACCTTCTGGGTAATTGGAGTAGTATTGTTCCAACCGTTTTGCTGTCTTTCGGTAATAGTGTAGGTACCAGGATTTAGTCTTGTTATAGTGATACCACCATTATCGGTAGTCTTGGCTCGGTAGCTATACCCAAGCGGTCCATTTACATCAAACTCCCAGTTAGACATGAATGGTTCATTCTCTTGTCTTTCGCCATCTTTGTTTTCGTCGTTATATTTCCAGATTGTAAGCTTTTGCATCTCAACGTTACCAAACTTAACTGTTACATCTTTGTCTTTAATGGTAACTGTTTGCGTAAGCCCTGTAATACTTCTCCATCCAGGTCTTGAGAGCTCCGTTATAGTGTACTTACCAGGGACAAGTCTTGTGATGGTAATTCCACCATTTGCCGAAGTCTTAACTCTACTTGTTTTACCGTTAGGACCAGTCACATCGAAGTACCAATCAGGAACGTAGTTTTCATTAGCGTCTTTGACCTTGTTTAGGTTCATATCCTCATACTTCCAGATATTAAGCTTGTACTTAGACGTAGGGGCAGTATATAGCTTACCAGGAACGATATTACCGCAAGATTTGATCACGGCATAAGCGAAGGTTCCATCTGGATTCATATATACCCAAGCTGGAAGCTGTGTGGACTTAAAGCTAACCGAAGGGTGTCTCTGATAGATTGGGTATGTGAATCTTGATACCCTTGTTGAAGGGGCAATATATTCTCGACCTAGCGAGTAGACATTGTAGCCGTTTGCAACAACTTTACCACCCACTGTTACAGTGTTTGTCTTTGTGACATAACCTTCCTTAATATTTGCACTAGAACGAATATCCTTTGGAAGGATTCGGTAATAGCCAAACAGGTCTTGAAGCTCGGCGGCCGATTGATACTGTCTCCCAGTACCGTTTTCGAGCTTAGTTGCAAGCATGCTTCTTGTCGAAGCACCACAATAGACAAGTGCGTTAGTATCACAATCATAAGTTCCTGAGCTAAACAGGGTACCAGGCATAAGTAGCCAGCCCGTAGATAGCGACAGGATTCCAACGATTGCGAACAGTTTCTTAATTAATGTTTTCATAAATCCACCTTTCTCTCATCACCCCTTAAGGCTCATTTGGGCGTTCCTTTAGGATGACATAGTAATATATCAAATGTTTGATCATTTGTCAAGTATTTTTTGGCTCTTGTTAGCCCAAAGTAGTAATGTCCTATTGTGAGCAAAGTAGAAATGTCCCCTTCTCCCTGTCAAGATTATATATAGAAATCACATAAACGACGGGAGGAATAATGGAGGTGCTAAGAATGAGCAA
>JAQVJW010000030.1 GCA_028694925.1 Patescibacteria group bacterium | reverse complement strand
TTTTGATAAAATCCTTTATATTCATAATAATATTTTACTATAAAGCCTAAGCTTTGTCAACACTTCCAAACAATCTAATCTTTTGCTCAACCACCCTTGAGACCGCCTCGGCTCCAGCCGGTAAGTATTTATAGGGCACTACCTCATCAGGGTGTAAATCAAACTCATGCATTATCCCCTCCTTAAAAGCCATCCTAAGTTCTGTATTAACATTAACCTTTACGATACCCATTTCAATCGCACGCATGACTTGATTTTTAGGAATCCCGGAACCACCGTGAAGCGAGAAAGGCTTTCTTACTAATTCCCTAATTTCTAGAAGTCTCTTAAAGTCGAGCTTTGGGTCTTCGGCATAAATCCCATGGATATTCCCAATCGAGATTGCAAGAATATCAACCTTGGTTTTAACTACGAATTCTTCGGCCTTTTTAGGACTCGTTAAGTTCTTCTTCTCAATTACAAGCCTTTCGTCCTTATGATGAGCCGATTTTCCCGATATATGGCCAATTTCACCCTCGACCGCTACATCATTATAATGAGCATATTCCCGTACGGCTTTCGTCAGTTCAACGTTTTCATTAAACGTAAGGTCCGAACCATCAATATGGACTGACGTATAGCCAGCCCGAACGGCTTCCCTAACCGCTTCGAACGATTTGCCATGATCGAGATGTAAAACAATTGGGATCTTTGACCCACGGGCAAGCTCCTTGACCTCAGCGGCCACGATATTTGCCCCGGCACTCTCCATCTCCCCCTCTGAAGTCTCAATAATTACGGGGGACTTGAGTTCTTCCGCCTTCTCTATAATCGCTTTTGTGATTTCAACATTGCTGGTATTAAAGGCGCCAATGGCATAGCCACCTTTTTGGGCTTTTTTAAATAATTTAACGGGATTTACGAGCATTATTTTTTCTTTTTAGTCGTTTTTTTCTTGGTCTTCGTCTTGGACTTAGGCTTTGATACTTTTCTTGTAATTTTTCCGACACTTCCTTTATCGACAGTATCTACAATCTTTGCAAAAGCAGTATGATTTAGAGAAGCGGTACCGACAAGGTAGCCATCAATCTCTTTTTCCTTTGCGAATCCCTTAATGTTCTTCTCATCGATACTACCACCATAAATGATATGGACCTTCTCGGCTGTTTTTTCTCCAAAAAGTACTTTTATAAGGTTACGGATGTTACGCACAACTTCATTCGCAGTCCCAGGATCACAGGTATGGCCAGTGCCAATGGCCCAAATAGGCTCATAGGCAATCACTGATTCGGCGACCTCTTTTGCCGTAAGTTCTGAAAGCGAGGCTTCGGTTTGGCCGGTTACAACAAGCTTTGTAAGACCGTCCATCTTCTCATGAAGATTCTCACCAACACAAATAATTGGAACGATGCCATGCCTTGCGGCGGCCGCGGCCTTTTTCGCCACAATCTTATCAGTCTCTCCAAAGTTACTACGCCTTTCTGAGTGACCCACAATGGAGTACTCGGCAAAGCCCTTGAGCTGGTCTGGTGAGATCTCTCCGGTATACCTACCCTCTTCTTCATAGAAGATATCCTGAGAACCAACCTTAATCTTTGTTCCTTTAAAAATCCCTTCGGCTGAATAGATGTCGAGATATGACGGACAGACTACCACCTCGGTTCTTTCGGATGCAATCTCTTTTTTGTATTTCTCAAACAGAACCGAATTCTCGGGAACCGAGAGATTCATCTTAATATTCGCAATAACAATCTTTTGTCTCACATGCCCTCCAAACTAATTATATTCTACCATAATTACTTTTTTTCGAACATTTTAATCGTTGGCAAGGTCTCCCCCGCTATATACTCAAGAGTTGCACCGCCTCCAGTCGAGACAAAATCAAACTTAACATCATCCCCTAATGAGGCAACTGTATCACCACCACCGATTACCGATATTGCCTTCGATTCTGAAATGATATGAGCGATTCCCTCCGTCCCTCCTGCTGAAGGCTTATACTCAGAGATTCCCATTGGTCCGTTCCAAAATATAGTACCAGCAAACTTTAGGGGTTCTGAGAATTTAGCAATCGATTTGGGCCCAATATCGACAATCATCTCGCCTTTATTTACCTCGTCGATCGCCTTCACTTTTGTTTTGGCTCTTGGGCCTGGTTTCCCTGCAACTACGACATCATCAGGCAAAAGTAGCTCAACAGCATTATCATAGGCAAGTTTTGCGATTTCTTCGGCCGCATCAACATACTCTTCTTCATAAAGAGACTTCCCGATGTCATAACCTTCAGCAACCAGCATCGTATTAGCCATCCCCCCACCTAAGATAAGGACATCGACTCGGGCGATAAGGCTCTTTAAGATTTCTATCTTGGTTGATATTTTAGCTCCGCCAGAAACAGCTACAAAAGGGGTCTTAGGATTATCCATAGTTTCTGAGAGTTTCTTTATCTCTTTTGCAAATTGCTCTCCAGCAAAAGTCGGCAGAAATTCAGCTACCCCGGTCGTTCCAGCATGATCATTCATGGCATTGGGGAAGTCTTCAAAGACGTAGATATCCATCCCTGTGGCAATATTCTTCGCAAATTCTAGGTCTCTTTCCTTTTCCTTGGGATAGAAGCGCAGGTTCTCAAGAACTAGAATCTCCCCAGGTTTTAGAGCTTTTTTAGCTTTTTCGGCTCTGGGGCCGACTACATCAGGGACAAACTTGACCTTTCTTCCTAAAATTTTAGCGAGATGTTTCGCCGGTACAGAAAGAGAAAGCTTCTTCACCCTCTTCCCTTCTGGTCGACCATTCTTTCCAATTAAAACAAGAGATGCCCCACCTTCCAGTAAGTATTTTAGAGTCGGTAAGGCTGACTTGAGACGGGTATCATCTGCTACCCGAGAACCATTTAAGGGAACGTCAAAAGGAGCTCTGACAAGAACTTTTTTACCCGCTACATTTTCCTTTGTTATTAGTGGAAGATTCATACTATTTAGGACTTTTTAGCCAAGAAGTCTATAAGGTCGGCGACGCGGTTTGAATAACCCCATTCATTATCATACCA
>JAQVJW010000018.1 GCA_028694925.1 Patescibacteria group bacterium | reverse complement strand
AGAACAAAGAACATAAACCATGGGTGCCACCGGTCGATCATCCATGGAGAAATTACAGTAACATTAAAAGTCAAAAACCGGACATTTCTACTTTGCAGAAAGAGGACATTTTAACTTTGGTTTGACACTTTTTTAAGATACTAACCACCTCCTCATCGGTAAGTTGAGGGAAATTTGAATAATATTGACCTACCGCCATGAAGGATGGGTCACTTATTATACAAATAACCCCATCAGTTTCTTTCATAATTTCTTTCTCGGTATCACGAGCACAAACCGGAGCAGCTACTATAATCCTTTTAGGTTCAAGAATCCGAAGGAAGGCAATCGCCGCTTTTACGGAAACTCCAGTTGCAATCCCATCATCGACTACAATTGCTTCCTTACCTGAAAGGCTCTCATACTTAATGCTTTCTCGGTACTCGCCTAACCTGCGATAGAGTTCTTTCTTCTCACTTTTTGTTATTTGTTCGATATCAAAAGGGGTGAGCCCCAACTTTTCGGCGGTCATCCAGTCAATAATCTCTGTTTCGCCGGGAGCGATCGCCCCAAACCCAAACTCAGGGTACCTGCATGAAGATAATTTACGAACGACTAGTATATCTAGGGGACAATTAAGGACACCTGCGACTATTTCCGCTACCGGAAGGCCACCTCGGGCCAAACCAAATACTACCGGATTTTCTAACTGACTAAGTCCAAGGGCCTGGGCCAGCTTTTCCCCTGCCTCTTTTCGATCTTTATACATAAAACCTCGCTACTCATAAAGATACAGTAGCAAGCTCACTTAATCATTATCTTTTTGACTAAAAATTATTTCTTTTTAACAACGGTAATAGTTGCAAAGATAAGGAACCCAACTCCAAGGCCAATCATAGTTCCAGCAGCGATGTTTTCAATCAAAAATCCTACTCCAATGCCGGTAAGAACACCTGCAGGGACAAAAAGAGCTCCATATCTGTCGTCATTATCTTTCTTTTTTTCTGCCATAATTACCTCCTGTCTTATTATATCATGGCGGTGGGACTGGGATTCGAACCCAGGGTGCCCTCACGGGCACACACGCACTCCAAGCGTGCGCTTTCGACCACTCAGCCATCCCACCGAGCCCTCCGATTTTAACATAATTTCTATTTAGATTCGAGCCAAATATCCGAAAAATCGTAGTTTTGGGGGCGTACGATAAAATCAAACTTCTCAGGGGTTTCTATAAAGGAGGTATATAATGGTTTGTCTTTTGTAAGGCCCCATTCGGGTTTCTCTTTAGGGCTAACATATCGAACCGACCTGATAACGTATTCAGGGTTTTTGATCCAACCTTCCTCTGTCCGATACATTGCTCCACCGTGATAGTATTCAAAACCACCATAATCGGCTCCGGCGGGTAAATCCCTTTTTTGAAGGTTGGATTCAACCCCAGGCCTTTCAGTTGTGTTAATACTAATATGGCCATAACCCGGGGGAACAATAATCTTTTCTCCCTCTTTTGCGGTGATGATAACAACATTGGTCTCTTTTTTATCGTTTGGCTTTGTTTGAATGAGATATTCGACCTCACCCTTAATAACTTCGTACACCTCAGGGTATGAGATATCGGTACCTGGGACCAGGGCATGATAGTGCCCCTTGGTTTTGATATATTCTTCCCCAACCTTCCCGGGATTTATAACCGTTATATCATATTCGGTATCGCTCTTTACAAACTTATCCTTATCGGTATCTCTCTCAAAATATCGATACATATAATAAAGCTCTTCTTTGCCGTCGGTCTTATCCTGATAGACCTTTTCGGCATCAGCAAACAAGCGAACAGCTGGCTCAACTTGAAAATCTTCCTTATCGTAGAGGAGTTTACTACCGCTAAGCTCTATCTTAAGCCCAGATTTATCCTTAATATCTTCCATAGTGCTATTTTAACAAGTTTAGCGTAGTTTTCCCACTTTTCGTATCGAAAATAGCAAAGCTTGGCCTTCCGAATTGGCCGGCGATCTCCCCCGGGTTTATGATTTTCGTTTTTCCAATTTTCTTTTCCCAAGGGGTGTGCGTATGCCCATAGAAGATGTAATCGTATGTGCCTTTCTTTGCAAGCTCTTTTGCCCGGTAGTCATAATGGATAATGGCTATCTTCTTGCCATCTATCTCTACTTCAAGGATATCAGGGGATATTTTAACATTTTCTGGTATGAGTTCTAGCTGACCCTTGAGTTTAAAATCCATATTTCCAAGAGAAATATAGACAGAATCGAACTGTTCAGACAGCTGTTTTACAATCTCAAGACTTGAGATATCCCCACAACAAATACAGGTTTTAATTTTCTCTTTTTCTATGATTTCTAGAGCTTCGTCTAGTCTTGGCTTGTTATCGTGAATGTCACTGATGATGGCGATTTTCATCTGTCTCTATATCGTAATTAAGTGCAATAAAATCCTCTTGAGTAACACGTTTTGTTAATATTTTCCCGGGAATCTTTTTCTCTAGAATAATTTTTCCGTTTTCATCTACGTTCTTGAAAGTCCAGTCATTTTCAATTGTCCCATCGGTTCTTTGAACAGAAACAGTGTCTCCTGGAAATTTATTGAATCTATCCAGCTCTTCGGCGGTGACTATTTTTATTTCTCCGGTTCCCTCTTTAACAATAGTCACATTACCTTCGGGTGACTTTGCTGCAACCTTCCAACCGGGTTCAACTCGCCCATCACTTCTTGCCACATTTACAAGAGAAGCTGTTGCGTATCTACCTTCGTCTGAGCCTCTCTCTTCTTTCCAGGCCATGTATTCTTCTGGGTCTAATCGTTCACTCATAACTCTATTCTATCAAAAAAGAGCGCCCTTGGGCGCCCTTTTTGCTATTTGGCTCTCTTTATCGAGAGATTCTTTCTTCCCATCTTATCGATCTCAAAAAGCTTCACTCTTACCTCTTGGCCTTCTGTAAGTACTTCGGCCACATCTTCGACCCGTTCATCTGAAATTTCAGAAACATGAACAAGCCCTTCTTGACCCGGGAGGAATTCAACGAAAGCGCCAAAGTCCATTACCTTCTTTACTGTCCCATCGTAGGTTTTACCAATCTCTGGCTCTTCGGTTAGAGCCTTAATCCACTCAACAGCCTTGTCGGTTCCGGCGCCATCTACGCCAGCGACAACAACTTCCCCGTTATCTTCGATATTGATCTCAACTCCAGTTTCGGCGGTAATCTTGTTAATCATCTCCCCACCTTTACCGATGACATCCCTTATCTTCTCAGGATTAATCATGATAGTGATCAGTCTTGGAGCATACTTCGAAAGCTCTTTCTTTGGAGCTTCAATGGCCTTCTCCATAACATCAATAATCTCGTTTCTAGCCTTTTTTGACCGATCCAAGACTTCTGCAATAAAGGCAGTTTTTAAGCCTTTGATCTTAATATCAAGCTGAAAAGCCGTAAGGCCATCCTTTGTGCCCGCTGCTTTAAAGTCCATATCCCCGGCGAAGTCTTCGGCCGCTTGGATATCAGTTAGGATTTCATATTTCCCCTCTAGAGTCCCATCTTCGGTCACAAGCCCCATCGCTACGCCGGCAACATGCTTCTTTACGGGAACACCAGCATCCATAAGAGCAAGTGAAGAGCCACAAACTGCCGCCATCGATGAGGACCCGTTACAGGACATAACTTCAGAGACGACTCTGATGGTGTAGGGGAAGTCTTCGTGTTTTGGGAGAACAGCAAGGAGAGCCTTTTCGGCCAAGAAGCCGTGTCCGATTGCTCTTCGACCTGGCCCTAGTCTCCCTGTTTCACCGTAAGAATACGGTGCGTCGTTATAGTGGTGCATATAATACTTTTCGAAGTTTTGGTCCATCGAGTCTATCATTTGGGCCTTTGAGGGTGAGCCTAGGGTGACGACTGAAAGGACTTGGGTTATGCCTCGCGAGAATAGTCCTGAACCATGGGCCCTTGGGAGCAGACCAACCTCAGAGGTGAGTTCTCGTACCTCATCCATCTTCCGTCCATCCGGTCTTTCGCTTTCCTCAAGGATTGCTCTACGGACCTCTTCTTTAATGGCTTTATCAAATGATTCATGAAGATCTTTTTCTTCATAGCCTTCGGTGAAGTGTTCCATCACCTCATCTTCAAGGTCGGCTAAAATTTGCTTTCGAGCCATTTTATCTTCATGTCTTACGGCTTTTCCTAGTTTTCCTGAGAGAAATTTCTTAACATCGGCGACTGTCTTTTCATCTGGCAGAAGGAGCTTAGTTTCTTTCTCTTTCTTTTCAACCTTTGCAAGTAACTCTTCCTGAAGGGCGATACTTTCCTTAATAATCTCATGAGCTTTCCCTACGACCTGTACAAACTTATCTTCTGGAAGCTCATTCATCTCTGCCTCGACCATTGTGATGGCATCTTTGGTACCAACTACAAGGATACTTAGATTTGAAGTTGTAAGTTCATCATAGGTTGGGTTAAATTTAATTTTCCCGTCAACTTCACCGACTCGAACCGCTCCGAGGGGCCCCTCAAAAGGAGCCTCACTCATTATAAGGGCAGCTGAGGCGGCATTTATTCCAAGGACAACTGGGTCAACTCCTGTTGTATCGTCAAGCGATAGCGGGGTGACTATAAGTTGAAGCTCATTCATGTAACCCTTTGGGAACATTGGCCTTATTGGCCTATCGATCATCCGAGAACGTAGGGTAGCGAGCTCTGAAGGTCTCCCTTCGCGCTTTACAAACCTAGAACCGGAGATTCTACCGGTTGCATACCACTTATCCTCAAAGTCAACCGACATTGGGAAGTAATCTCTCTCTTCATCACAGTTTCCCACAACCACATTAGCCATCACAATCGTATCCCCAGCCTGGATAACGGCGGAACCAGAGGTCAAAAGACCGACCTTTCCTGTTCCGATCTCAAACTTTACTCCATCAATCTCACGTGAGACTGAAATCTTTTCTAATTTATTCATCATTTCCCTTTCTGGGAGAGCGCAATTCCTCTTGTCCCGAAGGACAATTAGGAAACAGGGTGAGAAGTGTGGCTACTCCCGGCTCTGCTTCCTAATATTAATATTATTTATTAATCTATCATTATTTTCTTAACCCTAACTTTTTAACGACTGTTTCGTATCTCTTTTCGTCCTTGTGCTTAAGATAATCAAGGAGCCTTCGGCGTTTACCAACCATTTTAAGAAGCCCACGGCGGGAATGCTCGTCTTTTTTGTGCTTCTTTAGGTGATCAGTCAGCTTATTGATCTGTTCGGTAAAAATACCCACTTGGACTTCTGGAGAACCGGTGTCGTTTTTGTGGGTTTTGAGGTCTTTTACTACTTTATTCTTCTCATCTTTCGATAGGGTCATTTATCTCCTTACTTTGTTATTCTAGCAGAGAATAGGGGTAATTTCAAGCTTATTGGAGCCGATAGTCGGATTTGAACCGACGACCTTTCCCTTACGAAGGGACTGCTCTACCACTGAGCTATACCGGCTTGGAGCGGGTAACGGGAATCGAACCCGTCTCTCAACCTTGGGAAGGTTGCATAATAGCCACTATACGATACCCGCCTAGCGCTGCTCATTATATCAAAAAAGAGGCCCTTACTTAAGAGCCTCTCTTTTTGAATTTTAGTTTATTCGGTTGGGATTAGCTTCCAGAGACCAGGGATTACCCCAAGGATTTTCTTGTTTTCAAGCTCAGTTTTTCTTTCGGCGAGCCATTCATTAAAGTCTCGGACTTTAATGAGGATGTGACTAGCCTTGATCTCATCACCCTTAACATCGGTCACCTTAATAATATGGTAACCATAAACTGTTTTTACAGGTTTTGAGACCTGACCCTCTTTTAGCTTAAAGGCAGCCTCTTCGAATTCTGGAACCATCTTTCCTTTTTCGAAATAACCAAGATCTCCGCTGTTTGCAGCACTGCCGGGGTCATCGGAGTATTCCTTTGCAAGAGCGGCAAAGTCGGCATCCTTTGCGGTTGCTTTGGTATAGACATCATTGGCCTTTTCTTTAGCGGCATTTAGGACGCTCTCATCGGAGTTAATCGCTTCGGTTACCTTTTCCCTTAGCATTCTTGGCTCAAAAATCTTTTCCTTAAATTCATCAACCGTAAGGCCATAATACTTTTTAAGGATATTGGTGAACTCTTCGGTTCCGCCATTTGAGGTAACAAGTTGGTCAAACTCAGAATTTAGATCGTCTTCTGAGACTGAGATTCCTCTCTCTTTGGCTTCCTTCTCGACGATCGCATCTTCTACGAGACCATCTAAGGTCTGAGTCCTTATCTGAGAAAGTACTTCTTTTCCCTCATCAGAATTAAAGTCAGTCCCATCAAATTCTCGGTAATAACTTTTTAGGATATCTAGCCGATCTAGGTAAGAGTAAGTCGAAACATAGCGGGCATCAGCAAAAGCAGCAGGATAAGGGACAATTGCAGAGACCCTTTTTACAAAAGGTGATTCATTCCTTGCACCATAGATTAAATACCCAACAGTCGCAAGAAAGACGACAACAATAGCCACAGCGCCGATTATAATGGCTTTACCGCCTGTTAGTTTAAGTTTTTTGAGATCAAACTTCTTAGACTTCTTCTTTGGTGTGGTTTTCTCTTCCTTCACCTCAGTCTTCTTTGGTTCTTCCTTAGTTTTCTTTGTTGCTTTTTTAGTCATTTAAAATCCCTCCTTAAGCCCTATATGTAAATATAATAGCTTGATTTATTATTTTTAGCAATAGATGGTGCCCCGAGCAGGAATTGAACCTGCGACACCAGGTTTAGGAAACCTGTGCTCTATCCACTGAGCTACCGGGGCGTGTTATCTAGTGTGCTTTTCGTGAACCGATTCGTATTCGATGATCTCATCACCATTAAACCAAAGACCAATCTCTTTTTCGGCATATTCTTTATCACCGGAGGCATGAACAACATTCTTTATAACCTGCTTTCTCGTATCTGCGTGACCGTATGAGACGTGAGAAAAGTCACCCCTAATTGTTCCTGGTGGGGCTGATTTTGGCTCGGTGGTGCCGCAAAACTTTCGGACATTTTCAACAGCGTTTACGCCCTCTACCACCATCGCAAGAACAGGACCTGAGGTCAGAAATTCAACATTATACTCTCGAATATGTTCACCGTTTCTCTTGGAAACGTCTTCATCATAATGCTTTAGGCCCATCTCTTTATTAGGTCTGGTAAGCCTTACGGCCACAATCTTAAAACCAGCATCCTCAAACCTTTCGATGATTCTTCCCATAAGCCCTCGCTCAACCGCGTCTGGCTTTAAGAGTACTAATGTTCTTTCTATGTGCTCGGTCATTTATATTCTCCTAACGAGATAGTATTTTAGCAAACTTTTCTTCACTTTTAAAGGGTCCAATAATCGTGAGGTAAAGGTTATCCGGGGTGAAGAGTTCTTTTGCGGCTTCCTCTATCTGTTTTTTATCTACCGCAAGAATTTTTTCTATAAATTCCTCTGGCGTTAAGGGGTCGCGTGCCAACATATATTGAAGGGTCATAAAGACGGCCCTTGCTTCAGTATCTTCAAACTTAAGGCCGTATACTCCCTGAAGATATCCTTTTGTTTTCTCTATCTCTTCGCTTGTTAATTTATCGAGGTAGCCTAAGGCTTCATCCTTGATTATCTTTATAGCTTCTTCTGCCTTCTTAGTCTTTATCCCCCCAATAATACAGAAGCTACCGCTATCCGAATATTTCTTGTTATATGAAGCGATATGGTATGCCAAGCCTCTTTTTTCTCTAATTTCAGTAAAGAGTCTTGAGCTCATAAACCCTCCTAAGCTTGCACTAATGATTCTTGAGGCGAATTGAAGCTCATCGTTGTATGAATAATCTGGTAGACAGATGCCAATATGCGCCTGTTCCGTCTCTTTGTTGATTAGTCTTGTCTTGGTATCTGACTTTTGGGGCAATTTTGGGTATTCTGTTGAATCGTTTTTTAGACCGGTTAAATATTTACTTATCTTTCCTTTGTAGTCTCGAGGAAGATTACCGGCAATCACAACGATACAATTACCACCGACATATTGACTATCAAAATATTCAGCCATAGCCTTTTGGGTGATATTGTTAACCGATTGTTCTGTACCAATCTCATCTCTTCCGAGCGGGTTCTTGGCGCCATACATTGTCTCTTCCATTCTCCAGTCAATGTCTTCGGATGGCATATCTTGATACATCTTAATTTCTTCGATTATAGTTCCCCTCTCTTTTTGTAACTCTTCATCTAAAAGAAGAGGGTTTATGGCCATGTCTGCTAAAATATCTAAAGCTTTTTTGAAGTTTTCTGGAATAGTTTTAATATAATAGAAAGTCCATTCTTTTTCAGTCATCGCATTGTAGATAGCCCCCAAGCCATCGGCTTCCTGGGCAATCTCCCTTGCGGTAGGTCGTTTCTTTGAACCCTTAAAGACCATGTGTTCGAGGAAGTGAGAGATTCCAGCATATTGGGGGTCTTCATTCCTGGAGCCAGTCTTAAAACCAATATTTATAGTTAATGATTTTGCTTTTGGGATATCTACTCCGATTATTTTTGCTCCATTTGTGAGCTTTGTCTCTTCTATCTTCATATTCCTCCTAGATAATATAGTCTAACCCGAGGGTTATTAACGTTACCACAACTCCAGCTATTAAGACTCCAAGTAAGATAAGGGGCAGGGACTTTTTAGGTGGGATACCAAAGACAAAGGCCGCCGCTGCCCCACTCCAGGCTCCAGTGACCGGAAGAGGTATCGCGACAAAGGTTACAAGAGCAATCTCTTCTAAGACTTCAAAGCGATGAGAGTGTTTGTGTCGGGTTCGCTCAAAAAGCCAATTAAAAAACCATTTAAAGAATCTAAAGTGTTTAGAAAGGAAGTTCGAAACTGGCTCAAGGAGGAACACTATAAAAACGATGGGAATCATATTCCCTATAACACTCAGGACAAATACCTGCCATACGGGCAGATGAAAGGCCGAGAGCCCTAGTGGGATTGCGGCTCTTAACTCTCCGATTGGAATCATTGCTGTAATTAATACTTTAAGATACTCTTCCATCTAACCTCGCACCAAAAGAACAGTTAATATTACTAAAGCCAAAGCGATCCTGTAAGCCGTAAACCAGCCATAGCTCCTCTCCTTAACAAATCTAAGGATAAATCTGATTGAGATAAGGGCAAAGATGAGTGAGGACGCGAGCCCAACCCAAAAATATGGTGCAGTCAATTCAGAAACAGGAATATCGGGTATTTTCACAAGTCCCGCCCCAAGGATGATCGGAGCGGAGAGCATAAAGGAGAACTTAGCGGCTTCTTCTTTCTTAAGTCCCGAAAAGAGTCCGGCTGAGATTGTTACTCCAGAACGAGATGTGCCCGGAACAATGGCAAGTGCCTGGGCAACCCCAATAGTTAGGGCATCTTTCAAAGTAATATCTGAGAAGGATTTGGCTTTGCTTCCTTTTTTTTCGAAATAATAGAGAAGAAGGCCGTAAAAAACCAAGGTAAAAACAATAATGTATGGTGAGCGGAAGGTCGTCTCGGCTACTTCTTCTAAGAAATAGCCAGCGAGCGCTCCCGGGATCGTTGCGATTATAAGGTAGTAGATCATCTTTTGGCTATGGTTTTCGGGCTTTAGCTTGTTTTCTATAAGCTTAATACCTTCTTTTAGGAGTTTTAGCCATTCGGCGGAAAAGGCGATAATAACAGCAAGAAGTGAGCCCAAGTGCAGAGCGACATCAAAAGCCAGACCCTGGTCCTGGGCAGAGAAAAACCAAGGGAAAAGGACGAGATGAGCCGATGAAGAGATCGGAAGAATCTCGGTAATTCCCTGAACGGCTCCTAAAATTGTAGCCCAATATATACTCATAGCTTTAATATTTTAACAGGTATTCGCGCTATTTACGATTGTGTCGTACAATATTTGTATGAACACAAGATATCTCGATCATCTTATAAGAGACTTCCTCGAGTACTGTGAGATCGAAAAGGGGCACTCTGAGCTTACAATCCGAAATTACGAGCATTACTTGTATCGATTCCTTGAGTTTCTTGAGGATGACCGCTCTCGCCAAGCGACTCCAAAGACAATAACCTTGGATAAGATCCGCTCCTATAGGTTGTACCTTAATCGGCTCGAAGGTCAAAATGGTGAGCAAATGAAGAAGATAACTCAAAACTATCATTTGATAGCCATTCGAGCCTTTCTAAAGTACCTCGCAAAGAGGGATATAGAGAGTTTGGCTCCAGAGAAGATAGAGCTCGCCGATGCCAAAAGAAAGCAGATTGGATTTCTTGATGAGCGTGAGGTAGATGCGCTTATCGCAGCTCCCAGGGAATATACCAAAAAGGAGGAGGTCCAAAGAAGAGACGAAGCTATCCTTGAGGTCCTCTTTTCCACCGGCCTTCGGGTAAGTGAGCTTGTGGGACTAAATCGAGACCAGATTAACCTCAAAAAAGGCGAGGTCTTTATCCGGGGTAAGGGCGGTAAGGACCGGGTTGTCTTTATCTCTAGTTCTGCGGCGAGTGCTATTTCTGCATATCTCTCGACTCGAAAAGACGATTATGACCCGCTTTTTATCCATTACGGAGGCGTTAAAGACGAAGAGGGGGAATATATGCGGCTAACACAAAGAAGTGTCCAACGGCTTGTCGCAAGATACGCAAAACTTGCTGGGATCACAAAGAAGGTGACCCCTCATATGCTCAGGCATTCTTTTGCTACTGACCTTCTTTTTAATGGGGCAGATCTTCGGAGCGTTCAGGAGATGCTAGGGCACTCCTCAATTACAACCACCCAAATGTATACTCATGTGACTAATAAGCAGCTAAAAGAGGTCCATCAGGCCTTTCATGGGAAGAGGAAGGGCTAGTAGCGCTTGCAATAGAATGCTTTTGTAGAGCTTTTGCCAGCAACTTCATTATAGCTTTCAGGTTTGCTAGAGTCGAATATGGAGGCTCTGTACTTAGGGTCACTCGAATCCCTTTCATTAGTGGCTTCAAAAGCTGTCCAAAAAAGTGTGTAAGTACTTGTTAGATGTCCAGCTGTTCGAAGCTTTGCATAGTCATCAAACAGAGGTAAGGTACCTCCTTTTGCCTGACATATATCCCGAGCAGTGTAATTAGTATCTCTAAAATCGACTCCATTATCTCTCCTCAATTCCCTTCTGTTTGCACTGGCGTAATTGATGTCGTAACAATATGTGTTAGAGCAAGTTTCTGATGCATAGTCTCCATAGGCCCAAAGTCCTGTAAAAAAATCATAGGACAGCTCAACACCTTCAACCGTTCTCCATCCTGGCGACTCTGTTGATGTGCTTGATTTTTGACTTTCGCCGATACTGTTAACTGCTGTGATTGCGAAATAGTATGTTTGATAGTTGTTAAGCCCGTTTATTACGAATGTTGTATCTAACCCAGGCCCTGGATCAATTTTTGCCAAAGTATCTGGGCTACTGCCATAATAAACTTCATATGACGTGACCTCTGGTGTGGCTCCGTCGACAGCTGGCCAAGTTAGAGATACCTCGGTATTGCCTGACGTAGTTGTGGGGGCACTTGGGGCAGGTGGTGGTGCAGGCGGAGTGTAGCCAGTTATAACCTCGACACCTGTAAGTTCAACAGAGCCATAATTGACATAGTAACCTAGATCATAATCCCATCCCTCCGGATCCCCTATAATAATCTTCCCATTACCGTAAAGTTCATTTGCGGGTAGATCTTCTCTATATGTATATATAACCTTATTTTCAGGGTATCTATCATATCCGTCTAGTCCTGCCGAATCATAAACAAAGATAGAGTTTAGGTTCCCAAAATCTTTTCCAACAAGCGAAAGAGAAGTACCTCCAACACAGTCATAACTGCCCTCTGCGTTTTTTGCATAAAGTTTGATTGAGACTGCGGTGTCTTTGATGTATTTTATCGTTACCTTGTGGTAATAAGGTTTTCGCCTAACGTCTTCCGGTAATGAATAGATATTATAATCATTGTTACTGGAGTCTTTAATAAAATCGGACCTATCAATACTTCCTGATTTGTCTCTGGTTTGTAACCTAACGTTATCTGTTCTGTCGGCAGTCCCATAATTGTCGGCCACAACTCGCATTGCGATATAGGGATCATCAGTAGTTACTGTATCTGGGCTGACGTTTGCCTCGTTATCGTTCGAGTTTAAGCCAAACATTGTTGAGTGAGTACCCCAAAACTTGAATGTCATCGAGAAACTTTCAGTATTATAATCACTAATTTGTATTTCTTCGGCCGGACCTGGGGTCATCTGTAGTACATTCGGGGAGCTGGCCGTGTACTCATACTCTAGCTTCCTAGTCACTCCGTTATAGGTACACTCACTTTCTATTATGAAGCTTGGATTGGTGCCTGTAATTGTAACCGTAGTCTCTGGGACCTCATCGTTACCAATTAAGTCAAATTGAATACCATCAAGACTAGCCTCTGCAAAATTATCCCTATCTTCTGCATTTGAGGCATCATCCAGTCCCTTTGTGCCCCAAACGATTCCCGAACGAGCCGCTGAATAGGCTTTAACAGAATCCTCAATCTTGACTGAGAATTGGGATTCTTTAATGATATATGAAACCATTGTTCCTGAAATAATCAAAAGAACTGAAGAAAGGACCACGGTCCAAAGTAAGGCTACTCCTCTTTTTCTCATTTTAAGTTCTCCAATATTATTTCAGTTTCTAATGTCATCTCATCTGAATAGTAAGAGCTTGTAGTTTCAGTCCCTATCTTGGTATAGAGATTAAACTCTAGGCTTGGCGGGATACTCCCTACCTTAGTGAAATTGCTATCAGCATCAGCCACATTCTTTATATAAATACTATCCCCCAAAAGGTCGATTGGATCGCTCCACAGATTACAAATAACTCCAGTATCAGACATATTATTGCTGCTACACTCAGAATAGGTTAGGGTATTATCTTCAATGGTATCGCCTGTATTTGAGTCATCGATCTCAAAACGAACACCAGACCTTGAGTCTTCCTCTATATCAAAGTATAAGTCGAGGGTATTGCCATCTAGGCTAACGCTAACCTTTTCGGCTTGTCTTGCAAGCCTAGTCATCATCTCCATTGCAATTCGAACCTTTTGTTGTGACTCCTTCATCG
>JAQVJW010000003.1 GCA_028694925.1 Patescibacteria group bacterium | reverse complement strand
CGATAATTGTAACGAGTGGCAATACCTCTTCCCCTATATGACCGACCGATATTCCAAGCGCAATATAGATTAGTGAGAATTCGCTTATCTGAGCCACCGTCAGTCCCGCCAAAAAGCTGTTTTTCTTCGTATAGCCAAGCATACCCATAATAATCATCACAATAATTGGGTTACCAATTAGGATAAAGGCAGAGAAGATAATAACCGGTAAAATAATTTCTGAGATATTGGTAAAGACCATCTGGGACCCCAAAAGGATGAAAAACATGAAGATAAAGAAGTCCCGGAGTGGTTTTAATTTCGATGAGATCTCAAAACGATAAGGTGAAGTGGCTAGAGCGATTCCTGCTAAAAGTGCCCCAATCTCCATACTAAAATCAAGCTGATGAAAGACAATTGCTACAATGAGAGCCCAACCGATAGAGGCTAAAAGTAAGTACTCTTGTGACCTTGCGGCAAGCTTCATCATTCTTGGTAAAAGATAATATCCCAAAAAACCCAAGATGATTATCGCCAAGAGCAATTTTAGGGCAACGGTTAGAGACAATAACCCAATAGACTCAAAATCTGTCCCCAGTGCTGAGGTAACAAGAAGCAGAATCATAGCTACAATATCTTGTACGATCAGAAAACCAATGGCAATCTTCCCATAAACCGAATCTACATCCTCTTTATCGGTTAAGATTTTCATAATAACAATGGTACTACTAAATGTTAGAGCAATAGCTAAGTATAGTGAGACCACCATTGAAAAGCCTAAGGCCATAGAAATGGCAAAACCAAATAATGAAGTAAAAATTATCTGGCCCAAACCAGTAACTAGCGAGACCTTCCCAACATCTTTAATAATTTTGGGGTTAAGGCTCATTCCAACCAAAAACAACAGAAAAATAACCCCCATTTGGGCAAAAGCAGAGACAGCGTCATTAGAACGAGTAATATTTAGGAGATTAGGTCCTAAGATGATTCCAGAGACAATATAGCCGATTATCAATGGCTGTTTTAACTTGACGGTAATACTAGTAATTATTAGAGCAACAACTGTAATAAGACCAAGTTCAATAAAAATGCTTTCAACCATATAGGCATTATACCTTAATAGCTAGCTCGAGAAAACAAAAAGGTGCCAGATGGCACCTTTTCCTTACCTCTTGCTGAACTGTGGCGCTTTACGAGCGCGCTTTAATCCTGGTTTCATTCTTTCTTTCGCTCTTGGGTCTCTTGTAATATATCCGGCTTTTCTTAGGGTTGGTTTCCTGGTCTCATCTTCTGATACTAAGGCTCTTGCAATCCCGTGCCTAATAGCATCGGCTTGACCGCTCTTACCACCCCCAATAACCTTTACGAAAACGTCATATTTCGTATCAAGTGAGAGGATTTTTAAGGATTCTCTAATTCTTGCCTCAAGACGAGCATCACCAAAATATTCTTTATCGGATTTATCATTTATTGTATATTGACCCTTACCAGGAACTATCTTAACCCTGGCTGAAGCCTCTTTCCTTCTACCGACTGCATTAAAGTATTTATCTGCCATTACTTACCTACCTCGTATTTAGTTAACTCTTGCGTATGGGGATGTTCGCTCCCGGCATAGACCCGAAGCCTTTTCATCTGTTCTTTCGCTAGCTTGTTCTTTGGGAGCATCCCAAGAACAGCCTTCTCAATTACCCGCTCTGGGTGCTTCTCGATTGCTTCCTCGAAGGTTTCGCTCTTGATGCCTCCCGGATACCCAGAATGCCGGTAATAGGTCTTTTGCAGTTTCTTCTCTTCTTTTGATAGGGCTACTTCACGAGCGTTTATAATAACTATATTCTCTCCCCCATCTACGTTCGGTGAATAGGTCGCCTTATTCTTCCCTCTCAAGAGATTGGCTACCTCGGTCGCTAGCCGCCCCAAAACAAGACCACTCGCGTCTATAAGGAGCCATTTTCTATCACTATCCTTCATTTGGTAAGTATTTGTTGCCATCTTCCCTACTTTTTCCCCTTAGCTTTAGTCTCTTTCTTAGTCTTCGTATCTGTCTTTGCTCCCTTTTTAGGAGCTTTGGTCTCTTTTTTCTCCTTCTTCTCGGCCTTCTTTTCTTTTTCCTTCGTGATCTCTTTTTTCGTTAGCTTTTCGGTATCAAGAAGGGAGATAACGGCCATTTCAGTATTATCACCAGGCCTGGCTCCTATTCTTGTGATTCTGGTATAACCACCTTTTCTCTCTTTATAGAGTGGCCCAAGTTCAACAAAAAGCTTTTCAAGGGCCTTGTCGTTTGCCGATAAGAATTTGGCCACGTCTCTTCTTCTTGCCACAGAATCAACCTTTGCTTTTGTTACGAACTTCTCAATTATTGGCCGGACCTCTTTGGCCTTTGTAATGGTCGTTGTGACCTTCTCATAGAGAATAATCTGCGAAGTAAGACTACGCATTGCAGATTTTCTTAAGTGAGCCTTGCGACTCAGTTTTCGACCTTTGTAACTCCTGCGGTGCATTATTCCTCTTCGTCTCCTGCCTTTATCTCGTAACCAAGCTCTTTGATCTTATCTTGAATCTCTTCAAAAGCCTTAGCCCCAAAACCTTTCAAGTTCTTAAGCTCAGTAAGATTAAGCTTGATGATATCATCGATCGTCTTTAGTTCATTATTAAGGAGGGCGTTTGTGGTCCTAGGTGAAAGATTAACTTCCTCGATCAGGATCGCGGCTGCTGCATTATCACCGATCTCCTCTTCAACTACCTTCTCTTTACGGATTGCGGTCTCTTTATCGGTTATCACAAGGAAGTGATCAACTAGGATCTCGGCGGCCTGCTTTATAGCAGCCTCAGCCGAAACAGTCCCATCGGTCTCAACCTCAAGTACTAGTTTGTCGAGGTCGGTCATTTGCCCAACACGAGTCTTTTCGACATTGTAGCGTACCCTCTTGATTGGGGCATAAAGAGCATCAACGGCAATCATCCCAACGCCGAGCTTCTCACCTTCTCTTTTCTCGATTGGGACAAAACCTCGGCCCTTCTCGACCTTGATTTCAATATCAAGCTTGGCCTTAGCATTATCAAGGGTTGCGATATGTAAGTCTTTGTTTGTAATCTCTACATTTTGGTTCCCTTTTATGTCTTTAGCGGTTACCTTTCCCTTACCACTTGCCGAAAGGCTTATAAACTCTTCGTCTGAGTGAAGTTTTACTCGAAGTTGCTTCAAGTTTAAGATAATTTCGATAACATCTTCTTTAACATTTGGAAGGGTTGAAAATTCATGAGGGGCACCAGTAATCTTAACAGCGGTAACAGCCGCACCAGGAAGAGAAGATAAAATAACTCTTCGAAGCGAGTTACCTAACGTCATCCCATATCCAGGATAAAGTGGAGCTATTTCAAAAGTTCCTTTATTACCCTCTTCTTTAACTTTTTTTAGTTCCGGTAGATGTATGTCGTGTAACACTTTGGCTCCTTTTCTTCGGATCCCTCCGAAGCTATTATTTATTATTTCGAGTAGAACTCTACAATTAACTGTTCGTTGATACTTGGGTCTAGCTGCTCTCTAATTGGAGCGGAAACAAATTCCCCAGCGAGATTCTTGCGATCAACCTTTACCCAAGAATTATCCTCACGTGGCTTTGCGGCAAGTAAATCTTCAAAGTATTTCTTTTTCTTTTTCCCAGGAATGACCGCTACTTTATCACCAGGCTTTAAGATGATTGAAGGTATATCTACCTTCCGTCCATTAACAGCAAAGATACCGTGGCTTACGAGTTGTCTTGCTTGGGCTCTTGATGTAGCAAAGCCCATTCTAAATACTGTGTTATCGAGCCGTGATTCAAGGATTGAAAGCAGAAGTTCACCAGTAATGCCTTGTTTTCGAGCGGCTTTCTCGAAGTAGCTTTTAAATTGACTCTCCCTAAGGCCATATATCCGTTTTACCTTTTGCTTTTCACGAAGCATGACCGAATAATCAGATGGTTTGCCCCGACGGGAAAGCCCGTGTTGCCCTGGAGCGTAGTTACGTTTAACAAGGGTGCATTTTGTATAGCACTTATCGCCCTTAAGAAAGAGTTTCTCTTGCTCTCTTCTACATTTTCTGCATTTTGGATCAGTTGCCATTTCTCTTAATTCCTCTTTGGTTTAGGTGGCCGACACCCGTTATGTGGTACTGGGGTAATATCTTTAATTGACGCAACATATATATCATTTGCAGAAATTGCCCGAAGCGCAGATTCCCTACCAGAGCCAATCCCTTTTACAAATACATCAACTTTTGTAATCCCATGTGATTTAGCCTCTTCGCAAGCCGCTTCAGCGGCCATCTGAGCCGCATAGGGAGTAGATTTTCTGGTACCCTTGAAGCCAAGCTTACCAGATGAGGATGATGCAATTACGTTACCATCATCATCAGTAAAGGTAATAATCGTATTATTAAAAGTAGACTTAATATATGCCTTACCTTCGGCGATATTCTTCTTGGACTTCTTTTTCCTTGTTGTCTTTTTTGCTTCTGCCATATTTACCTTTTAACTGCCTTAGGTTTTCTCGATTGCTTTCTTTTTGCCGGAACCAACGGTTACCTTCTTCCCTCTTTTGGTTCTAGCGTTTGTTTTGGTCCGCTGTCCCCGCGCAGGAAGTCCGGCACTGTGACGAGCGCCCCGATATGATCCAATCTCCTTTAGTCGCTTAATATCTTGAGTGACTTCTCTCCTGACGTCTCCTTCAACCTTAATTTTTCCCTCAATCGCTTCCCTTATCTTCCCTACTTCACCATCCGAAAGGTCTTTGACCCGTGTATCTGGATTTACTCCGGTAGTTTTAAGGATTTTCTGAGCGGTTGAGAGGCCAATACCATAAATATATGTAAGGCCAACCTCAACCCTTTTATCACTCGGTAGATTTACACCGGATATCCTTGCCATTATCCCTGCCTCTGCTTATGTCGCGGATTATCACAAATTACAAGCACTCGTCCATGACGACGAATGATTTTACACTTATCACACATTTTCTTGACTGATGGTCTAACTTTCATTTGGGTCTTTTTTCCTATCATCTACTCGGTAGATGATTCTTCCTTTAGTAAGATCATAAGGGGTCATTTCAAGCTTAACCTTATCTCCGGGTAATATTTTGATGTAATGCTTTCGCATTCTCCCGGAAATATGCGCTAAAATAACGTGGCCGTTCTCGAGCTCTACCCTAAACATTGCGTTTGGGAGAGATTCCTGAACGGTCCCTTCAATCTCGATTACTTCCTTTGTGTTATCTGTCATATTAAGTGCCTAATGATTGTACGATAGTTTTATGATTTGTGCAAGACTTTTTTTAACAGAAAGCCCCGGCGCATTGCGCGCCGGGGCCCTGCGGAAACCTGGGTGGCTAGACCCAGACCATCTCCCATTCGTCGCGGTCCTGGAAGAAGGGATGATCGGCCACCTCGATTGAGGCCATCGTCTGGCCGAAGGGTAGCCCAGCGTAGTCGGCGTGACCAGCCTTGATGATCAGGCGCTTGGCAAGACGTGTCCAATAGCGGTACTCGGCCATATCCTCCTTCAGCTGAGTGAGACTTTGTGGGTCATTCAAGATTCGAGCTTGAGCCAGGGGGTAACCCCAAGACTTTCTCGTATCTCTTCCGCCTTCACGCATATCCGCGGTGTTGAGCCTAGCCCTATTAGTGATAACATCTAGACCCAACTTGTATCCCTCCACGTCGACGGTGAAATGGTACTCGAAACCATCACCGTGTCCCTCGGTAGTGATCAGCTTGCAGGCCCGATACGCCGTGACGAACTCAGCGTCAAGGACCTTCTCCCAGCCCAACAGCTCGGACCACTGACGAAGCCTGGGGATGTTGTAGAGATACGGGTGTAGTCCCACGAGCTCAAAGAGTTGTTCGCGGATTTCCCCGTCTACTAGTGGGGGGTTGTGACGCTTCTTGATGAGGCACTCGATGAAGCTCGTGACTTGAGCTCCGTCGTCGAGAGCCATGTTGAGAACTGGAGTAATTGAGTTGGTCGGGCCCTCGAAAGTGCTCTCCCAGCGATTCTCACTTTCGAGCACACGTATCTTGTCGGTCAGTGCAGTGCGTAGCTCCGGAGGAACATCCCCCATCTGAAGGTAGATATTATTCTTGATCAACACAACCACTTCCTTTCGACCCTCGTAGGGGTCTTCGGTTTCCGCCCTTCGTAGGGAACGGCAAACTAGAATTAACTTTTTAATTCCAAATTACCAGTCCCTAAGAAGGATTTTAAGGTACTATAAGATAGTCATAATAACACAATAATCATTATCTGTAAATAGTTATTATTCGGTTAGGTATTTTTTTAACTCTTCTAAAGCCATTTTCCGCATACTAACCGTGTTCTTCTCTTCTGGGCCCATTTCGGCAAAGGTTTTGTCGTGTCCATCCGGCTTAAATATCGGGTCCCAACCAAAATTAGTGTCTCCTTTTGGAGCCACTATTTCTCCCTCTATTATTCCTTCGTGATAGCTAATTTTACCTTCTTTATCGGAGTAACCAATAATAGTTTTAGCTTGAGCCTTCGGGTCCTTGTCTTTAACTAAATCATAAAGTCCATCATTACCGAGTTTGTCCAAGAACCATTTAATCAGAGGTCCTGGTAAACCATTAAGGCCATCAAAATATAGTGAGGTGTCTTCAACAATAAAGTTCTTAAGACCTTGCTTCTTTGCCTCATCCATCTTTGCCTTAATTATTATATGAGGATCAACCTCTTGAATCTCTGGTAAGTCAATCTCGTGTCCCTCTACGTCACCCAAAATCTCCCTAGCTTCTCTAAGTTTGTTTTGATTGCCTGTAATAAAGGTAATCACTAGATCCCCTCATAAGACTTCGTCACAATCTGCGCATCAATCTGGTTTTTAATCTCAATCGCAACTCCGACTACGATCAGAAGCCCGGTACCACCGATGATGATATTTCCAACATTAGCATATATTTGAATAATAAACGGGAGGACAGCTATCGCTGAAAGGAAGATTGCCCCCCATAAGGTCACTCGGTTTATAAGCCAGGAAAGATACTTCTCAGTTTGAGTCCCCGGCCTAATCCCTGGGATAAAGCCGCCATGCTTTTGAAGGTTCTCGGCTACATCCTTAGGCTTAAAATAAAGGAAGGTTGAAAAAAAAGTAAAGGCAAAGACAAGGACGAAGAACATTACGGCATACGGGAGCCCCTGGGGATTAAAAGTCTCCTGGATCCAGGTTGCGGCATTTGCAATTGTTTGATTTTTGACTTGTGAGAAGAATCCAATCATTGTCGGTAGGTTCATAAAAGCTCCGGCAAAGATAATTGGGATAACTCCAGACATATTAAGCTTTATCGGGAGGAAACTTTCAATCCCACCATAAAGCTTGGCCCCTCGAACTTTCTTAGCGTAAGAAATCGGTAATCTACGCTGGCCCTCGGTAACAAATATAATGGCGATGATAGCTATTACTATCGCGACTAAAATGCCTGCTTGGGTCATGATTTGAGTTGGATCGTATTCTGAGATAATGATTTTTTGAACAGCCTGACCAACCGACTGAGGAAGACCTGCTATAATCCCAGCAAAGATGATTATCGACACTCCGTTCCCAAGCCCCTTATCAGTAATGAGCTCTCCAAGCCACATCAAAAACATCGTCCCAGCTGCAATTGAAAGGAGCATCAGCCCCCAATCAGCTAACGTAATGTTCCCTAAAAAGTCGGTCCCAGCCTGAGAGCCTGAGTACTGAAGGAACCTGATTCCAGCATAACCTTCAACAAAGGCAAGGGGTAAGGTTAGAAGACGGGAATACTGGTTCATCTTCCGATGTCCTTCCTCACCCTCTTTAGAGAGGGCCTCAAGCTTTGGCGAAATCATCGTCAGTAGTTGGATCATAATCGAGGCCGTGATATATGGTCCAAGACCCATCATCACAACCGAAAATCGAGAGATACCACCACCAGAAAAGATATCCAAAAATGATAATAAAGAATTACCTTTAAAGGCTTCAGCGAGAAAGTTTCGAACATTTTCAGGATCTGGGCCTGGGATCGGAACATGAGCAGCTACTCGAAACAATAAAAGGATAAAAAAGATAAATAAAATCTTCTTTAAGAGATTTTTGTCTGAGATTATTTCCAAGAACTTTTTCATTCTACCTTTCTATTTTACCGCCGGCTTTTTTTACCTTCTCAGCTGCTCCTTTTGAAATCGGTAGGGCGATAGTAAGTTTTTTTGTGAGTTCTCCCCCATCAACAATTTTAGCAGAATCGCGGGAGATTATCCCCTCTTCTTTAAGCTTTTTTTCCGTAACTACTGAGCCATCCTTAAATCTATTAAGTCGTCCGAGGGTGACGGTGACTGGTTTTTCGTTTCGTGATTTAAAGCCTCTCTTTTTGGGGATCCTCTGCTTTAAGGGCATTTGACCACCCTCAAATCCCGGCTTTATATTCCCCCCAGTACGTGACTTTTGACCCTTGGTCCCTCGTCCAGCTGTTTTACCCTTCCCGGCCGAGATTCCTCTCCCCTTGCGGGTTTTATTTTTGGTTAATTTCTTTAAATTTGAAAGTTCCATTACTTTTTCTCCTTCTTTACAGTAGTTGGCTTTTTGGGAGCTTTCTTTGGTGTCGCTTTTATTTCTTTAATCTCCTTCTTAACTGTCTTTTGGACTGGTTTTTTCTCTTCTTTCTTATCTATTTTTCTAAGTGACCTAAGAGCAACTATGGTCGCGTAAGCATTGTTTAGTTTTGACCCAGAGCCTTGAATTTTTGAGAGAACGTCACGAACTCCTAAGACTTCTAAAATTGGCCTAACTGCACCACCCGCTATAACACCGGTACCTGGTTTCGCGGGCTTTAAGAAGACTTGAGCTCCCGCATGCTTTGCGGTAATTTCGTGTGGGATGGTATTTTCGGTAAGATTAACGGTGAACATACTCTTTCGAGCTTTTCGGGTAGCTTTTTCAATCGCCCCAACAACCTCACTACTCTTATCAACCGCAAGACCAACACGGCCTTTTCCGTCTCCGACGACAACAATAGCCCTAAAGCGAAGTCTCCGGCCACCCTTAACTACTCTCGTAATTCGGTCAATCTGAATCACTCTTTCTTCGATATCGTCCTTTTCTTCTCTTTTCACAAAATCTGCCATTTAATCTCCTTAAAACTTTAATCCGGCTTTTCGAGCCGCTTCAGCTAGTTCCTTTACTCGGCCATGATATAGTCGCCGGTTTCTATCGAAAACAACGGTTGTTATCTTCTTTTCTTTCGCTTTCAACGCAATTGCCTCCCCAACCATCTTCGCTTTTTCAGTCTTAGTCTTTTTTTCTTTAATCGAAAAGTCATCCGCATATACCAGGGTTTCTCCCTTGATATCATCGATAATTTGGGCCCGAATATGGGAAAGCGAAGTTGCAACAGTAAGCCTTGGGGTTTTTTCATTCCCAGTTACCTTTGCCCTAACTCTTTTTCTTCTTAATTCTCTATTATTATTTTTCTTCATAATACCTCGCTATTCACCCTTAACAGCGGCTTTACCCGCTTTTCTTCTTATATGCTCATCCTCGTACTTAATCCCTTTTCCTTTGTATGGCTCTGGCTTTCGGAATTCTCTGATCTCGGCGGCTGTTTGGCCGACAAGCTGCTTATCGATCCCAGAGATGGTTATAACATTCTTTTCAACCTTAATCTCTATCCCTTCTCTTGGGGTATATTTTATCGGATGTGAATACCCAAGATTTAAGATAAGGTCACTCCCCTCAACATTGGCCCGATAACCAACCCCATTAAACTCAAGCCTCTTCAGAAAACCATCCGAAACTCCTTCAACCATATTTGAAATCAGGGTCCTTGAGAGCCCGTGAAGCTTTGCGAGCTCTACGGTCTCGTTTGCAGTCTTAAGAACAATCTTTCCGTCATCAGCCTTGGCGGTAATGCCCTTCCTTAGGGTAAGTGAAAGTTCACCACGAGGACCCTTAACGATGACGTCTTGGCCATTTACGGTAACTGTAACCCCTTCTTTTATCTCAATTGGCTTGTTTCCTACTCTTGACATACTGCTCCTTAATAGACTTTCGCGATTAATTCGCCGCCCAACTTATTCTTCTTTGCTTCTTCTCCAGTTATGATTCCTTTTGAGGTTGAAACTATCGTAATCCCCTCACCCGAAAGGACGGTTGGAATCTCATCACTTTTAACATAAACCCGACGGCCCGGTTTTGAAACCCTTACCAGAGAAGAGGCTTTCGGCTTATCATTATCATAACTTAAGGTAACTGTGATGTTACCATCCGCTTCTTTATAGTCCTTGATGTAACCCTTTTCTTTTAATATCGAAAGGATCGCTACCTTTACTTTGGAGGTTCCGACCTCGGTCGATTCCTTACCTACAGCATAGGCATTCCTTATTCTTGTCAACATATCTGATATTGGATCTGTAACTACCATATTTTTCCTTTCTACCAACTAGCCTTTCTTACGCCAGGGACCTCGCCCTTACTTGCTCTTTCCCGAAAACAAATTCTGCACATCTCGAATTTCTTAAGATAACCTTTTGATCGACCACAAATACGACATCTAGTTTGTTTCCTCGTAGAATACTTTGGTTTTCTTTGTGCTTTTTCTATTAATGCTTTTCTTGCCATAAAAACTCCTTAAGCGTTGTCCTCTTTTACAAACGGAAACCCGAGCGCCTGAAGGAGCGCCTGAGATTCCTCTTTGTTTTTAGCTGCCACTTTAATATTTACCTGTAAGGATATTGGTTCGACTTCTTTTCCGATTAGTTCAGGGAAAACAGTATGTTCCTTGATACCAATAGAATAGTTGCCTTTAGGGTCGAACGCAGTACTTTTAATACCCCGAAAGTCACGGATACGAGGTAGTGCAACGTTTATGAGTCTATCTAAAAATTCATACATCACCACGCCCCGTAAGGTTACCGAGACACCAACTGGGTTACCCTCTCGTAATTTAAAGCCAGCGATAGACTTTTTAGCCTTAGTGGGGATTGGTTTTTGGCCTGTTATCGCGAGAAGAGCCTCTTCGGCTTCGGTGAGATATTTTGAGTCCTGGGTTGCCTTACCAATTCCGGCATTAACTACGACTTTCTCGACTCTAGGAAGAGCCATTGTATTTTCAATAACAAGTTTTTCTCCTAGTTCTTTTTTGAGCTTTTTGTCATATAGTTCTTTTAAACGAGCCATTATTTCTCCTTCTTCTCTTCCTTGCGAGCCTCGATCACTTTACCGCATTTTGTGCAAACTCTCTGCTTCTTATCGCCCTTCTTTTCGAGCTTAATTCTGGTTTTCTTTTCACAACTAGAACAAATTAATTGCACCCGTGAGACCGGAAGTGGCCTCTCACTGTCGATTATCCCTCCAGCTGGATTATCTTTTGAAACCTTAACAGCCTTTTTAACAACATTCACTTTAGGAACAAGAACGGCTCGATTCTTTGTAAAGACCCGTTCGACAATCCCGGTCTTTCCTTTGTCTCTACCAGAAAGGATAACCACTTTATCACCTTTTTTTATCTTTAACTTATTCATTAGAGCACCTCCGGGGCTTGAGAAAGGATTCTTGAGAAACCCTTTTCTCTTAATTCTCGGCCAACTGGACCAAAGATACGAGTACCACGAGGTTGCCCGTCAGTACCGACAAGAACGGCTGCATTATCGTCAAACCTTATTGTAGAGCCATCTTTTCTCTTGGTCTCTTTTCTGGTTCTAACAACAACTGCTCGAACCACCTCTTTCTTTTTAGCTTGACCACCAGGAACAGCAAGCTTAACAGAGGCAATAATGGTATCACCAATTCCTGCATAGCGCCTTCTTGAGCCACCCAAAACCTTGATGCACATAATTTCTTTGGCACCAGTATTGTCGGCTACTCTAAGTCTTGTCTCTGCTTGTATCATTACTTTTTACCTTTCCCCTCTACTATTTGTATCACTTTCCATTTCTTTTTTTTGGAGATTGGTCTTACCTCTTCGACTACGACTACATCATCTTTTTCGACCCCAAGCTCATCATGAGCAAGAAATTTCTTTGAGCTCACGAATCTTTTTCGGTAAAGAGGGTGAATCTTACTTCGCTCAACTCTAACCGAAACGGTCTTCTCACTTCCCGTAGAAACGACTGTTCCTTTAAGCTTTCTTTTCATCTACTTCCTCCTCTCTTCCGATTTCTCTTTCACGCAAAATAGTTTTTATTCTCGCGATATCTTTCTTTGTACTTACGATACTGGCTGATTTATCTGATTCTTTCGTCGCTATTTGAAATCGCAACTTAACAAGCTCTTCTTCAAGATCTGAAAGTTTCTTTACAAGGTCTTGGTCTTTTTTCGCTACAATATCTTTAACTTTCATCTTTATTCTCTCCTTCGGATTCTTTGGCGATGAACTTAACCTTTACAGGAAGTTTATGGGCTCCAAGCCTTAACGCTTCGCGGGCAAGCTCTTCTGTTACCCCACCCATCTCAAAGATAATCCGACCAGGGCGAACCTGAAAGATAAAATGATCCGGCGAACCCTTTCCTTTACCCATTCCGACTTCATTAGGCTTCTTGGTTACGGGTTGGTCAGGAAAAATTCTAATCCAGACCTTACCGCCACGTTTGATGTACCGGGTCATTGCCCTTCTTGCCGCTTCAATCTGCCTTGAATCAACCCAACTTGCTGTTACGGCCTTAATGCCATAATTCCCAAAGATAAGTTCTGACCCGCGCTTTGCGTTGCCATTCCGGATGTTCTTGTGCGATTTTCGGTATTTTGTCTTTTTAGGCATTAACATTTTTCTTTTCCTCTTCCTTTTTTCTTTCTCCCCGATAAATCCAAACCTTGATCCCTAGGATTCCGTAGGTTGTCCACGCTTCTGAAAAACCATAGTCAACGTCGGCGCGTAAAGTGGACATTGGGATCTTCCCTTCTTGGAAGAACTGTGTCCTTGCGATATCGGCCCCGTTCAAACGACCGGCAATCATCACTTTAACACCTTCCGCTCCGGCTCTTTTAATCTTATCGAGTGCTTGCTTTGCCGCTCTCTTAAAGGCAATCCTTTTTTCGAGCTGTTCCTTGATGCTATCGGCCATAATCTTAGCATCAAGTTCCGGCTTTCTGATCTCTTCGATCGAGATATCCTTAATCTTTGATTCAACTAGGCTTGTAAGCTTATTCTTAAGCTCAACTGCTCCGGCTCCACCTCGCCCGATAACAACCCCGGGGCGGGAAGTGTGAATAATAACATTAACAAGGTTCGCATCCCGTTCAATATCGACTCTGGATATTCCAGCCCGAGGGCCTAAATTAGTAAGGATATAGTCACGAATCTTAATATCTTCATGCAAAAGTTTCGCATAATCAGACTTGCCTGCAAACCATCGCGATTTCCAATCCTTGGTTACCTGAAGTCTAAAACTGTTTGGATTTACTTTTTGTCCCATGCTAACCCGTCTTTCTCCTAAATATTTTTGGTCCTTTTCCGATACTCTCTTTAGGGTTTAACTTTTCATTTCCTGCAACTTCTGGCCTGCTTTCTACCTTTTGGTCTTCTTTAGCTTCCTTGGCCTTAATTTCTGTTTGCTTTTTCTCTTTCTTTGTCTTTACGTCACCTGCGACTACGATCTCAATATGGGAAGTTCGCTTTCTGATCTCTGAGGCTCGACCTTGGGCTCTTGGCATATAGCGCTTAAGAACTGGGCCGCCATCGATGGTAACTCCCTTAATAGTGAGCTGATCCTTCTCGAGACTAAAATTATTCTCGGCGTTTGCCATCGCACTCGCAAGAACCTTCCCAATCAGTTTCGCGCCTTTTTGGGGCATAGCCTCGAGCATCACGCGGGCCTCCCGAGCATTTTTACCACGTAGAAGGTCGGCAATCGGCCTTGCCTTCTTGGGTGAAATCCTGATGTATTTTCCTTTAGCTATTACTTCCATCTTTCCTCACTATTATTTTCCTGCTGCCTGTTCTTTGGCCATTTTCCCACCGTGGCTTCTGAATTTCCTGGTTGGAGCAAATTCGCCCAGCTTATGACCAACCATATCTTCAGTTACAAAGACAGTAATATGTTCTCGACCGTTATGGACCGCGATATTATTCCCGACCATCTCGGGAGAAATAGTAGAGTTTCTAGCCCAGGTCTTAATTATCTTCTTCCCATCACTTGCGGCGATCTTCGCAAGAAGTCGCTCGTCAACGTAGGGACCCTTTTTAAGTGATCGTGACATTATTTACCTCTCCTTTTCTTTCTTTTTCTTACGATAAATTTCGTTGAAGGTTTCTTCTTTTTCCTGGTGATTACACCAAGCGCAGGGGCACCCCAAGGTGTCTTTGGGTGCTTAAGACCAATTGGCTGGTTCCCTTCACCACCACCGTGGGGGTGATCGACTGGGTTCATCGCACTACCACGAACGGTTGGTCGCTTACCCATCTTTCGAACTCGACCAGCCTTCCCAAGCTTAATGTTCTGATATTCTGGGTTTGAGACTGTTCCAACTGAAGCCATACAATCAGCTGACACTTTTCTGATTTCGCTTGATGGTAGCTTGATTTGAACAAGCTCCCCTTCCTTGGCCATGAGCTGAGCCGAAGCTCCGGCAGAACGAACTAGCTTCCCGCCCTGACCAGGATTAAGCTCAATATTATATATGAGGGTTCCAACCGGTAAGTCAGCTAATTTCCTGCGATGTCCGGTAGCAACGTTGGCCTCTTCCCCAAAACGGATTTTCTTCCCGACCTTAAGGCCTAATGGCGATAGGATATATGACTTTTTGCCATCAGTAGCAGAAAGAAGAGCAATTCGGGCACTTCGATTAGGGTCGTACTCTATCGCCTCGACCGTGTATTCACCAGAAAGCATCTTAAAATCTATAATTCGATACTTTTGTTTAACACCACCGCCCTGATGTCTGACCGTTATTTTCCCTTGATTGTTACGTCCTGATCGTTTCTTCTTTTTTGTAAGGAGTGATTTTTCAGGAGTCTTTTTGGTGACATCAGAAAAGTCGTCGACCGAGAGGCCACGCTGGGCATTTGTAACTGGTTTTCGTAATCGTACAGCCATTACTTGAACTCCTTAATCTTCTCACCCTTTTTAAGGGTCACGATTGCCTTTTTAATATCATTCCTCTTGCCATAAATCCGACCAACTCGCTTCTTCTTACCAGGGATACTAACGATATTTACCTTATCTACCTTAACTTTAAACATCGCCTCCACATTCTTTTTGACAAGGTTCTTGTTAGCGTCAGGTGAGATTCTAAAAATATATTTGCCCTTCTCCTCAGCCGCAAAAGACTTTTCGGAGATAACAGGACGAGTGATAACTTGTTTATTCATTATTTCGCCCCTTTCTGACTTGTGATCTTAACTTCAAGAATCTTTCGGACAGAGAGGATATCATGAATATTCTCATTACCGGCTTGCGCGACCTTAATATCCCGAATATTCCTAAATGCCTTGTAGGCCTCTTTGGCCTTATCACCTTTTGCTGCTATTACTACTAAAGTTTTTCCCTCTACCTTATTATCTTTTAAAATTTTTACAGCCTCTTGGGTCTTTTTGACCCCAGGAGAGTTAACTGAGATAGTATTCTTTTTCATATCATTAAAAGCAGCTTCACGGGCGGCCTTCATCTCTTTCTTATTAATCCCAAGCTTGTGATTCTCGTTTCCGGTTGGTCCAAAGGTAACACCACCACCTCTCCAAATCGGGGAACGATTAGAACCAGCTCTAGCTCTTCCGGTACCTTTTTGACGCCAAGGTTTCTTACCACCTCCACTTACTTCGGCTCTCGTCTTTACCTTTGCAGGTGTTTGACGCTTGCCAGCCAGTACAGTTCGAACGGCTTTTGAGACCAAAATATCGGTATCCTTAGATACTTTTTCTTTGGTATTCTTTTTTACCTTAGTCTCTGCCATCTATTTTGCCTCTTCCTTTTCTGCTTTCTTTTCAAGCTTCGAATACACGAGGACGATACCTTTCTTAGGTCCCGGAACGGCTCCCTTTACAAGGAGTAGATTCTCTTCTGGGATAATTCTGGCAATCTTTAGATTCTTAACAGTTACCTTCTCGGCTCCCATCCGACCAGGAAGCTTTTGACCCTTCATGACATGTTGTGGATAACCGGCCCCGATTGAGCCTGGAGCACGGTGATTTCTTGAGCCATGAGTCATTGGTCCCCGGTGAAAGTTGTGTCTTTTTATAGTGCCGGCAAAACCTTTACCCTTAGAGACGCCCTGAACGGTGACTGTTTCACCCTCGGCAAAGATATCAAGGCTGATCTTATCGCCTAGCTTGTACTCCTGTTCATCTCCTAAAGCAACCTCAAGAAGCTTCTTTGAGCTTGCTTTAGCTTTTGAAAGGTGCCCGGCTACTGGCTTTTTGTGCTTTCTTTTCTCGCCGTAACCAACCTGAATAGCGGCATATCCATCTTTATCTTTACTCTTTACTTGAGTGACGGTATTTGGAGTCGCTAAAAGGATAGTCACTGGGGTATAGTGACCCTTCTCGTCAAAGATGTGTGTCATCTCCTTTTTTTCGGCAAGTATGGCTCTCAATCTTTCTCCTTTTGCGACTTTATAGCAATTTAAATTCCGAGGCCGGTGGTTTCCGCGCTGGCGGACCTCCCTCACTCTCGAAAAAATGGGTTAAGCTATTTAGTTGCCCAAAAATTATATCTAAATATATGGGGAAAGTCAACGGTTTTTACGATACCTATATTTTGCATATAGCCAAGGCCAATTAATAGTATATACCGCTACGCATAATGGCTTTTGAAAGAAAATTTTTCTTTTTACGAATGATTTCCCAACCGGTTTAAAGAATATGTCGTTATTCCTTCCCTTGAGGGCATCCCAAAAAAGCTCTTTTGTAATCTCCTTTTTACTCTCAAGTCTGGTATATACTTTTTTCATATCCGAGAGGAAAAAATGCATATCAGAAGCTCCTAGCTTTCGAGCGTCTTCATTTCTGGTCTTTAGAATCGCTGCTTTCCCATTTCGTTTTTCACCCGTAAAACCATTTATTACCTCGATGCCATCAACCATCACCTCAGCATTTCGTAATTTACGGTATATCCCCTTACGACCAAATGGGTGAGGTGAAACAACTGCCCCACCGTGACCCCTGATCATTTTGACCACTTCTTGAACACTCTTAAAATGGGGCATGAATCCGTTAGTAAAACGGTATGATTTATAGAAGGCCTTAAGTTCTTCTCCGGTATAGAAATACCCTAAAAGTTCATACACTTTACCACCCACCCGAAACATGAGTTCAATACCAGGAAAATAGATAATTCCAAGCCTTTCGGCAATCTTCTCCCCTCTTAATGTAGCTGTTATCTCATTGTGGTCCGTAATAGAGATAATATCTATCTTTGATAATTTTGCATAAGTAACAATCGCCAGCGCCGTATTGATGCCGTCGCTAGCGATTGAATGCATGTGTAGACTTGCTTTAGCGATATAGATTATAGCTCCTGGCTATTTTACCTCGTAATCAGTCGGTAAGTTATTCGGATATTTATCAACAAAGGCTTGAGTTAAAGTACAGGTATCCATACATTCCGGAGCCCAGTAGCTTATTGTACCGTTTTCTCCGACAAGCCAACCGGTCGTCCCACCATTCTGATGGACGGCGGTTATCGAGAACCAGTAATTTGATGGTCTCTCATCGGCTGGATACTTATCGACTACTACCGCCACCACCCTACTTGAGCTCTCGACATTATTGGCATAATAGATATATGGTTCTACTATCTTTGTTTCAATATCTGTCTTCTCATTACCTTCAAAAAGTCCGGCTCGCTCGTAGGCTATAACGGTTTCACACTCTTCAAGTGTTGTGGCTGTATCACAGCCTTCTCCTGTTTGACTTCCACTTTTTAATAACTCAATGTTTTTGTTATATAGTTCCTTCTCATAATATTCGGCTTGAGTCAGGACTTCTTGACCTTTGTAGTACCAGATAAGGACACCGACTACAAGCGCCGTTAGAGCTACTAGTGCTGCTACAACCGCAATCTTTTTCCAATCCACTTCTTTTGATTTTAATGTTTCCATAAACCCTCCTTAGTTAAACTTAAATGTTTCTAATATTTGAACAATTAGTTCTTCTTTATTTGTTTGGGAGTCAGCCATTATAGCAGTGAAAAAATAATTATCGCCGCTATACTCTAACTTAGAAGTTGAATTATCAGGAGAGATGATTGTCCTTCCATCGTTAGCCGGATCTACTAGACCACCCCCCTCTTCATATTCAACGATATCTCGATCAGCTAGTTCTAATTCCTTATTAATGATTTTAAAATCATATGTTAGATCGGCAAAAATAGGCCCAAGGCCGTCTGGGTTAATCATCAGAGATATTAGAGTGTCGACACTATTATTAAATTTTATAACCAAGGATTCACTTGATTTTGGAATTTCGCCCTTATCCTGTAGATTGTCTTCTACTACCCAACCAGTTGGATACATAAAGCTAAACCCATATTCACTATTTGTATATGTCTTCCAGTCTGCTGTCTCATCAACTCCGATTTCTTCTGTTGTTTCCTCCTCCCCTGCCTCTTCTTCATTAACCTGACTCCTAAGTTCCTCAATCTGTGCCTCAAGTTCATTCTGTTGCTCTTGAGCATATTTATCCATAAAGTACCAGGTAGTACCACCAGTAGCTCCAACTGCAAGTAATACAATAACAACTGTGATACCGAGCCTTTTCCAGTTAAATTTTTCTTTTTCCATTAGTTCTCCTTATAGCCTACCAAATTACATACATTTAGCAATTCGCTGTCCACAGTTTCTTTTATCTCCGCATCAACCTTGTAAACCCCTTCTATATAAGTTGTTAGATCATTTTGTAACTTGTTCTGCTCTATCTCGGTACCCGTACCACTATATACCGAGGCTATTCTGTCTGTTAGGGCTCGCGACATTGTTGATGGTATGAGTTGATCAACTGTCATCACCTTACCCAGGTCTTTGTTATACATCACACTCACAAAATGAACGCTGGCATTAATGTCCTGACCAATCGTCCCCAAATACCAGTAACCTCGCCAGGTACTATTATAATTCTCAACATAACGTGCTGTGTATGCAACGACCCCCGCATTAGGACTTGGAATGTATCCGAAGTTAGTACCTGCCAAATCTTCTTCGTCGAGTTTCTTGTTTTCGTAGGTATTCTCGAGAGCTGTAATTACCTTTTGTGTTTCTGAGAGCTTGTTTTTTAAGCTCGCCATCTCGTTTACTTGAACATATGTTCCGGTTCCATTAAGGAAATCCCAATCGGCGTATTCGCCTTCAAAGGTTCGGCCCGGGCCCAGGTCATCCGATAAATTTTCTTTTGTTTCCGCTGTTTTAGGGGTCCCCCAGTCTTCTGGATAAAAGATTTCAACCTCATTAAGAGTAATCTTAGAAAAATCTGATGGTATTTCGACTTCATCAGATTGCACATCCTCTGTAATAGTTTCCCCTACCGTTGATTCTGTAGTTTCGGTATTAAAGCTGGAATCGATAAAATACCACATAACAACACCAACAAGAATAGTAAAAAGACCGAGGATGACAAAAGCAATAATCGTCTGCTTTTTGTTTAATACATTCATAGTTCACTCCCCCTTATATATTTGCGACCCTATTATCACACTTTACAATTACTAAGTCAAACAATTTTGTCATTTTAACAATGAATTATAGTAACAAATAGACTATATTATTTATAGTTCGGTAGGATTGTTACCCAATAAGAGTGTCCCAAGAGATGTCTTGGGCCTCTTTTTGTCTAGAAAGCGAACGGGCGACACTTCATCCTTACAGATTAGTGTCGCCCTATGAGTACTGACCCCTTGATCGGATGTCGAGAGAGAATAGTGTCACAGGAAATACTCGTTCAACCTGCGCCTCTCTTCTCGATCGTACCAGGTGTCTCTCCGGACCTTGGTTTTCCCCAAAACGAAAATCGCAAGGAGGAGAAGCGATATAGCCGCCCAGATAGTCATAACGTCCCGCTCCCTTCTTCATCGAGGACATACTTCATTCCTCGAAAGCGAATGACGCCGGTTTCTGGGTTGATCACCCTAGCAGAAAAGGCAACCTCGATGCAGTCACCCTTTACCCAGAAACGAACCTTGATCCCTCTTCCCCACTTCCGAAACTCTACCTTCTTGGGGTCGATTTCGAACTGGCTAGAGACAAGCTCAAGTATCTTTGTGTAGAGGCCACGGAGTCCTGGATCACGCTGATACAGAGTTGTTCCAGGAAAACAAATGCAGGCTTCTACCATTGAGCGACCCATCGAGTCACCTCCCTAGCTTCCTACCGTTTTCACGTTGAACGCATTATACACAAAAAACCGCCTCATTTGAAGCGGTTCTTTGCTATCTTACTCCGAATCATTGTCGAAGTTTCTTCTACATCTTTATCTCGATATCTACCCCAGCCGGTAAAGAGATGTTCATAAGAGAATCAACTGTCTTTGCGTTTGGCTCTAAGATATCAATTAAGCGTTTATGAACCCGAATCTCGAACTGTTCCCGGGCGTTCTTGTGCTGATTAGTAGACTTAAGAACGGTGATTGGTGAACGTTCAGTTGGTAGTGGAATTGGTCCGGCTACCTTAGCTCCGGAGCGCTGAGCAGTATCAATGATCTGTTTTACAGACTCATCAATAACCTTATGGTCATACGCTCTGAGCTTTATTCTGATTCTTTGCTTTGATTCTTTTTTTTCTGTCATCTCTTTTTAAGGTTCTTTCTTCTTTCGTATCGCGTTACTTATTGATCTTTGATACGGCACCGGCTCCGACTGTTTTACCACCTTCACGAATCGCGAATCTAGTACCTTCGTCCATCGCAATTGGCTGCATCAGCTTAACGGTTACTTCTACGCTATCACCCGGCATTACCATCTCGGTACCTTCGGGGAGGATAACCTCACCAGTTACATCAGTAGTACCGATGTAGAACTGGGGCTTGTAACCCTTAAAGAATGGAGTATGTCGTCCACCTTCTTCTTTAGTTAGAACATAGATCTTAGCTTCAAACTCAGTATGAGGTGTAATTGAACCAGGCTTAGCAAGAACCATACCACGTTCAATGTCATCTTTCTCAATACCACGAAGAAGGATACCAGCATTATCACCAGCTTGACCCTGATCAAGAGTCTTCTTGAACATTTCGACTCCAGTCACAACAGTCTTTCTGGTGTCTTTAATACCAACGATCTCAATCTCTTCGTTAACCTTAACAACACCTTGCTCGATTCTACCAGTAGCAACTGTACCCCGGCCCTTAATCGAGAAAACGTCTTCGACGGGCATCTTGAAAGGCTTGTCGATATCACGCTTTGGCTCTGGAATAGCTTCATCAAGAGCGGTTATGAGCTCTTTAATACCTTCTTCATATTTAGCATCACCTTCAAGAGCCTTAAGAGCAGAACCACGGATAATCTTTGCATTATCACCATCAAATTCGTACTTTGTAAGAAGCTCTCTGATCTCCATCTCTACAAGGTCAAGCATCTCTTCATCTTGGACCATATCAACTTTGTTCATAAAGACAACAACAGCTGGTACGTTTACCTGCTTTGCAAGCAGTAAGTGCTCTCTTGTTTGAGGCATTGGACCATCAGTAGCAGCTACAACGAGAATTGCCCCATCCATCTGAGCAGCACCAGTAATCATGTTTTTAACATAGTCAGCGTGCCCTGGACAGTCTACGTGTGCATAGTGACGCTTGTCAGACTCGTATTCAACATGAGCGGTAGCAATAGTAATACCACGCTCTCTCTCTTCTGGAGCTTTGTCGATGTTTTCAAAAGCAGTAAATTCGGCTTTACCATCTTTTGATAGGACTTTTGTAATGGCGGCCGTAAGAGTTGTCTTACCATGGTCAACGTGACCAATAGTACCAACATTTACGTGCGGCTTTGAACGATCAAATTGTGTCATTTAGTTACCTCCCTTTCGGTTTTTTTGACTTATTAGTATAATTCCGCATTTAGACAATAAAACTTATCCACAAATTGTGGGTTTACTCATGTTATTGAGTTACATCACGTATTCTACCTAACTTTTCCCTAGTTTGCAAGACTTTTGTCATAAAGCCTTCGGGCCCGTCACGCAACTGCGATCCGGGCCCGTCAAGGACACTTGAGAACCTCCATGTTCCCGTGTGCCTCCTTTCGGTAAGCAAGTTCAGAGGACCTCTACAAAGCGAGTGGGTTCGGCTCGAACGCCTCCGGCTCCTCGGGCATTTCCTCCTTCGGAATCGCCCAGTCGATGCCTCGGGCTACCACTTCCCTGAGCGCCTCTGCGATGCAGATGATGCACGCAACGAAGTGGGCTGCCTGGGATGGCTTCGTCGAATGAGCTGATTGATACATGGCTCCTTCCTCCCTCAGAACCCGCCTGGGCTCGCAGCCTGAGCCATTTCGTCCGGCAATGCCGGAGATAGTGTCAGGTTGTGATCGATCCGATCAATTCTGGCCTTGAGAGCTTGTAACTTGCGACAAGTGCACTCGATCGTCAGTGTACTACCGATGTAGTCGTTGTCTACCCTCGTGGTACAGCTCTCACATAGCGTCGCAAGCTTCGCTTCAAGCCTCACCTGACGTTGCGCTCGACGATACTCGAGCGACTGCCTAATCCAGTACGGCCAGACTTCGAAGAAGAAGCACCCCAAGATTATGAGGAGCCGCCCAAGACCGTTCAGCAAACCCACGATACTCGCCACAAGAGCAAGCAGCACCGTGAGAATGCGTACTGGAACAGCAAGGTAGCGCCTCGCCTCCGTTGTCACTTCAAACCCCCTTCTACTGCGGGCCAGGGTCTATTAGGGGCCTGTCATACCAACGTTCCACAAGCGCCCAGACCCCAAGCACCACTGACGATGTGGTGAGGAGCAACCCGAAGAAGATGAACACAATACCGAGCCCGTCGCCTCCTGTTACTGCGATTAGTGAAGATACGATAGATGCCGTCATGCCGACACCCCCTCTCGTTCGACGCTGACATACTTCATGGGTTCGCCCTCCGTTACTTTCTCGATTTGTTCTCTGGCATGTTCCCCGTCCTCGGTGCAGGCCCGAAGAATGGCCTGATGAACAGGATGGCCACCCTCGATACCCCAACGAGCACGAAAGCAGTTACCACAAGGGTAACTGGGATCCCGTACTCGCTTGTTAGGAATTCAACTGCCCATTCTGGCATCTCGGTCACCCTCTTCCTGGTCTTTGGGCCCCATGTCACAAGCAAGATACCCAACGAATGTTGCGATCCAAATCCCCAAAAACCGTCTTGCAGCTTTTGGGCTTATGAAGAGTACGGCCAGGAATATGGCGCTCTGATACGACGCGTAGAGAAGGAGCTGATACGCTTTCCTCATGTGCACCAGCCCTTTCCGAACTTGCAAGTTAAGGTGCGCGGCTTACCCCAAACACCCATTACCGTTAGTAGGCGTATTATATCGCGTAATTTATTTATCCACAAGATAAAGGCAACGCTTATGCATTGCCCTTATCTCTATCTTACTTAATCTCTAATCTTTTTCTCTAAGCTTCTTCCGGCTCTGACTCAGTCTTACTGCCTCTTGAGGCCTTAATATCCTCAGCGATATTCCCTGGTACTTCCTCATAATGGTCGAATTCCATCACATAAGCGGCCCTGCCCTGAGTCATTGAGCGAAGTTGGGTGGCATAGCCAAACATCTCCGAAAGGGGTACAAAGCCATCAATAACTTTGGCATTGCCTCGGTCGTCCATATTTTGGATTCGACCACGTTTAGCGTTAATATCACCCATCACATCACCCATGAACTCTTCTGGAGTTACAACTTCTACCTTCATCACCGGCTCAAGGATCACTGGCTTGGCTTTTCTTACCCCACTTTGTAGGGCCATTGAACCTGCGATCTTAAAGGCCATCTCTGATGAGTCAACATCATGATATGAACCATCGTAAAGGGTGGCTCGCATATCGACAACAGGATAGCCGGCCACAACACCATTCGCCATTGCCTCAACGATACCTTGCTGAGTAGGGTTAATGTATTCTTTAGGAACTGTTCCACCGACAATCTTATCAACAAATTCAAAGCCAGAACCTGGCTCTAGTGGCTCAAGCTCAAGCCAAACATGGCCATACTGACCCCGACCTCCGGACTGTTTGATATACTTACCTTCAACTTGAACTTTTTCTTTAATGGTTTCTTTGTAGGCAACTTGGGGCTTACCAACATTCGCTTCTACCTTGAATTCTCGTTTCATTCTATCGACAATAATCTCAAGATGAAGCTCGCCCATTCCAGAGATAACGGTTTGGCCGGTCTCTTCGTCTGATTTCACCACAAAAGTTGGGTCCTCTTCGGCTAGCTTTTGAAGAGCAATTCCCATCTTTTCTTGGTCAGCTTTAGTTTTTGGTTCAATTGCGATTGTTATAACAGGGTCTGGGAAAGTGATTGATTCAAGGATCGCCGGTTTATCAGGATCACAAAGGGTATCACCGGTTGTCGTCCCCTTAAGCCCAACTGCAGCAGCAATTTGCCCAGCGTAAACTTCGTCAACATCTTCACGGTGGTTTGCATGGAGCATTACGATCCGACCAAGTCTTTCCTTCGTTCCGGTTGTTGCATTTAAAACATAAGACCCAGCCTTAATCGTACCAGAATAGACGCGGAAGAAAGCCAACTTTCCGACAAACGGGTCAGTCGCAATCTTAAAGGCCAGCGCAGCAAAAGGCTCGCTATCGCTAGACTTCCGTTCTACCTCTTCGCCACTTTTGGGATCAATCCCGTTTACGGCTGGGACTTCGGTTGGATTTGGGAGATAATCGATCACCGCGTCTAGCACAGTCTCAACGATTACACCCCGACCATCACCACCTAAAACCGGATAGAAATCACCTGCAAGAACACTCTTTCTGATAGCGGTTTTAAACTCTTCTTCCGTAAGTTCTTCGCCCGAAAGGTATTTCTCCATTAGTTTTTCATCGGCTTCAACAGCCTTCTCAAGCAGTTCTTCTCGATATTTCTCGGCCTTCTCACGAAGATCGGCCGGAACCTCTTCCTCGACTAATTTCTTGTCATGATATTCGGTGTAGGTATATGCTTTCATCTTAACAAGGTCAACGACTCCGTTGATCCCTTGCTCAACACCAACTGGAATCTGAATCGGATAAGCATTCTTCGAAAGCCGTTCTCGAATTGAATCTAGGGATTTATAGAAATCACCACCGGTCTGGTTGATCTTGTTTATAAAGCACATCCTGGGGACGTGATATTTATCGGCTTGGTGCCAAACAGTCTCGGATTGAGGCTCTACCCCCATCTTGCCATCAAAAACAGTTACCGCCCCATCAAGCACTCTAAGAGACCGTTCCACTTCAACCGTAAAGTCGACGTGACCCGGAGTATCGATAATATTAATGCGGTTATCTTGCCAAAAACAAGTCGTCGCAGCCGAGGTAATCGTAATCCCTCGTTCTCGCTCTTGCTCCATCCAGTCCATCGTCGCCTCACCTTCATGAACCTCTCCGATCTTATGGGTCTTCCCGGTAAGATAAAGGATACCCTCGGTGACCGTCGTCTTTCCGGCATCAATGTGAGCGATAATTCCGATATTTCTTGTTTTTTCTAAGCTATAATCTCGAGCCATGGTTATCTCATGTCCCCTTTATCGTTAATTTCTAAAATCTAGCAAAGTGAGCAAAAGCCTTGTTGGCTTCGGCCATCTTATGGGTATCTTCTCTTTTCTTTACAGCTGCCCCTTGACCTTCGGCGGCATCCATAAGCTCAGCGGCTAAGTTCTTGTCAAACGAAGCTCCCTTACGAGCCCGCGCCGCATCCCTAATCCAAACGATACCATAGTGAGTTTTACGATCCCCTTTTACCTCAACGGGGATTTGGTAGTTTGAACCACCAACCCTTTTTGAGCGAGTCTGAACGCTTGGGCTGGCATTCTTTAGTGCGGTTTCAAAAATCTGAAGAGGGTCTTTTTTGGTCTTTTCGGCTACGATATCCATTGCTGAGTAAAAAAGATTCTCAGCGGTTCCTTTTTTACCGTCCAGCATCATCTTATTGATGAATTTAGCCACCATTACATTACCAAAGCGTTTGTCTGGAGCTGGTATTCTCCTTGTGGTTCTTCTCGGGTCTCTAGCCATTATGCCTTCTTTGCTCCATATTTACTGCGACCTTTTTTTCTGTCTGAAACACCGGCCGTATCAAGGGTACCTCGAACGATGTGGTAACGAACACCAGGAAGGTCTTTAACTCTCCCGCCCCTGATCATAACAACGCTGTGCTCCTGAAGGTTGTGACCAATACCTGGGATATATGCGGTTACTTCTTGGCCGTTTGTCAGACGAACACGAGCAATCTTACGAAGCGCAGAGTTCGGCTTCTTCGGTGTCGCGGTTGAAACTTTAACACAAACCCCTCTTTTAAACGGAGAGTTTGTGGGGCGAGTACGATCTTTTAGGGTATTAAAAGTTCGTCCGAGAGCCGGTGATTTCGACTTTCTTCCTTTGGACTTTCTTCCTTTTCTTACTAATTGATTAATTGTTGGCATACGCTATGAGATTTTAACAAAGGTTTCTGCTTTTTTCAACCTTATTTATCTTCTTCCTCCTCCGTGGTATCGATCCTCTCTTCTTTCTCCGGCAGTGGTGCTGGGGTAACGATACTTGGGTCATAGCCCGTACCAACTGGAATCAGTTTACCGATTATAACGTTTTCTTTAAGCCCTTTTAGGTAATCAACCCGTCCTTCGATAGAAGCTGAAATTAGGACTCGGTTAGTCTCCTGGAAAGAAGCGGCTGAAAGCCAGCTATCCGAAGAGTGAGAAACTTTTGAGATTGAAAGCAGTAAGTTCTCATATACAGCCGGTTTCTTTTTGGCTTTCTTTACCCTTTCGTTCTCATCAAGTAGATTTTTTCTTGAGACGATGTCACCGGTGATAAACTTAGAATCACCCGGGTCTTCGATCCTGGCCCGAGAGAACATTTGTCTGATGATTATTTCAATATGTTTATCATCGATAATCTGTCCTTGAGTCGCATAAATCCTTTGAATCTCAAGGGTGATATAGCGCTGAACGGCTTCTTCACCGCAAAGCTCGAGGGCCTTTTGAAGATTCCAAGAGCCTTCAGTTATTTGGGTCCCTCGGGTAACCTTCTCCCCATCTGGAATAAGGACTTTAGCTTGAGACGAGACAAGATATTCTTTCATTTCGGCCTCTTTTGTAAGGGTCATCTTATCACCCCGGAATTTGACTATTCCGGTTGATTTAGCTCTGATTGGACGTTTACCTTCACGCTCTGCAATAATGTCCCGGGTCTCAACAAAAGCATTGTTTTTTACCGCTGGTTTAAAGCCTTTGATATCGTAATCTTCGGTTTCAACCAGATCGGAGATAACCGAGATTTTTTTCATCTTCCCTTCGGCCTCTACTTTTACAATGCCATCGATCTCAGCAAGCACAGCCTCACCTTTTGGCTTCCTGGCTTCAAAGAGCTCTTGAACACGTGGTAGACCTTGAGTAATGTCAACACCGACAATTCCACCGGTGTTAACGGTCCGCATCGTAAGCTGAGTTCCCGGCTCACCAATCGATTGGGCAGCAATGATTCCGACCGCCGTACCAAGAGCCACCGGTTCACCAGAAGCAAGGTCTGCACCGTAACATTTCTGGCAGACGCCCCAGTGAGTATCGCATTCAAGGATTGAACGGATCACAACTTCGTTAATCTCATGCTTCTCAATCAACTCATAGATTTCCTCATTAATTAGGGTGCCCCGCGGGACGACTACTTCGCCAGTTTTAGGGTCAACTATTTTTTCAGATGTGTAGCGGGAGATCAAACGTTGTGAATATTCTTCCCCGATCTTTACAGACTCCTCTCGAGTTACCAAAAGTCCGTCCTTGGTACCACAGTCCTTTTCGGTAACAGTCACTTCTTGGGCAACATCAACAAGCCTTCTTGTAAGGTAACCGGAGTCTGAAGTTCGAAGAGCAGTGTCTGAGAAACCTTTCCTGGTACCGTGGGTTGAGATGAAGAATTCAAGCGCCGAAAGTCCTTCTTTATAGTTTGATTTTATCGGAAGCTCAATAATTCTTCCGGCCGCATTAATCACATTACCCTTCATCCCAGCAATCTGGTTAATCTGCTTAATATCACCTCTTGCTCCTGAGTCTTTTGCGATTGTAAGGAACGAATTAGGATCTTGGGACTTTTCCATTGTTGCTTGGATTTTTTCTTTGGCTTCTTCCCAAATTTTTACGGCCAACGTATATTTCTCTTCTTCTGTAATGAACCCTTCATCAAACTGGTTTCTGATTTCGATTACCTTCTTTTCAGCCTCATCAAGAAGCTTTTCCTTCTCTACTGGTACCGTGGCATCGTCCATAGAGAATGAGAGTCCGGACCTGGTAGCAAACTTAAATCCAAGGTCCTTAATTCCATCAAGGAATTCTGAGGTTGCTTCTGAACCATAATTATCATAGAGCTTTTTGATGATCTCCATCGTTTTCTTCTTACTAATCTCTTCGTTTATAAACTCCATATCTTCCGGAAGCTTTTGGTTAAAGACTACCCGACCGATTGTTGTATCAAGCACTTTTCCCTTAACTCGAATTTTAACTTTAGCTCGAAGGGAGACGGCCCCGATATTATAGAAAGTGATGGCCTCTTCCTCTGTTCCGAAGATTTTCCCTTCTCCTTTAGCACCCTCTTCTTCTTGGGTCATCCAGTAGATTCCAAGGGTCATCTCATGACGTGGATTTACTACCGGTTCACCAGCAGCTGGCTTTAGGAGGTTTCTTCTTGAGATCATGATTTGCTCTGCTTCCGCTTGAGCCATCCGAGATAACGGTACATGAACCGCCATCTGGTCTCCGTCAAAGTCTGCGTTATAGGCCTCACAAACTAAAGGATGAAGCTGAATAGCCTTACCTTCAATTAGGACTGGTAAGAAGGCCTGAATACCCAAACGGTGAAGAGTTGGCGCTCGGTTTAGAAGTACGTATTTATTCTCTATTACTTCATCAAGGGCATCCCAAACCTCACTATGACCTCTTTCAATCATCCTTGAAGCGCTCTTAATATTATGAGCAATACCGCTACCAACAAGTTTTGAGATCACAAATGGCTTAAAGAGCTCAAGAGCCATCATCTTCGGAAGACCACACTGCTCCATCTTAAGCTCTGGTCCGGCCACAATTACAGAACGACCGGAGTAGTCAACTCGCTTTCCTAGAAGGTTCTGTCGAAAACGGCCTTGTTTACCTTTAAGCATGTCAGCGATTGAACGAAGCTTTCGTCTATTTTGACCACTGGCGGCTTTATCTCTCCTCGCATTATTATCAATTAAGGCGTCAACCGCTTCCTGAAGCATTCTCTTTTCGTTTCTGATAATCACTTCTGGGGCATCCTGAGCAATTAGCTTCTTAAGACGATTATTGCGGTTGATAACCCTTCGATAAAGGTCGTTAAGATCAGCGGTTGCAAAACGACCACCATCAAGCTGAACCATTGGCCTAAGCCCTGGAGGAATAACCGGTAAGTTCTTGACGATCATCCACTCCGGCCTGATATTGGCGGAGAGTAGCCCCTGAATAACCTTGAGTCTCTTTAGGGATTTCTTTTTCTTTTGGCCAGTAAACTCTGCCACCTCGGCTTCAAGTTCCTCTTCTAGTTTCTTTAGGTCGATTTCGCGAAGTAGCTCAAGGATGGCTTCGGTCCCGATCTGGGCCTTAAAGACGTTACCATACTTAAGTGAGTACTCTCGATATTTAAGTTCCGAGAGAACCGAATATTTTTGAATCGCGACAAGTTCACTTCGGGCATCTTTAAGACTCTGGTCTAGGTGTTCAAGCTTCTCTTTAAGCTCTTTTTCATCTTCTATTTCCTTGGTATATTTTTTCTTTTTATCCTTAAATTCCCTATCAAGCGATTTCTTCATCTCTTCTCTGGCCGCTTCATCTACCTCAGTAACGATATATGAGATAAAATAGACTACCCTTTCAAGGTCACGAACGCTCATCCCAAGGACAAGACCAATTGAGGATGGAACACCTCGAAGAAACCAAATATGGGTTACCGGAACAGCGAGCTCAATATGGCCCATTCGTTCACGTCTGACAACACTCCTTGTAACCTCAACCCCACACTTGTCGCAGACGACCCCTTTATGTCTAATTTTCTTGTATTTACCACAGTAACACTCCCAGTCTTTATCTGGACCAAAAATTCGCTCGCAGAATAGACCGTCTTTCTCTGGCTTTAGGGTACGATAATTGATTGTCTCTGGTTTGGTGACCTCGCCGTGAGACCACTTTAAGATATCTTCTGGTGAGGCAATCGAAATTCTAATAGCGCTAAAATCCTCGGCTCTGTGTTCTTCTTTCATTTCCCTATTTTGCATCTTTATCCTCCTTTATAGCCTCAAATTCATCTATCTGAGCCTCCTTTTCAACATCTATCTTCGGTAGATTAGCCGCTACACTTCCCTCAATAAGACCCGAGTCTTTTAAATCTTTAATCCCCTCTTCGTAACCTTCTTCAATCACTTCGTCAGCCGAAACCTCTTCATTTTTGACATCTGAGAGAAGGTCAATCGCAAGACCAAGCCCTTGAAGCTCTTTTACAAGCACATTGAAAGATTCTGGCACTCGAGGTTCGGTGATAACATCACCTTTAATGATGGCTTCATAGGCTCTTGAACGCCCAAGAACATCATCTGATTTAATCGTTAGAACCTCTTGGAGGGTATGAGCTGCCCCATAGGCCTCAAGGGCCCAAACTTCCATTTCACCGAAACGTTGTCCACCGAATTGCGCCTTACCACCAAGTGGTTGCTGAGTAACCATCGCATATGAACCAATTGACCGAGCGTGGATCTTGTCTTCCACCATGTGGTGTAGCTTAAGCACATAGGTTATGCCGACCGTTACCCGCTCCTCGAAGGCATCTCCAGTTCGGCCGTCATAAAGGACGGTTTTCCCATCTTCTGGGAGACCGGCATTTCTAAGTTCTTCTTTGATCATCTCTGGGGAAGGTCCCATAAATACTGGTGAGGCAACCTTAATGCCAAGAGCAAGGGCCGCCCAACCAAGATGAGTTTCAAGAATCTGCCCAACATTCATACGAGCCGAGACGCCAAGTGGGTTTAGAACCATATCAACTGGGGTACCATCGGCAAGATAGGGCATATCTTCAACTGGAGCAATCCGAGCGATAACACCTTTGTTACCGTGACGGTTCGCCATCTTATCTCCCACCGTAATTTTAACTAATTTTGCGACAAGAACATCTATTTGTTTTATAACCCCGGCTGGAAGATCATCTCCTTTATCTCTTTCTCTTGCAGAAACATCAACGACCTTACCATGAACTCCAGGTTGAACCCGAAGTGAGGTATCTTTAACATCCCGAGCCTTTTCACCAAAGATAGCCCGAAGGAGCCTCTCCTCGGCCGAAAGCTCTGTCTCCCCTTTTGGTGTAATTTTACCAACCAGGATATCACCTGGCTCTACCTCAGCCCCAATTCTGATAATACCGTCTTCATCAAGGTTTCGAAGTGATTCCTCGGATACATTTGGGATATCTCTCGTCACCATCTCGGCACCAAGCTTTGTGTCCCGAACGTCAATCGTAAAGAGTTCAAGATGAACTGAACTATAGGTATCTTCTTTGACCAACCGTTCTGAGATTATAATGGCGTCTTCATAGTTGTAACCAGAGAAGGCCATGTAGGCGACAAGGAGGTTTTGACCAATCGCGAGTTCTCCTCCCTCGGCCGCCGGACCATCTATAAGGACATCGCCCTTCTTGAATCTGTGGCCTTCTTCGACTACCGCTCGTTGGTTAATACAGGTGTCATCATTAGTTCTTTGATACTTTTTAAGCTCGATGAGCTCCTCACCCCTCTTATCGAATCTTACCTTAAGAGTAGCCCCCGTAACTGAAAGGACTTTACCAGGCTCAGGGGCAAAGATTGTTAGCCCAGAATCTTTGGCAACTTTCTTTTCAAGACCTGTTCCGACAATTGGGGCTTCTGGGGCAAGGAGGGGGACTGCCTGACGTTGCATGTTGGCAGCCATCAAGTTTCTCTTACCATCATCATGTTCAAGAAACGGCACAAGCCCAGTCGAGACAGAAACAATCTGCTCTGAAGCAACATCCATATAGGTTACTTCATCTATCGAAGCTTCGGCAGCTTCACCATTTTTACGAACGGTAATTAATTCGTTTTTAAAATGACCATCACTTGTGATCTCAGTATTAGCCTGCGCAATAACAGCCGCCTCTTCTACATCAGCGGTTAAGTATTCAACCTCTTTAGTCACAACTGGAATAACTTTAATCTCTTTTAGGTCTTTCTTTTTTGCGATTTTTCCCGCAATTGTCTTTGTGATCTTCTCGCCTTTTTTCCCGATTCCTGTGATCGTTTCTCCCATCTTGTAACCCTCGGCTGCTTTACCATCATTTGCAACCCGACCGATAACCTTCCTATAAGGGGTCTCAAGGAAGCCATATTCATTAACTCTGGCATATGAAGCAAGATAGTTTACAAGCCCAATATTTGGACCTTCTGGAGTTTCATTTGGACAAATACGGCCATAGTGAGTCCGGTGTACATCACGGACATCAAAACCAGCCCGCTCTTTGCTGAGCCCACCAGGCCCTAAAGCTGAAAGACGCCGCTTGTTTACAAGCTCTGAGAGTGGGTTTGTTTGATCCATGAATTGAGAAAGCTGAGACGAGGCGAAAAACTCTTTGATGACAGAAGAGATTGGCCGGATATTTATAAGCGATGAGGGACTAACCACTTTAGGATCGGCGGTCGACATCCTGTCTTTGATATTCCTCTCAGCCCTTAGAACCCCGACTCGGAATCGTTGCTGTAGAAGCTCCCCAACTGCTCTTACTCTTCTGTTTGCAAGGTGGTCGATATCGGTTGCCTCACCCTGTGTAACGTTCCGTTTGATTACTTCTTTAACAATTGCGATAAAATCTTCTTTTCGGAGAATACGATTCTCTTTTTTGTTTGGGACATCAAATCCAAGCATCCGATTCATCTTGTAACGACCAACCCTCGATAGGTCATACTTCTTAAAGTCAAAGAACATCCCTTCAATAAGTTGACGGGCATTCTCGGCTGTCGCAAGATCACCAGGGCGAATCTTTTTGTAAATCTCAATAAAGGCTTCGTCGGCGTTTGTAGTAACGTCCTTCTCGAGAGTAGCCTCTATGTAGTTCATATCGGGGTCAGTATTAACATCACGAAAAAGCTTTTTAATCTCTTCATCAGTTGATGCTCCAAAGGCCCGAACCAAAGTTGTGATTGGAATCTTTCTTCTTCTGTCGATCTTGGCATAGATCGCTCCATTTGTAGCTGTTTCGAGTTCAAGCCAAGCACCCCGGCCAGGAATGACCTTTGCTCCAAAGAACTTATTTCCCCCCACTTCTTCCGCAGTAAAGAATACCCCAGCACTCCTAACAAGCTGGGAGATAATAACCCGTTCGACACCGTTTATGATAAAGGTGCCTTGCTCGGTCATAAGTGGTAAGTCAGAAAGGAAAACTTCTTGCTTTTTTACTTTCCCAGTTTCAAGATTCTTTAAAGAAACCTCTACTTTGAGTGGGGCTTCATAGTTAATCTTCTTTTTACGGGAATCTTTTTCGGAGTACTTAGGCTCATCGAGGTAATAATTACCGAAGGAAAGAGAGTATTGATTCCCAGAGAAGTCAACAATCGGGCTGACTTCATCGAGAACTTCTTTAATACCCTCTCGGATAAACCATTCGTAAGAATTAGTTTGGATTTCAATTAAATTTGGGAGGTCTAAAACCGATTCTAGCGGCCGGTAATATTTTCTCTTTACCGAGGTCGCCACATTCGAAGATTGTGCCATTAAAAAACGCCCTTTCTCTTCCTTGTAAGGGTTAAATTATTACTTTGTAATTTGGCCGAGGCCTGCCATTTTGCGTATAATAAATCCAAATAAATTAGGCAAGAATGATAATATCGTCTTTTATCCACAATGTCAAGGGATTTTATAAAGATTATTTGCTTGACGTAATTATCTCGTCTATTATTCCGTACTTTTTGGCTTCCTCTGCACTCATAAAGAAATCTCGCTCCATATCCCGCTCGAGCTTCTCCTTTGTCTGTCCGGTGTGCTTTTTCATCACATCAATCATTTTATCCTTAATGTAGAGAATCTCTTTAGCCTGAATTGAGATATCGGTTGCTTGACCTTCGGCGCCACCCATTGGCTGATGGATCATTACTCTTGAGTTTGGAAGTGAGTAACGCTTGCCTTTAGTACCGGCTGTAAGTAAAACAGAAGCTCCGGATGCCGCCATCCCTACACAGATCGTCTGGACATCGGGTTTTATAAACTGCATCGTGTCATAGATTGCAAGGGTAGAATAGACAATCCCTCCCGGTGAGTTTATAAACAGCTTAATATCCTTTTTATCGTCCTGGGCCTCAAGGAACAAAAGTTGCGCAATCACAATATTGGCCACATGGTCATCGATCGCATCCCCTATAAATATAATTCTGTCTTTAAGGAGCCTAGAATAGATATCATAAGCCCGCTCCCCCATATTTGTTTGCTCAATAACCGTTGGAACAAGAATTTGATTCTTAATTTTCATCTTAATCCTCTACTTACTCCTCTATTATATCACTCTAAAAAGTTTTTTACTTTTTAGCTTTTTCGACGTTTAGTTCCCAAAGTCGATCAACCGCTTTCCTAATAATAAGGTTGTTGGCGATCTCTCTTCTTCTCTCTTTCGTATCATAAGAAGCCTTAATATCTTCTTTCTTAAGCTCTGGTGGAGCGGTCGCTATGATCTTTTCGATCTCCGCATCCACATCTTTATCTTCCACCTTGATCTTCTCTTGCTTTGAGACTTCGCCCAAAAGGACTCCCACTTGGACTCTCTTTTCGGCCTCAGGCTTCATCTCCTTATGAAGTTCTTCTAAAGTCTTTTGACTCATCTCAAGAAACTTATCAAGTGTCATCCCAGAATGTCCGAGATTATGCTCTGCCTCATGCACCATTCGGTGAATCTCTTCTGTGACAAGAACCTCCGGAGCTTCTATCCTATTTTTCTCAATTATCTTTTCGATTATCTTCTCTTCGGTTTCGCGCTTTGCGGCTAGTTCCTTCTGCATCGCAAGCTCCTTCGAGAGACTTTTCTTTAGATCATTAAGATCTTTAAGACCAAACTTCTTTGCAAATTCATCCGAAAGCTCTGGAATTTCTTTCTCCTCTACTTTATGGAGCTTGACCTCAAACTTTACCTTCTCGCCAGCTAGATTCTTGGCCTGATAATCCTTAGGAAAAGTAATCTCAAAATCAAACTCTTCTCCTGCTTTATGACCCTCTATCTTTTCCTCAAAGCCAGGGATCATCATCCCACTACCAAGTACAAGGGGGTGATTCTTCGATTCCCCACCATCAAATGGGAGCCCTTTTAGCGTTCCCTTAAAATCAATCTCTACCCTATCACCCTCACCTGCGGCTCTTTTGACTTCCTTAAACTCGGCATATTTCTCAGTAAGTCCCGTAAGAGCCCCCTTTTCTTCTTTTTCAGTTGGCGCCTCAAACCTGTGCTTAATTTTAAAATCTTTGTATTTAAAGTCTTTTATCTCAGGTAAGACAGCAGTCTTTGCTGTAAAGACTAACTTTTCACCTGGAACAAACTCTTTAACTTGGATCTCAGGGTTTGCGATAGCCTGAATCTTTTCGGCCACGACAGCTTCATAATATGCCTCAGGGACTACCTTATCGATCACTTCGGCCCAAAAGCGGTCTTTCCCGACTTCTTTTTCGATCAAAAACTGAGGTGCTTTACCGGGCCGAAAGCCATCAATCTTAACATTCTTGCCAAGCTCTTCCGAGACAATCTTCGTAACTGCTTCTAGTTTTTCTTTATCGACTGTAATCTCGAAAGCAACCTCACTACTTTTTTTTTCTGTAACTTTGTAGCTCACTAAGCCTCCGAAACCATTCGCTTAAGTGCTTCTTTATCCTGAACCCCCGCAACCTGGTTTACCACCTTACCGTCCTTAAAGACAATTAAGGTTGGGATACTCATCACATTAAAACGCATTGCTGTTTCTCGAGCCTCATCTACATTAAGCTTCCCAAACTTCGCATCCTTAACTTCCCCAGCAGTCTCTTCAAAGATTGGGGCCATCATCTTACAAGGGCCACACCAATCAGCATAGAAATCAATGACTACTACCCCGGTAGCCTCTTCTACTTCGGACTTAAAATTTGAATCATTTAAGGTTACTACGCTCACAATTCCTCCCAATAATTATCTTTAATGCCTTGCTATCTTAGCAAAAATCCTCTAACTCGGCAACCATCAAATTGCACAAAACATTTGACAAGTTCTTATGTTTGTGCTATCTTTTTTTTATTCTTCATTAGCTACCTGCCGGCAAGGTGCAGGTGGCGCAGTTCCCTTCGGGGAGGAAGGAGAAGATGGTCGCTATGGGTGTGAAGAGGTCGACAGGCTAGTGCCTACCAAAACTCCGCATCCGCACACGATGATCATCGACGTCGTCGCGATCGTCGCGATCGACGGCGAGCTCGCTAGCTGACCACGACGGTCAGCCGGCGCAGGGGCTAGGCCCGTAGAAAGAGACGGGTAAAGCCCCAGCAGCACCTTTTTTTGGCGAACTACCAGGGGGAGGTGAAACGCGGTGATGCTGTTTCCGGAAGCACCGAGTATCGGACCGCCGATAGCGACGACTACGACGCCTGACGGGCGTCCGCGCTGGGCGGGGTTCCGACTCAAGCGCTGTCCATGCGGCTATCCGGCGGGGTTCGCTTGACGGTTTCGCCCGCACTGTCCTTAATGGGACACTGCGGTGAAGATGAGTATAGCGGATTCGTCCCTCGAGAGAGGGTATCGTTCCGCCTCGAGTGACGGGGAATTCTGGAGAAACGGCTACCATAGCAATCCTCCGTTCCCAAACCTAGACCTTGAGTGGTCCGGCTCCTCGCCGAACAGAGGTGGAGTGAGAACTCCGAGGCCTAGAAGTCTCAGAAATCCCGATGCCAGAGGGGCATCGCTCAAGAAACCATTTGCCTTCGGGCGATTGGTAGGCCAATCGGCCAAGGGATTATGGGTCAAGGGACCCAGGCCGAGAGTGAAAAAAGTAGCTCTTGCGCCAAACTCGGGCAGACGCCCGCCCTGCGCAGGGAAATGCGAAGTCGTCCGAGTACGCTCGGGCGCCATCCAGATGCAAGGGTGTTGCACCAGTAGTGGCTTTGGCTCTACTTGACGGGGCTCCCGGCGTTGCCGGGGGCCCCGCTCTCTATCAAACCCCACTCTAACGAGTGGTTTTTAAGTCCTTATTTTCTTTGAGATTTATGGTAATCCTTACGCATCTTAAGATAATGATCATAATCTAATATTTTCTTGTTGTCGGTCAATTTATCAGTAAAGAGAATGCCATTAAGGTGATCATACTCATGTTGAACAATGATAGAAAGATTGCCAGTTGCTTTTAATTTATGACGACCTCCCTCAATATCATCATATTCAATTACAATACTTTTGTGCCTTCTAACGGGTCCAAAGATCTTCCCATTAAGAACACTGCCACAACCCTCGTAATCCACAACGGTTTGTTTTGATTTCCAATTTATACGAGGATTAATAAATATTCTTAAAGGCTCTAGTTCCAGCTTCCTTACTTTGGTGGGCCTAACCTCAACAACAAAAATTCGAACACTTTCACCAAGCTGTGGTGCCGCGATACCCACCAGACCTCGTTCACGCATCGTATCTATAAGGTCTTTGATTATTCTCTTGGTCCGAGGATCACGAAGGTCTCTAAAAGTTAAGTTCTTTGCCCTTTTCCTTAATATTGGGTCCCCAATTTGGGGTAGCTTCTTTATTACCATAGCGCCATTATATCAAAAAACCGCTCAAAAGAGCGGCTTTTTAGTTCTTATTTGGTGCCGGAGAGAGGACTCGAACCTCCACGGGAATTCCCACTAGTTCCTAAGACTAGCGCGTCTACCAGTTCCGCCACTCCGGCTAGGCTTGCATATATTACCAAACTAAGGACCTTTTTTCCAGTAAATTATTTCTGTCTAAGCATCACCGTAACACGGTCCGTCTCTACATCTCTGGTATCAATAATTTGATATCCCTCTGGTGCTTCGCGAAGCTCACAATCATTATCTTGAGGATGAAAGACTACTGTTATCCCACTTTCGTTTTGGAGTGCGAGAACCCTCTCGAGCATCGAAAGGCAATGCTTATCAACCGCTCTAAAAAAGATTATATCAAACCGGGCATCGGTACCCTTCTTAAAGAAATCCTCCGGTTCTTTGTCGATTACAAATTCATTAGGGTCAAGCCCAACAATCTTTAAGTTATCAGACACGAGACTTCTCTCCTCCTTATGGAGGTTTATAAACTGAACTACGGCGGCACCCTTTGATACTGCCTCTATCCCATACATCCCGTTTTGATCGTTAATATCAAGGACAGCCGATTCATGAATTCGAACCCCAATAATTTCAAAGATAGATTCCTTCATCGTAAGGATCCTAGTTGAAAGCGGTGCCCCATCATGGGAATCTTTGAGTTTCTTCCCTTCAAATTGTCCAGTACCGATATGCATAACAATATTTTAGCAAGGCGGAGTTAGATTTACAATTTACTTTTACTCCAATTTCGCCGCTACCTCAAACTCGGCTACCTTCTCTTTAAGTTTTGGGTAATCATCAAGGTTCTCTTTCACGATAAACTTCTCGGCTGTCTCCCTGACCTCTTTAATGATCAGAGGGTCTGAAAGAACCCGCATCATCGTGCTATCGATCTTTCCAGATTGCTTAACGCCTAAGAGCTCCCCTGGTCCCCGAAGCTCAAGGTCTTTTTCCGCAAGCTCAAATCCGTTATTTAATAAGGAAAGAGCATTAAGCCTCTCTAGAGTCTTCTCATTTTTTGAATCAGTAAAGAGGAAGCAATAAGACTTATGCTTCCCCCTTCCAACTCTACCTCGGAACTGATGCAAGCTTGCGAGTCCAAACCGATCTGCTCCTTCAATAACCATAATGCTAGCATTTGGAACATCAACCCCCACCTCAATAACCGAAGTAGAGACAAGGATATCAAGTTTTCCTTCTTTAAAGTCATTCATTACTTTTTCTTTTTCGGCTGGTTTTAGCTTCCCGTGTAAGAGTCCGACTTTTCTTTTTGAAAATACTTTTTTTAGATTATCGGCCTCTTCGACGACTGACTTAACTCCAAGCTTATCAGAAGCTGAGATTAGGGGACAAATCACAAAGACCTGTCTCCCCTCTTCTATTCTCTGGTCTATGAATCGATAACCCTCTGTTCTTTTGGCTGGTGGCACGATGTGAGTATCTACTTTTTCGCGTCCAGGCGGCATCTCATCGAGAACAGAGAGAGTTAAATCTCCAAAAACCGTAATCGCCAGAGTCCGTGGAATTGGAGTGGCGCTCATTGAGAGAAAATGAGGCATCGCATCAGTTTCCCCATTAGCTTTCTTGAGCTTCATCCTTTGGGCGACCCCAAAACGGTGCTGTTCATCGACGATTACAAGAGCCAAGGTCCAAAATTCAACATTCTCAGAAAGAATAGCATGAGTACCAACTACTATTTGAACATCACCATTTTTAATCTTAAGTAGGGCATCTTCTTTCTCTTTCCCGGTCATTGAGCCAGTAAGTAATACTACTTCGATATCTTTAAAGCTCGAGAGTAAACTCTTAAAACTCTCATAATGTTGCCTTGCTAAGATCTCCGTTGGGGCGAGAATTGCAACCTGATACCCAGCATTTGCGGTCATAAGGGCGGCCATCGCCGCTACAACCGTCTTCCCACTCCCGACGTCTCCCTCAAGAAGTCTATTAGCTGGAATGGGTCGCGCGATATCCTTTAGGATCTCCCAAGCTGCCTTTCGCTGAGCGTTGGTTAGATCGTACGGCAAAGAATCGACAAACTTTTTGCCAACCGCTTCGTTGTACTTAATTGTAATCGCCTTATTCTTCTCTAATTCTTTTTTGTTTGCAAGAACCGAGAGAAGAAGACAAAAGAGATCATCATACAAGAACCTCTTTTGGGCCTTTTTAAGCTCATCGATGCTTTCCGGAAAATGCATCGTCCGAACCGCTGCCGAAAGATCCAGAAGATCATGTCGTTTTTTAACATTATCTGGTAGGTGGTCCTTTAGGTTATATATTAGTTTTGTGAGCCCCCCTACCTTAGTTCGAATCCATTTAGAAGTAACCCCAGCTGTCTCGGGGTAGATTGGCACAATCCGACCGGTATGACGGAGCTCATCCTCGGCCTCTTTAGCCTTCTCATAGGCAGGAGAGACAAAGTTTAATTGGCCAAAACCCCACTCCATCTTCCCGGCAAGATATATTTCATCACCCTTTTTTAGACTGCCCTCAAGATATGGCTGATTAAACCAAACAGCCTTCGCACTCCCCGAGTCATCGGTAATAACGGCCTCGGTAACTGGCATACCGCGCTTACTCCGCTTTGTACCAATATCAAAGATGACTCCTTTAACAGAGACTTGTTCCCCAGCCTTAACATCACTGATCTTTGTAACGTGCGAAAAGTCTTCCCAGCGCCGCGGGAAGTACAAAAGTAAATCCCGGGCAGTATTTACGCCAAGCTTCTCAAGCTTTTGGGCATAGGAATCACCTACCCCTGGAAGATCAGTTATCGTGGAATCAAGTGTTATGGGCATACCCTTATTTTACTCTTACTAAAATTATTTAAACAACTAATTGGGAAAAATCTTAATTTCACCTAGCTTACCGTCCAGCTCTACTATGTCACCATCTTTTATTATGCTAGTTACTCCTGGAACAGCGACCACGCATGGAATATTATATTCCCTAGAAACAACAGCTGCGTGACAAAGAGCGCCACCATTTTCGGATATAATGGCACCGGCCTCTTTTATTTCTTTGTTAAAGTTTGGCCTTGTAGAAGTTGTTACCAAAACTACACCTTTCTCTATCCCGTGAAGCTCATTTAAATTGGTTATAACTTTTGCCCTACCCTTGTATTGACCTTGACTGGCCCCAACTCCCCTTAACTCTTTTGCGTCTTTATTTACAGACTCGTTCCTTAGTCTTGCTTTTTTATTGATTTCATTCTCAAATTCTCTTGCGTCACTCTCAGGAACTTCGAAAAGACTATTATCATAGTAAAAAATATTGCGATACTTCTTGATTGATGTCTCTAAAGGATTCTCTGAATTCAAGGATTCTTCTAACTCTTGGATGCAAAACTTACCAATATCTAATTTCTTAAACATTTTGTCGACCTTTATCGGTGTCATCTCATGATATTTGAAAACTAAGTCTTTGAACTTAATTTTTTCTTCTGTATCAACAAGGTATTCGGTTTGAAATTGGTAAAAGATATTGTAGAACATAAATTCTTTATAATTCTCCAGAAATTCATGTTTGTTATTTATTAAAAATTCTTTTGTACCACATCTATCCGTAAAATCATTCAGATAATCGGTTAAAATTATTATTCTATTCATCACACTATCCAAGTATTCAGTATCCTTAAACTTCTTATCGATAAAGGCCATTATATCCTCAAATTTTTCCGAATCCCAGTACAGCTTACCATGATCTTTGGATGTGACAATAAAGATAGATGATAGGATTGGGCCACCCATGTTTTTCAATTTCTCTGTGAAAACCGTAGCGCTAGTAAACGTTAAAAGCTCATAATCTCTTGCCGCTATTAACATATAATTGTTAAGGGAGTTCTTTATAACCTCCCCTTCTCTATCAGAAATTTCTTGGATCATTTTACTCTTACAAACTTTCTTTTCCCAACCTGAATAACCATTCCCGAAATTGGATCAATAACCGCTTCGCGATCGCCAATCGTCGCTCCATCAACCTTAACCGCTCCTTGCTCAATCATTCTTCTAGCTTCTGATTTTGATGCGGTAAGCCTTATGTCGGTAAGAATATCAGCTAATGGCTGTGCAGCATAAACGAGTTTAACCTCGGGCATTTCCTCCGGTGTTTCATTTTTAACAAACTTTTGTTCGAAATTTTTTTCTGCTTTTTTTGCTTTCGTTTCCCCGTGATACCGCTTTACAATCTCAAAAGCTAGCTGCCCTTTGGCTTCTCTTGGGCCCTTTTTAAGTATCTTCTTGGTCTCTCTTTCTGAAACCCAAGTCCCAAGGACAAAATATCTCTTGATTAAATCGTCAGTAATAGACATTACCTTTCCATACATTTCACTGGGATCATCTTCTATATAGATGCAATTCCCCCAAGAAGTACTCATCTTGCGACCATCTGTCCCTTCGAGCATCTCAAAAGTTAAAATGTCTTGCTCTTTTTGCCCGTGCTTTTTCTGGACTACCCTTCCGGCAAGTAAATTAAATAGCTGATCGTTCCCTCCGATCTCAACGTCGGACTTTATGGCTACGGAATCATATCCCTGAAATATCGGATAAAGAATTTCGTGAAGTCCAATTGGCTTACCGTTCTTAAATCGTTCCCAATAATTGTCGCGCTCGATCATTTGAGCCACCGTAAAATTCATCGCCTCCTCTACTAAGTCCTGCGCCGAGAGCTTTCCTAGCCACTCGGAATTGTAACGAATCTCCACCTTCTTCATATCGAGAATTTTTCCGATTTGATCTTCATATGTCTTCATGTTTCTTTTTATGTCGGAAAGAGACAAAGCCTGTCTCTCAGCCTCTTTATCGGACGCATCTCCTATCTGCCCGGTAAAGTCACCGATTATGAGGACGACTTTATGTCCCAGCTCCTGGAACTGTCTCAGCTTCCATAACGTAAAAGCCCTTCCGATGTGGATTTTTGGCCCTGTTGGATCGATCCCAAGCTTTATCCGAAGCTTTTTCCCTGATTTTAGGGCTTCTTCTAAATGCTTTTTTTCAATAACATTCGTCACGCCTCGAGTTAGAATATCCTTGATGATTTCTTCTTTCTTCACAAATAATTCCTTCTTTTTTAGCATATCTATTACCTTTACATTATATGAAGTTTTCTGTATAATTCAATGGACTTAATTTAGGATTTAAGGCAATGCCATTAAGATATAGTTCAAGAACAAGCAGGGTTAGAAGAGCTAGGAAGGCCAAGGGTTTTAAGCTTTCCCTCTCTTCGTTTTCGCCAAAATCAATCAAAAACTATCTTAAATATCTCTTTACTACCAAAGAAGGACTCAAAAAGGTTGGAACCGTTACAGTTATTCTCCTTGGTATCATCATTGGTCTTTTTGGTTGGTACGCAAAAGACCTTCCGACCCCTAACAAGATAAACTCTCGCTTTGCCGCCCAAACAACTCAAATCTTTGACCGAAATGGGAAGTTGCTTTATGAGATGCATGGCGATAAAAATCGAATCTTAGTTGAGTTTGACGAAATCCCGGAGAATGTTAAACAGGCGACCGTCGCGGTTGAGGATAAAAACTTCTACAAGCACGTTGGTTTTGCCCCATTTAGAGTCGTTCGCTCTGCTGTCTATAATGTCTTTGAGCGAGCAACGGGAGCGAACCTCCAGGGTGGCTCTACGATTACTCAGCAATTCGTTAAAAACGCCCTTCTTTCTCCAGAACAAACTTTCGGCCGAAAGATTAAGGAGCTAATTCTCTCAATGGAAATCGAAGCGATGTATTCAAAAGATGACATCTTAAAGATGTATCTTAATGAAATCCCATATGGCTCAAATGCCTATGGAGTTAAGGTGGCCGCTAAAACATATTTTGATAAAGAGCTTTCGGACCTTACCGTTGAAGAGGCGGCTGTTCTCGCCTCCCTCCCTCAGGCCCCAACCTATTACTCACCTTATGGTGATAACAAAGATGCGCTACTCGCAAGAAAAGATACCGTCCTTCAGCTAATGGCAGATCAGGGCTATATCTCCCAAGAAGAAGCCGATAAAGCAATGGAGAAAAAGATCGCTTTTTCAAATAATCCTTATGGCTCAATCGAAGCGCCTCACTTTGTAATGTATGTCAAACAAGAGCTTGTAAATAAGTATGGAGAGCAGATGGCCAACGAGGGTGGCCTTAAGGTCTATACTACTCTCGATTATGACTTATACAAAGAAGCAACGGCCGCCATCAAGGGCAATGAAAGCAGGCTCAAAGGATATGGGGCCGAAAACGCTGCTCTCGTCTCGACCGATCCAAAGACTGGGCAGATATTATCGATGGTTGGCTCAAAAGATTTCTTTAACCAAGATATCGATGGGAATGTAAACGTCACCACCAGACTCCGTCAACCAGGATCTTCGTTCAAACCGTTTGCCTATGCCAGTCTCTTTAAGAAAGAAAACTGGGGACCCGGTAGTACCGTTTATGATGTTAAGACCGACTTCGGTGGTGGTTATGTTCCCCATAACTATAATTACAGGTATAACGGAGCTCAATCGATCCGTTACTCGCTCGGCAACTCTTTAAACATTCCGGCTGTTAAAGCTTTATACATTGCTGGCATGAATGAGACTTTAAAGACTGCTTCCGATATGGGTATTTCAACCCTAACAGATAAAGACCGTTACGGGCTCTCTCTTGTTCTTGGGGCTGGTGAGGTTAAGCCAATCGAGATGGCTCAGGCCTATGGCGTCTTTGCAAATGGTGGGGTCAAACATGACCTCTCCTGGTTTTTAAAGATTGAAGACTCTGACGGTAAGGTCCTTGAGGAATACAAGGAAAGTAAAGGGAAACAAGTTCTTGATCCGCAAGTTGCCTACCTTATAAACAACATCCTTTCTGATACCAGGTCTCGGTCATACACCTTTGGTGGCGGTCAATACCTGACCGTCCCTGGTCGGACTGTGGCTGCAAAGACTGGTACTACTAATGATTCAAAGGATGCTTGGACCGCCGGCTATACTCCAAACCTTGTTACAGTTGTCTGGGGTGGCAATAACGATAGTACCCCAATGAGAAACGGAAGTGGTTATGCCGTTGCGGCTCCAATTTGGGACGACTATATGACTTCGGTCCTTCCAAAATTTCAAAAGGAATCGTTCTCGAAGCCATCTGGTATTAAGACAGTAACAATCGATGCTGTGACCGGAAGAGCGGTGACCTCAGCTACAAAAAGTAAAAGAACCGATATCTTCCCTTCTTGGTACAAGACACCCCAAGTTAATGGCCAAGCCCAGGAAGTTAAGATTGATAAACTCTCTAGAAAGCTTGCGACCGATAAGTGTCCGGCTGAACTAATCGAGACTAAAATCTATTCCCCAATCACCGCCGAAATTCCATCAAATGATCCTGCCTACTCCCGCTGGAATGCGGCTGTCCAAGCTTGGGCAAAGTCGAAAGGGTACAACACAAATATGGGCTCAATCCCAACTGAAACTTGTGATCTTCATACCGATGAGAATCACCCAAGTGTTGAGATTATGGCCCCAACCGAAGGTCAGGAGATAAATACCCCATTTACAGTCGTCATTTCGGCCTCGACCCCTAAAGGGTTAAAATCGATTACGATCCAAGCAGATGGGAAAACCTACACCCCAACAGCTAATGGTGCCTTTTATGAAGCGGAGGTAACCTTTACTTCACTTGGCGAAAAGACCATCAAAGTAATTGTTAAGGATAATGTTTATCAAACTGCCGAAGACACCGTCAAAACGAATGTCACAGGTGGAATTGGTGGTGGCGAGGAAGCCTTTAACATCTTTAATATCTTTAGCTTCGCCTAAAAATGAAGATAAAATTCACGAAAAAAAACGGAATCATCTTACTTCTTTTATTTACGGCCCTCTTGGGCCTCTATTTTTTTTGGCCTGATTTAAGATTTTCTCTCTCTGATATCAATAAGGTTCGTGAAACTATTCAAGGTTTTGGAATCTGGGGTCCAATCGCTTTAATCGCTTTTTCGGCCTTTCAGGTTGTTCTTTGGCCCGTTCCAGGCTATGTCCCAGTTGTTATTGGGAGCTACCTTTATGGGTTTCTTTTGGGCTTCCTCTATAGCCTAATTGGCATTAATATTGGTACATTTATCGTCCTCTATCTTACCCGTAAATATGGCCGCCCTTTTGCTGAGAAGTTTGTCTCTAAAAAGACTCTCGCAAAGTGGGATAAGTTCTTTGAGGGCCGAGGACCAGTTCTTTTCTTCCTAACTTATCTTGTCCCAGGCTTTCCAGATGATTTAATCACATACGTTGCCGGACTAACTAACGTACCAATCATCACCCTTCTTTTAATCTCAATTGTAGCTCGGGCCCCTCAGAATCTCATTATCGCATACTTTGGGGAGGCAATATCGTTTGGTAATCTAGAAAGAATGCTCCTGCCAATGGCTCTTATCATCCTTATCGGCATCATTGGGCTCTTAAACGAGAGAAAGCTTACTATCCTACTCACTAGGTTTGGTAAAAAGCACCCTATAGAGTAACTATTTTTTCGATACGAACTGATTATCTTTAATGTAATAACGTAAGAGCAAATCTGAATCTTGGGAATAATCTACCCCTATACGTGGGGCTCTACTAACCTCCTTTGGTTTAACCTTTTTGCTCATATAACAATCCTCTTTTATAGAAAAACTATCAGTAATATATAGTCTTTCTGATTTTGTGATATCTTCCTCATTTAAACTCTTCTCTATCTTTAAGTATCTCGCGAGTCTTCCGGGTCCGGCTACTTCTTTTCTTTTTTCATCAAGAGTGAGCCCTGAGAGATCGGGTAATACTGGTTCAACCGCCCGAATAAGGACAGCCGAAGGTCTTCCTTCTCTCTCGGTAACGATATTAAGGCAATGATACATTCCATATATAAGGTAGGTGTAGGCAAGCCCTGCTTCACCGAACATCACGGCGTTTCTTTTTGTCTTACCACGTGTAGCGTGACAGGCCGTATCACCCTTCGCCAGATAGGCCTCAGTTTCGACAATTCGCCCCACAAAGAATTGTGAACCCTTCTTATGGACCAATAGCTTACCCAGAAGTTCTTTCGCCACAAATTCAGGCTTTCTATTATAGAAAGATTTGTTAAGTCTATTCATTTTTAAGTGTCGCGAAGAACATTTTGCCAGCCGCGGTCTGAAGAACCCGCTTAATCTCTACCCTTACTTTTTTCCCAACTAATTTATCCCCCTTCTCAACCACAATCATTGTCCCGTCAGGCAGATAGGCCACTCCCTGGTCTTTTTCTTTCCCTTTTTGGACGATCTTTAGTTCCATCTCTTCCCCGGGAATGAGTACTGGTCTTAGGGCCTGGGAAAGTTCATTAATGTTTAAGACAGAAACCCCCTCCACCTTGGCTACCTTGTTAAGGTTAAAGTCGTTCGTTATAACAAGAGCCTTCCGGTCCTTAGCCATCGCTACTAGTTTTTCATCTACTGGATCCTTACTACCCACAAGGAAGTCAGGGGTTGGCTCGACTTTAAGTCGATGGTCTTTTTTGAGGATTTCTAGTGAGTCTAGCCCCCTCCTCCCCTTAACCCTTCTAAGGTCATCATCAGAATCGGCAATGTTTTGAAGCTCGGCCAGGATAAACTTAGGAACAACAAGCCTTCCAGGAATAAAACCAGTTTCAGCAATATCCGAAATTCGACCATCAATTAAGACTGAGGTATCAACCAAGACATCCCGTTCTTTTGTTTTTGTTGTACTTTGAAGTTGCGGCCTAAGGCTAATAATCGTATTCACAACCTTACTAATCGTCTCAAAAGTCTGTTCGATCACCGGCCTTCTTGATAAAAAGACCCAGATAAAGCCAACTACCATCAGAACGTAAAAGATTACTGGGACCCAGGTACCATAAATCCCTGGTAGCTTTGAGAGGGGAAGATAAGCCAGCGAGCCAACAAGAAGCCCAACAACCGTCCCAAAAACTCCAATAAAGAATGTATTGGCCTTTAATTTTGATACTTTTGTGCCGACAACAATCATACCAATGATGATTGCAATTGTGATAAGTCCAAGATAAAGATAAGTGCTCTCCATAAGATAAATCCTTTCAAACTTACTAGTTATTAAGATACGGTTTTATCGATAGCCTCGCGCACAGTCCTGGCCTCGATTATGTGAATGCCCTCTGGGGCTTTTACTTTAGACTTTGGGATAACTGCCTCCGTAAAACCGAGCTTTGCAGCTTCCGCAAGCCTCTTCTCTATATTATTAACCGAACGGACCTCTCCTGCAAGACCAACTTCCCCTAATATCACGACCCCCTCTTTGGTTTTCTTGTTTTTCGCAACTGAGGCGATTGCAAGACAAACTGCCAAATCAGCCGCTGGCTCTGAGACCTTGATCCCGCCGGCGATATTGAGATAGACATCTAGAATAGAGAGATTGATGTTACATCTCTTCTGAAGAACCGCAACAAGAAGATTAAGCCTGTTTAAATCAAAGCCACTAGCCGTTCTTTTTGGATAGCCAAAAGAGCTCGGTGAAGTTAGGGCCTGAATCTCGGTAAGTAAGGGTCTTGTCCCCTCCATCGCTGGAAAGATAACCGAGCCAGGCGCTTGCGCCCTTTCTGCGATCATAAGTTCTGATGGATTCTTGACAATTTTCATACCACTGGCGGTCATCTCAAAGATCCCGACTTCGTTTGTAGAGCCGAAACGATTCTTAACCCCTCTTAGAATCCGAAAAGACCCAAATCGGTCTCCTTCGATATATAGAACAACATCAACCAAATGTTCAAGAACCCGGGGACCGGCGATATTTCCTTGCTTTGTGACGTGACCAATGATTACGATAGCAATATGATTCTCTTTAGCCACATTCATAAGCTTACTGGCACATAAAGAGAGCTGACTGACATTACCCGGTGCCCCGTCAATATCGGCAGAATACATCGTTTGGATAGAATCGATCACCGTAAGTTTTGGCTTCTCGGAGAGGATGGTGGCGATAATCGTTTCGATATTTGTCTCTGAAAGCAACGCAATGCCATCCTTAACCCCAAGCCTCTCGGCCCGCAGTCGTATTTGATTTTCCGACTCTTCCCCTGAGGCATATAGTACATCACCAACCGAAGCAGCCATATCTAAGACTAGGGTTGATTTGCCGATCCCAGGGTCCCCACCAAGTAATATAAGGGAACCGGGGACAATCCCGCCACCTAAGACCTGGTCAACTTCAGATATCTTAGTTGAAAAACGCTCGGATATAGCTGAGCCATCACCACCTATCTTACCTGTTTTGGCTGGGGTAGCCTTTGAAGGTGCTCTTGACCCCTTAGTCTCGATCACTTCCTCAGCCAAGGTATTCCAATTACCGCAAGACTCGCACTTCCCCATCCAACGAGGGTAGCTAGCCCCACACTCGGTACAAACATAGGTTGTCTTTAGTTTAGCCATCTTAATAACAGTAAACAGGAAAGAAAGGCTAGATTCAAGTAGACAAAAGGGCCGGTTACTGCCGGCCCATCAGGGTAATACTTTTACCATTGGTGCGTTATTCACTCGTGGGTTGAATCTGTCCCGATTCTGTCGAGCCCACTCAGTTCTCGGGGAAGATTGAACCTCTCTGCGAGTTCCTGTCGAACTCGCTCGTCGATATATTCCCGGATTCCGGGATCCGTCTTGACAAACTGACGGATCTCCTCCGGGGTCCAGTTCTTGTAGACCTTATCCTTATCGACATCCATGCTGTTCACCTCCCCATTCACTAGCCGGTAACCGGGATAATCCCTTGCAGGATTAGCACTCCATAGCCGACGAGGAACCCCGAAAGCAGCAACATTAGAAGCCACCCCCCCAATGCAACTCGGCTTCGACTGTCCAGGTATGCCTTGGCGGCCATGTATGAGGCCCAGCTGGAGAATCCAGCGGCTTCCCAGTATGCTATCGCCACTTGAATCTGTATCCCGGGTCTGCCGTACAAGACGTAGACGGTGAACGTCCCGAGCAGCACGATACTTCCCTTGGCGAAGATGACACCGGAGATCCTTCGTCTCTCCAAAAAAAGCGAAGTACCTTGCCTGAAGAAATAGATCGTGATGATCAGAGCTAGAAGCACAAGAAGCAGCTTCATCTCTTATCACCTCCCCATCATCTTGAGTAGCTTCAGGTAAGCCGCCTTTGCATGAGGCAAGGCCCGCCTTTCGAGAACGTACCTGGTACCATCTCGGATGACCCAAGGACCCTCTATTCCATGCTTGCGCATGATATAGACCTGGGTTCGTTTACGATCGACATAGAGGCGATGTGAAACCACGCCACCTCCATGCTCTTCCTTCCATTCGTACATGTGGTTTCGCCTCCTTCAAGGTCCATCCCCTAATGTGCGAGTATTATAGCCTAAATTAGCTCAAACAACAAGGCAAAGCTTATTATAACAAAGAGAAAGGGACGGCCGTGGGGGTTCGGCCGTCCCTTCGAGTGCTGGCGGCGGGATCCGCCCCTGAGGGGGGGAGGAGAGGGCGGGTCGCCTACCAACTTGTAACTCCCAAGGGGAGTTGTTCACGTATTAGAGCTATTCGATTTTCGAGACCAGACCTAGACGGCTTGGTCTGAACTTCTCCAGAGACGATGAGCTGTATAGAGTAGCCCGCCCGGAAAGGCGGTCATACCCGCATACACCCAGAGCCTCACAAGAGAATTCAGTTCTCCTGACGCCAGGGTGATGTGGCCAAAAACGACCAAGGCCCCCGCGGATGCCAAAAGAATGATCCCGATGATAGCTTTCATGGTTCTTGCCTTCCTGGTAGAATTACTACTGCGAATGAGCTGCGATTTCTAGTGTATCCCCTCCTTTCAGGCGGGGTAGTTGCTACGGATATTACCAAAGGCACAAGCACGATTATATATCAAAATGACCCCCATGTCAACCCCTTTGAGGCTCTCTAACTTTCAGCGGGGTAAATCCGTGCTCAACTAAGCACGAAAAACTTGTAGCAACAAGTTTTTAGATGAAAGTAGTACATTTGGTTTTAGAATTACATAAATAAAAGTGCTAGGCTCTTA
>JAQVJW010000017.1 GCA_028694925.1 Patescibacteria group bacterium | reverse complement strand
AATCAGAGCTATATTGGATAAAGACAAAAATGTAGTTATGCCCGGGTGGCGGAACAGGAAGACGCGGCAGACTTAAAATTTGCTGGTGGAAACACCTTGAGGGTTCGAGTCCCTCCCTGGGCACCAAGAATTAAAGTTTTCTATAATATTCCCATATCTCATTTACTATGAGGTTCAATTCCCGTTCGCTCCACCATTTGGCTTTGTAAAGCCATAAAATATAGTCTACTATTATTAACTGTTATTTATTGATATATTAATTTTGTGAAAACAGAAATCGTAAAAACCCAAGCTAAAGAGATCTATACCAAAACCAAATTGCCTGGTTCGGATTATGTTATCAACCAATATGTTGGTTGTGGTCACGCTTGCAGTTATTGTTATGCAAGATTCATATCAAGGTGGAAAGGCTATCAAGACTGGGGCAACTGGGTAGAAGCTAAAATGAATGCACCCGAACTGGTAAAAAACAAATATGTCCCAGGTTGGGTATTTATGAGCTCCATAAGTGATGCTTACCAACCAGTTGAAAAAGAATTACTTCTGACAAGGAAGGTCCTTAAAAATATGGATAAGAAAATTAATCTTTCTATCCTCACTAAGTCTGATCTGGTCCTAAGGGATATTGATCTTCTTAAGAAATTTAAAGAGGTTGAGGTTGGTTTTACACTGAACTCTTTTGAAGGTAAAGAAAAGGAATTGTTTGAACCAAATTCTCCTACTTTTGAGCAAAGAATAAAGGCCTTAAAAACTCTAAAAGAAAATGGCATTAAAACATATGCTTTTGTTGCTCCTATTATCCCTGGGCTAATTAATTTAGATAAAGTTGTGAGTGAAGCAAAAAAGTATTCTGACTATTTTTGGTTTGAAGTTATCAATTTACGTGGTGCCGGCAAAGAATTTAGTGAAATCCTTGAAAAGGAGTACCCAGAATCATTTAAGATTATAAAAGACAAAAAACTATTTAATGATTTTATTCAAGAACTCCAACGGAGAGTGAAAAAATACCAAATTAAAGTTAAAGGCATTGAGCTTCATTAACCTCTAACCCGAGTGTGCAAAGGTTCCAAACTTCTTCTACTACGCTCCACCAATGCTTACTTTTTGGCTTTATAGAGCCTTTTTATACTCATGCTCTAATATGCTCATTATAATATCGTTATGCCATTTGCCTCTTATGAAAGCGCTTTCTCTCTCAATCCCCTCTATAGTAAAACCTGACTTTTCATATGCTCTTATAGCACGCTTGTTATAATCAAGAACTCTCAAGTCAACTCTATGTAAACCAAGATCATTAAAGGAATATTCCAATATTAAATCTATCACCTGAGGCCCGACGCCTTTACCAAGGAAGTTTTGATTAAAAAATCCTAAGGCAATCCTGGCTCTTTTATCTGTTTCGTCGATGTGATGTAGAAAAACTTCACCAACACACTCCCCACCATATTCAATAACCCACCCGGGTTTTCTTTCTAACTGTTTCCGATACCATCTTTCAGCGTCTGCTTTAGTATATTTACTATCTTTCTTTTCTCCGCCATACATCAAGGTTATTTCATCGCAGTGGCCACATTTATATCTATCTTCTGCATCAGTCTTCTTGGGTCGCCTTAAAACAATTTTTCCTGCTTTTAATATTGGCTGCTTCATACGCTAAGTATAGCAAAATAAAGATATAAATATATCAAATTTAAGAAAACGTCTGCTTATTATTAGTATAAAATATTATGCTATAATTTCTTTATGGCAGCCGAAAGACTCAATAACGAAGATGCATATAAAGAGGCAAAAACAGTAAAGTTTATTGCAGAAGACATTGCAGACAAGAGAAATGTTACTATGCCTGCCTCAAAAGACTATGACAGAGCTCATGAAATTTTAGAATATAAACGTTTCGAAGATTCGAAAGAAACTAAAAGGCAAATTGATTTAATAGACGAACAAGTCGAAATGACCCACGATATACATGCCGAAAAGTCCAAAATTATACCCGAAATGAAAGAACTAATGGGTGAAGCAGCAAGCTTAACAAAAGAGGTTCTTGATAGGCAGGCGCCTGATATTTCGGAAGAGTTTTCGGCTGATCTATTTGAGATCGTAGATGGAGAGGTTGTAGAGAGAATTGAATCAGAACCAGAGGCTAAAGATTGGCATGATTTTGCAACTCAATTACAGGAGCGATATGGGCTAGACATTATTGGTGAGAGTGGCTACAGAATGGTTTATGATACAACGTCTTTCGCTAGAAGAGGCAAAGCTTACTTAGCATACGCTAGAATTAAAAGAGATTATAACGAATACTATTCTCAACTGGAACAAGTTAAAAAACTTCCAGATATGGATGAGGAAGATGTTAGGACAGGAAAAATATTAGATTTTATTCATACGATGTGTCATGAATACATACATTTAGCGTCCAAGCCAGTGGAAATTAAAGACAAAAGTGATAGGAAGAAGCTTGCAAGAATTGCCCTCAATAAGCTTCGACTAGAAATAGTACGAGGATTTTCTCGGAAAACTGGAAAATATAAAAAGAATAAAGAGGTTGGAGAATTTGTTGACAGTTACTTTAACAATTTATTGTTCCAGGAAGATGGAGAAATTTCCGATGATTTTATGGTCTATATTTTAGGAGGTAGGGTACAGGTCACAGACAAAAACGAAAACATACTACTAACAACTGGCTATGAGCTTAATGAAGAATTGACAGAACTTATAAATGAGAGGCTATATAGAGAGGTTTGTGAGAAGATGCCCAATCATAATGAAACTGAAAATGAATATTATATGTCCTTGCTTAGAGAACGAAGAAGTAGGCATGTAGACACGGTTTCTGGTAAAAGTTCCAAATCTCAAGAAGATGTCATTAACCCCGAAGAGGCTGAAAAACTACTTAAAGACCTATCCAAGAAGACGGGAATTGATTATACAGTCGGAGGGGATAATCTAGTCAGGGCTTTTACTTCTGGAGAACTGGTAATTGAAATATTAAGAAATGGCTTTACGGAATATATTCGATAGCAGGGATATTTAAGAAGATTTCTTTAAGTTATAGAGGTCCACACTTCTTCTACTACGCTCCACCAATAGCAACAAATCTTGCCACTATTTTTCTTTGGGAGTATAATTATTATTGCGATGGCAAAAGATAAAAAAGACAAAGAAAAGAAAGAGATAGAGCCCAAGGAGGATTCGGGGATTGTAATCGAAGAGACTGAAGATGACATTCTCTCAGCTGAACTTTCAGGGGATCCTAATGATTTTAAGAAAGAAGTCGATAAAGAGGCCAAAAAGGGGAGAGCGATGCGAGTTATTCTCCCAATACTTTTCTTTATTATTGTCGGTGCAGTTGTGGCTGCTGGTACCTGGTATATAAAGAATCAAGACAATAACGAAGAAACAGGTACCGTAGAGGAAAAGATTCAAACACCGCCAGTGGTGGATGAGAGTACTGATACTAAAGAGGCTACTCCTGATGAGACTAAGGCAGAGGAACCTGCCCCCGAAGAGACAACCGAGGAAACTACTAGTAACGCAGACTATATCACCTATACCGTAAAATCTGGGGATACATTATCTGGTATCGCAAACGAATATGACATGACATCTGCCGAGCTTGCGGAGTATAATAATATTAGTGACCCGGAATCACTACAGATTGGGCAAAAAATAAAGATCCCACAAAAGTAAAATAGTTGAAAGGAGAATATATGGCATTATGGATTATTCTAGGACTGGTCTTAATTTTGGGCGGCTTTTTAGTTGCTGTCTATAACGGCCTTATAAGGCTTAAAAATAAAGTTGAAGAAGCTTGGAGTGATATTGATGTTCAGCTCAAACGGAGATATGATCTTGTCCCAAACCTTGTCTCGACCGTTAAAGGGTATGCGAAGCATGAAAAAGGAGTCTTTGAAGAAGTAACTAAGGCCAGAGCAGCAGCCATGAAAGCCGAAGGCCCAGCCGAAGAGAGTAAAGCCGAAAATCACTTAACCGAAACTCTAAAAAGTCTCTTTGCGGTAGCTGAGAACTATCCAGATCTTAAGGCGGATAAGAACTTTTTAGACCTTCAAGAGAAGCTCTCGATGCTTGAAGAAGAGATTCAAAAGTCCAGAAGATACTACAATGGTAACGTCCGTGACTTTAATACAAAGATTCAAGTATTTCCAAACAACCTTTTTGCGGGAATGCTAGGGTTTGCGAAGTATGATTTCTTCCAAGCCGAGGAAGGCGAGAAAGAGAATGTAAAAGTCGATTTCTCTGAAGAAGAGAAAAAATAACAATTAGTCATGAGATATACAAAAGAGGCGCTAAGGCGTCTCTTTTGCCTAGATATAGTAGGCGATAATGGCGATTAAGGCCAAGTGAGCCGGATAAAAGATATAGAAAGTCCACTTACTTAGCCTTAAATTCACCTTTGGTCTAAAGTAGAGGGCCAAGAGAATTCCAAATAGGGCATACATTTGATAGATGACGGTTGTAATCAACGAATAGACGGCTGTTAGGGCGCTTGAGCCGGCGAGGGCATTCTTTTTGCTATTTCTTAAGACCCAGAAGACCGCTGGGAGCAAAATCCCGTAAAAGCCATAGTCAAAGGAAAGGAGGGTCCCAACAATAATCACAAGAAGATAATAGGTCCATTTCTTCTTATCGATCGCCCTCATAAACACCAAAGCTGCTGCAAAGGTGAATAAAATATTAAGCTCAACTTCCCCAAATGCAAGATAATAGGGGATTTGGGAGAGGGTGGCAAAGAAGAACAATCTATTTAAATACCTGTTAAAATTTGAGGTCCGATCATAACCAATCGAAAGTTGATAGGCGAGGATTGGGAAGGCTAGCCTGCCCAAGATCCTAAACCCTATAATACTAGGGAAGAATACTAACCCCACATGATCAAAAACCATCGAGATAATGGCGATGAGCTTTAAAAGGTCCGATTGATTTTTGGTAATCTCTAGTTTTTGATTCATTAATGATAAAAATTACGTTTGTTCTGATATAATAGTAGCATGAATATGACTAAAAAAGAGGCCGAAAAAAGGGCCGAGAAGCTTCGCGAAGAACTCGGGAAAATTCGATATGAGTATCATGTCAATGACCGTGAAATCGTCTCAGAAGCAGTCAAAACCTCTCTGATGCATGAACTTGCGGAGCTTGAGACCGAATACCCTGATTTAATTACGGAGGATTCGCCAACCCAACGAGTAGCGGGGGAGCCGCTACCTGGCTTTAAAAAGGTTACCCACAAACATCCCGGAATGTCTCTTAATGATGTCTTTACTGAAGAAGAACTCCGAGATTGGGAAAAGCGAGTACTAAAATTACTCGGGAATGCCAAGTCACTAGAATACTATACCGAACTTAAAATTGATGGCCTTTCAGTCTACCTTACGTATGATAAGGGTAGACTCGTAAAGGCAGCTACCAGGGGAAATGGGAAGATCGGTGAGGATGTTACTCAAAATGTTCGAACAATTGAAGCTATCCCCCTTAAACTAGCAAAGCCACTATCACTTGAAGTTAGAGGCGAAGTCTTCATGAACTACCAGGAGTTTGAGCGGGTCAATCGGAAGCGGGAAAAGTCGGGGGAGGCAACTTATGCTAATCCCCGTAATTTAGCGGCAGGGACTCTTCGGCAACTAGACCCTAAAATTGTTGCTTCTCGTAACCTCTCTTTTGCTGTTTGGGCCCTGCTTGATTCCCCAGCTAGGACCCATAGTGAGCAACATCAACTTGCCGTAAAGCTTGGCTTTAAGGTCGAGTCACACGCAAAATTATGTAAAAGCCTTAATGAAGTCTTAGGGTTTGTCGATGAATGGGAAGACAAACGGAAGGAATTACCATATCAGACGGATGGGATGGTTATAAACATAGATTCAAATGAGGTCTTTACCAAACTTGGTAGTGTTGGTAAGGCCCCAAGAGGAGCGGTAGCCTGGAAGTATTCGGCCGAGCAGGCTACAACCAAAATCCTTGAGATTAGAACAAATGTCGGAAGGACGGGAGCCATAACTCCTTTTGCGGTGATGGAGCCAGTGAAACTTGCCGGAACAACAGTTACAAGGGCTACCCTCCACAATGAGGATGAGATAAAACGGAAGGATATTCGTATCGGGGATACGGTGGTGGTTCAAAAGGCTGGTGACATTATCCCAGAAGTGGTCCAGTCTTTGCCGAATCTTAGGACCGGCAAAGAAAAGAAGTTTAAGATGCCAACTAAGTGTCCAGTGTGCGGTGGTCCAGTTATAAAACCAGAAGGTGAGGCTGTGGCTAGGTGTGCTTCGACCGACTGCTTTGCGATTGAGATGCAACGGATTGGTCATTTTGTCTCTAGGGATGCATTTAATATCGAAGGGTTAGGAGAGAAGATTATTGAGCAACTTATCACTGAGGGTCTAATTGCAGATGCGGCCGACCTCTTTAAGCTTACTGAGGGTGACCTCGCGCCCCTAGAGCGCTTTGCCGAAAGGAGTGCTGAGAATCTAGTGGAATCGATCGCAGCTAGCCGTAAAATAGCTCTAAATCGCTTTATTTATGCCTTGGGGATCCGTCATGTCGGGGCGGTGACGGCTAATGACCTCGCAAATTACTTTGGAAGCCTAAGTGAGTTAGAAAAGGCCGAAAAGGAAGAGCTTGAGGCGGTCGAAGGTATTGGCGAGGTTGCGGCAAACTCAGTCCATGATTGGTTTAGGGATAAGAAGAACCAGAAACTGCTCGAAAAGCTTGAAAAATATGGAGTAAGGATAGAAAACCCCACCAAAAAAAGGGGCACAAAACTTAACGGAAAAACCTTTGTTATAACAGGAACACTTGAATCGATGAGTCGAGAAGAAGCCCAGCAGAAGATCAGGGAAGAAGGGGGAAAGGCCACTTCTTCGATCTCAAAAGAGACAGACTACTTAGTAGCCGGTGAGAATCCAGGGTCTAAGCTCGCGAAGGCTGAGAAGTTGGGAGTGAAGATTGTTTCAGAGGAAGAGTTTAAGAAGCTACTCTAGCTTGCCAAAGCGCCGTTCGTATTCTCCTTGTAAATCAAACCTTGCGATTAGTTGTTTTCTGGTAATTTGATTTGGTCCTAAATCACCTAGTTCAATGTTATCATCCACAACCTCTACCCGATCTAAAAAGTCATGGGTTTTATGAAATAAATCATGATCCCCAGTAGCAAGTACTTTGTTTATAATCATTAGCTTCAGCGTTTCGGTACCTGGCCTAAATTCATGATTTGGCCTTGGTGATTCTCCTCTTTCCATCTTCTTCTCACATTAACTCCTTAATGGTATACTTTTTAAGTACAATGAGCAAGATAGATAAAGAAAAAGTTAAAGAAGTGGCTTACCTTGCGAGGCTAGAACTTACAGAAAAGGAAGTCGAAAAGTTTCAGGGAGAACTTTCGGATATTTTGGGCTACGTGGAGACAATTCAAAAAGTAGATACAAAAGACGTCGAACCTACGGCTCAGGTAACCGGTCTTACGGATGTTTGGCGAGTTGATAAGAAGAGTCCAAGTAATCTTTCACGAGATGAGATACTTGCAAATACCCCCGAGAAGCAAGATGGATATATTAAAGTTAAACCGGTGTTGGAATGATTAGACTAAATTCAACCATTAAGGAACTTTCGGAGAAGTTACAAAAGAAAGAGGTAACACCCTCTGAAGTTTTGAATACATATATTACTCAGACAAAAAAAGTTAACCCAAAAATTAAAGCATTTCTTAATATTTCGGAAAAAGAAGCGAAAACAGAAGCTGCTAAGGCAAAGGTAGGCAAAAGCAAGCTTTCTGGTATTCCAGTAGGTATAAAGGACGTTATTTTAACAAGAGGAATCGAAACAACAGCCGCCTCTAAGATGCTTTCGGGTTATATCCCACTTGAGAATGCGACTGTGGTCGAAAGACTCAAGAAGGCTGGGGCGGTGATTATAGGGAAGAATAATTGTGATGCTTGGGCTCATGGTTCTTCAACTGAAAACTCCGATTTCGAGCCCACAAAGAACCCTTGGGACATAACGAGGGTGCCGGGTGGTTCATCTGGGGGCTCTGCAGCCGCAGTCGCGGCTCGCGAGGTCCCTTATGCCATCGGAACAGATACAGGAGGCTCTATCCGCCAACCGGCCGGATTCTGTGGTGTAGTAGGCCTAAAGCCAACTTACGGGCTTGTTTCTCGCTACGGCCTTATAGCAATGGCCTCATCCCTTGATTGTCCAGGCCCGATTACCCGCACCGTCTATGATTCAGCCATTGTCCTTGACGTGATTGCGGGGGCAGATGATAAGGATTCCACCTCAAAAGCGGCTGTTCGAAAGGACTACTTTAAGGATATCAAAAAGGGAGTCAAGGGTCTTAAGATTGGAATCCCGAAGGAATACTTTGGTGAAGGATTAGACCCTGAAGTAGGGAAAGCCGTTATGGTCGTAGCAGATGAACTAAGAAAGGCTGGAGCCGAAATTATCGATGTCTCACTTCCAAACACCGAATATGGTATTGCCACCTATTATGTCATTCAGCCAGCCGAAGTTTCTTCAAATTTGGGTAGATATGATGGGATTAAATATGGTCATAGCGCAAGAGAATCGAAGAATCTTATTAATCACTACTTTAAATCTCGCTCGGAGGGGTTTGGCGATGAGGCTAAAAGGCGCATTATGCTTGGGACCTTTGTCCTCTCCGCTGGTTATTACGACGCCTATTACGAACAGGCAATGAAAGTCAGGACTCTTATCAAAGAAGACTTTGAGAAAGCTTTTACTCAATGTGACGTTATCTTAGCTCCAACCTCTCCTACGACAGCCTTTAAGTTTGGGGAACATACTAAAGATCCACTCTCGATGTATCTTGAAGATGCCTATACGGTTAATATGAACCTGGCGGGGGTACCAGCTATCTCGATCCCTTGTGGTTTTTCTGAGAAGAATCTTCCGATTGGAATGCAGCTTGTAGGGCCACACTTTGCCGAAGATATGCTCTTTAGGGCGGGGCATGCTTATGAGGAGATAACTAAGGATGCTGATTGGCGGAAGAAGGAGCCGAGGATATCATGAAGAAATTCTTTTTAATTATTATCTTGATAATATCTGTAGCTTTCGGGATAGCGGCAACCGAATACGCTTCGATTAGTTATCCTAACAGTTTAGGAAAATGGAGTGGACATTGCGAACTTGAAAAATCTTCACAATTTGGACTTGGAACGTTTACTGATACTGGGTATTGTGGATTTCCCTTAAGAGCCAAAGAGTACACGTATTACTTCGGCACACCGGGGAATAGTAAGTATTTAAGTACAAATTATTTGTACTATGGTCTAGATATAATATTTTGGGGAACCATAGCTTTTATTGTCTTTTTTGCTCTTTTTGCTTTAATAACAAAGGTGAAAAATAGGAGGTAATTTACTATATGAAAAAACACCAAGAAAATCTAGATAAATGGTACAAAGATAATGGGTGGGAATATTGGAGCCCTCACGAAATGCTAGCAAGTCTTGTCGAAGAAGTGGGAGAGCTCTCTCGTCTGGTTAATCATATATATGGACCCAAGAAGAAAAAAGACACAGAAGCAAAGCAAGAGATGGAAGGAGAGATTGGCGATATTCTGTATTCTGTAATGTGCTTTGCGAACCATGAAGGGATTGACCTTGATAAGGCGATAGAGCGAAGCATGGGGAAAGTTGAAAAACGTGATAAGGACAGATTTTAATGGGCCGAGCACAGAAGTTAAAAGTAGAGAGAAAGAAAGAAAGAGTGGCCGCTGAGATCAGGAGGAAAAAGCGGATAAATACCTCATTTAAATTATCGATTTTGTTTTTGATCTTAGTAGTTGTTGGTGTTGGTGGTTATTATGGGTATAATTATCTTGATAGCAAGTATGATTTAGATTCAAAAGTGACTAATATCTTTAGTAAAGACAAAGAAAGTGAGGAAGAGGTGACCGAGCGGAAAACATACGATTCTGCGCCTGAAATGCAGATTGATCTCGAGAAGACATACACGGCTAAATTCGAGACAAACAAAGGAGATTTTGAAGCAATTTTGTATACAAAAGATGCTCCCAAAACAGTGAACAACTTTGTTGTTCTTTCTCGCGATGGTTTCTATAACAATCTTACCTTCCATCGGGTAATCTCCGACTTTATGGTTCAGGGCGGCGACCCGGAGGGAACGGGGTCCGGTGGACCAGGCTATCAATTCGAAGATGAGATAAATGACCACAAACTTGTTCGGGGGACGCTAGCGATGGCTAATTCAGGTGAAGATACCAATGGTTCTCAATTCTTTGTCGTCACCGCTGAGGCGACCGATTGGCTTGATGGTAAACACACCGCCTTCGGCGAAATTACAGAGGGACTCGATGCCGTGATGGATATCGAAAAGGTAAAAACAGATGAGTCCGATAAACCTCTTGAGCCGGTCGTGATCCAAAAGATAACTATTGAGGAGAAATAATTTGGAATTCTTTGGCTTTATTATAACCATAATAATCTTTCTCGCTTTTATTGGGCTATATATTCTCTATGTGACTCGGGGTAAGGTAGTTCCAAAGTCTCAAAAGAGAGCTTATGACCCCGACATATTACACGAGAAATGGACTGGGGTTAAGCTGATGCTTAAAGAGGGGGGTCCAGCCAATTTCCGCCAAGCTATAATTGAGGGAGATAAGATTGTTGATATGGTCCTACGTTCTAGGGTAGAAGGTCAAACAATGGGGGATAGGCTTAAAAATTCTCAAAGGTTGTTTACCCGCCACACATATGACCAATTATGGACCGCGCATAAAATAAGGAACAAAGTCGCTCATGAGGCTGACTTTGATGGTCTTTCGAGTGATGCTCGTCTTGCCGTCAGGAACTTCGAAAAGGCCTTAAAAGAGTTAAGAGCTATCTAGCTGTTACTCTTCTTTTGTGATATAATATTTGGGATGTATGCAGTGCGAGGGCGCCTTGGGGCGCCTTTTCTGACGTGTAACTACCAAAGGAGGTGGCCGTTGTGGCCAATCGACCCCATAGCTATGTGGGCCAGGTCCAAAAGAAGCAACATTCTCCGAAGCAACGGATGGTCTACTTCGAAGAGGATGGTGATCGACACCCTGTTGAAGCCACTCTCTGTACGGTAACCGGTTTCACCTCAAGGGGAGTCGCGGTCCGAGGTTTTCGGAGGGAAAAGGCCCACTTTCTCCTACCCTCGCAACGAATCCTCGTCTATCTCAGACGAGGATTCTACTACCAGTACGACCATATCGATTCGGTCCCCGAAGATTCGGTCAGCCAGGTCTATGTCCTCAAGAGGAACAAGCGTCTGTACTGGTTCCTCCCGGACCCAGAGGACAGCAGAGTTACCGAGTCGGAATAGGGAGGTGGCCGTTGTGGCCAAGAAAGTACCAAAGACGGCTGTCGATGTGGCGGCCGTCAAGATGTACCGCACTTCATCCGGCGCTGTAAGCGGCCTTCATCAGGGCAAGGCGCTTGAGAGGTCCCGAGCAAGAAGGGACGGAGGTGACGACAGTGAGGCAACAGGGAAGCCCGACGCAAGAAGAGCGTTGGATCGATAGCGCCGAGCGGAGACTCAAGGCAGAACGCGAAGAATACGGTAGGGGGCATCTCTATCTGACGGCTGTTGGCACACTACTTCACTGGGCGCGCCAAGGGAAGTAGTGCATGAGCTCTTTCGAGCAGGTCTTCTCGGCTGAAGCCGGAAACCTGATGCGGCAGTGGCGTCGTCACGATCATCCTCTCGAAGGTAGCCGACTTCTCAAGAAGACGGAGAACATCTCCATTCCCGACGGTGCCAACGGTCTTGCGATGTACCAGGCCTTGAGGCAAGAATTCGGTGATGCAGTAGTCGGTCTCTACACCTTCGAGAAGGAGACTATCCCGGCCCACGACCTCTATAGCGGTCAAGTGGGCGATGAAGGTCACCCAACAGGGAGAGAGAAAGTCCCCGAGAAGACCATCCTCAGGTACAAGGTCAACAGTAAGGTTGGGGATAAGCTCGATCCCAATCTTCGGACCAGGATCGCTATCTTCATCGGGAATTCTCCTACCCTCAAGACTCCGGAGGTCACCGGGAAGTATCTTGCGGGAGGTAACTAACCTCCCCACGGGCTCATATTCGACTTAGGGGGTCGAACGTGGGCCCTCTTTGTATCTTCTTTACAAACCCCATTTTCTGCGATATACTTTTTAGGCTCCATGTGAGCAAATTTTTATGAAGGAGGTCACGAAAAGTGACAGAAACAAAGACGAAAAAAACTACTAAAGCTAAGACCACTAAAGAACCAACGATGGAGGAGCTACTCGCCGCCCACGAAGAGGCCGCGAAGCCCCTAGAAGAGAACGAGGTTATTGAGGGTACGGTGGTTGCCGTTACCAAGGCTGGAATTTGGCTTGATTTGGGCCCTCACGGGACCGGTCTTGCAGTTGGCCGAGAAGTTGCAGAGGCAGGCTACAAAGATAGCCTTCCCGGCGACTCGATTACCGCCTCTGTTATTGTGCCTGAGATGGATGAAGGATACGCCCTTCTTTCCCTTCGAAAGGCTTCGCGGGGTAAGAACTGGGAGGCTGTTCGAGAACTTAAAGAAAAAGAAGAGATAATTAAAGTTAAGCCTTTTGATGCTAATAAAGGTGGGCTTCTAATAGAATACGAAGGACTTAAAGGATTCTTGCCGGTATCCCAGCTTTCGACCGAGAATTATCCTCGTGTTTCAGATAAGGATGAAATTCTAAACAGACTCAATAAGTTAATCGGAGCTGAGCTTGAGGTCGTCGTTCTTGATGCAGATCAAAAAGAAGGAAAGCTAATCTTTTCTGAAAAAGAAGCCAGAAAGGGTGAAGTCGAAGAAGCAATCGATAAGTATGATATCGGCCAAAAAGTTAAAGGTAAGGTTACTGGAGTTGTTGACTTTGGTATCTTTATGAATGTTGATGGGATTGAAGGTCTGGTCCACATCTCAGAGATCTCTTGGGATAGGGTAGAGGATCCAAAGAAGTTTGCCAAAGTGGGTGATGAGCTTGAGGTGACGATTATCGGTAAAGAGCAAGATAAAGTATCCTTATCTCTAAAAAGACTAAAAGAAGACCCTTGGTCTAATGAAGTCGGAAAGATTAAAGTTGGAGATGAGATTCAGGGCGAAGTTACCAGGATTACCCCATTTGGGGCTTTTGTTCGGATCTCAAACTCAGTTGAAGCCTTGGTTCATATCTCTGAACTTTCAGAAGAACATATCGCCAATCCATCCGAGGTGGTTGAGGTTGGGAAGAAATACAAATTTAGGGTTGTCTCGGTTGATATCGATAATCATAAACTAGCCCTTTCTTTAAAGAAGGCCGAAAAGAAGGCTCCTGCCAAGAAAGCCGAAAA
>JAQVJW010000016.1 GCA_028694925.1 Patescibacteria group bacterium | reverse complement strand
AGATGTTAAAGAGAACTTCATACGGATTCAAGAATATTGATATTTACATTAAAAAGATGATGCTTGGATTTCTACCATTTACCATCATTTCTTCCCTGTTTTTACCCCGCTAAGTGGCGAAGAGCCGCTTTTTTTAGGTAAAGCAAGGGCCCCACCAGATGGCAGGGCCCGGTAGAGAGCTAGCTTGCGGGTGATACGGTTGTGATGTGCTTGCAGAGCCCATCCCTCAGGCGCTCGAAGCAGGGATGGTCTTCTGTAACCTCGATTGTGCTCGGGCACTCACGGCAGAACGTGCACATGAGGCACATCCGCGCCTCATCGATTCCGACAACGAGCGCCGGGCGAGGAACAGCGAGTATGCTGGCAAAGGCCCCAACAAGAGCACTTTCACTCATTACTACTCGTAAGCCTGTCATCACAGATGCACCCCCTTTCTCTCCTTTTGTTCTCAATCCCCCCTTGGGAAATCGAGAAGATGTACATAGAAGCCTAACTGACAAAGGCTCTCTTGGTTAGGCTCCCACCTATATCTATTATACTCCTTACGTAAAGCTTTAGGAAAGAAAGATGATTTTTGATATAATACCTTCACCATGAAACCAGAACTTGTCTTACCAGGTGGAGACCTAGAGCGCGCTAAAATTGCCTTTGACTATGGGGCTGATGCCGTATACGTTGGTCTTAACAAATACTCTCTCCGAAAAGGAGAAGTACGGTTTAATATTGCTGAAATCAGGAAGGCTATCGAATATGCCCATTCTTTGGGTAAGAAGCTCTACGTGACCTTTAACATCTTTGCCCATAATAGTCACCTTTCAGACTTAAAAAAAGATATGAAAGCGATCGCAAATCTCAAACCCGACGCCTTCATTATTGCAGACCTCGGGATAATGCAAATAGCAAAAAGAGTAGCCTCCAATGTCCCGGTTCACGTCTCGACTCAAGCAAATGTAACTAACTCAGAACAGATAAGGTTCTATAAGAAATTAGGAGCAAAAAGGGTCGTTCTCGCTCGAGAGTTAACTCTTAAAGAGATCTCAGAAATCCATAAGGCCGTACCAGGCGTTGAACTTGAGGTTTTCGCTCATGGTTCGATGTGCATCTCCTACTCAGGCCGCTGTCTCCTTTCAAATTACATGACTGGAAGGCACGCCAACCTTGGTGACTGTGCTCAACCATGCCGCTGGAATTATGATGTATATCTTTCCGAGAAGCAAAGGCCTGGAGAGTATTTTTCGATCGAGGAGTCTGATAACGGTACAAATATTATGAGTTCTCGTGACCTTTGTACTGTCGAATATATCGATAAAATGATAAAGGCCGGCATTACCGGCTTTAAAGTCGAGGGCCGAAACAAAACTGAATATTACTTGGCCGCAACCGCCCTTGCCTATAGAGAGGCAATTAACCTTTCTGCTTGCGGTAAATATACCAAGAAGGATAAGCAAAGGCTTAAAAATGACCTTAAGAAGTTGGCCCACCGTGGGTATACTACCGGTTTTCTTATGGGTGACGCAAACAAGGGTGAGACCTACAAAGGGCGAAGCCCGATTGAAAGTTGGAGATATGTTGGACAAATCGTTAAACCCTTCGGAGATAATAGTTATCAAGTTGTTGTTAAAAACAAACTATCAAAGAATATGCATATCGAAGTATTGACCCCAACTGGGATCAAAAGAGACAAGATCATTGAGATTATGGTAGATAGTATGAATACTAGAGTAATTAGCCCAGGGAAAGAAGATCAAACCGCTAAAGTTACTCTAGAAGACGCCTATCCAATAGGTTCTTTGCTGCGCACCAAAGTCTAGATCTCTACTGTCTGGCCTTCATCCTTCTCCGAGTAAAATATTTATCAATCTCAATTACAATAATTACCGCCATAGAGAGTACGGCTACATAGCCCCATTCGGAAATACTTAAGATAGTTATCCCAAAGACCTCCCTAATCGGCTCTATATACATAATTATTCCCTGTAGAGCGATTGAGATTACTGTCCCCCAAATAAGCCACATGTTATCAAAAAGATTCATCGCAAGGATACTTCTGATTTCACTTTTGGCATTAAAAGCATTTAGCCATTCTGAGACAATCAAGAAAGAAAAGAGCATCGTTCTTGCATAGGTTTCACTAACCTCCAAGTTAGACCAAAAAAGCCAAAGACCGATTACCATCATCACAAGGCCTACAAGGATTGTCCGTCGAACAATCCTTTTTGATAAGATCGATTCTTTGGGGTCGCGGGGTGGTTTTTTAAGGTGATCTTCTTCGGTCGGTTCCATTCCAAGTGGAATCACTGTTGGCGTATCGGTTACTAAGTTCATCCAGAGAATCTGGATTGGGGAAAGAACTAAAGGAAAGCCTAGGATAAGGCCACCCAATACCGTAAAAACTTCTCCAATATTTGTTGAAAAAAGATAATAGATTGTCTTTCTAATGTTCTCAAAGATCGTTCGGCCCTCCTCTACCCCCGAGACTATCGTTGCAAAGTTATCATCAGTGAGGATCATATCAGCCGACTCTTTTGCGGCATCAGTCCCTGAAAGCCCCATCGCTACTCCGATATCCGCTTTCACAAGGGCTGGGACATCATTAACCCCATCCCCGGTCATCGCCACAATCTCACCCTTGCTTTTAAGGGCCTCGATAATACTGTATTTGGCCTCTGGACGGATTCTAGCAAAAACTTTTGTCTTTTCGACTAGGTTAGCTATTTTGGATTTACTCTTTCCGGTTAGGGTTGAGGCATCAATTGCCTCATCGGCCCGCCTAAGGATCGAGAGGTCATGCCCGATGGTTCTAGCCGTTGATAGATGGTCCCCCGTAAGCATCATCACCTTGATCCCAGCACCCCTACAAACGTCGATTGCATGTTTAGCGCCTTGCCTATAGGTGTCTCTCATCCCGATAAACCCCAAAAGGTCAAAGCCACTCCGGACGTCAGAGAGCTTCAACTTCCCGTCGTTATCGGCTTTTTTAGCGACAGCCACTACTCTAAGGCCCCTCTCGGCCATATCGCGGGCAATATCATTAAGCTCTTCTCTCTTTACCTTACTTATCTTTTTCCCATGATATCTGATCGAACGCGTGAGGATCTCTTCAAAGGCACCTTTGATAAATATTTCTTTTTTACCATCTATTATATTTTGAGAGGCTGTAAATTTTCGGGCTGAGGTGAAGGGGATCTCCGATTTCCGAGGAAACCGAGACAACAACTTCTCCTTTATAATCCCTGCCTTGGCCGCAAGTACTAGGATTGCCGAGTCAACTGGATCCCCATAAACCTCCGTTCGACCACTTTTGTCTTTTACTTCACCTTCAGAGGAAAGAACCGCCGCCTCAAGAAAGTTAAGAAGTTTTCTATTAGGTTTAATAACAATATCATTTACAAAAAAATCCCCCTTAAGACCATAGCCGTCACCGGATACGGTATATGGAGCGTCAGCATAAACCTCGACAACACAGAGCTTGTTATGAGTTAGGGTGCCAGTCTTATCGCTTGCAATCACCGTTGTTGTACCTAATGCCTCTACTGCCGAGAGGTTTCTGATAACGGCCTTCTTCTTGGCCATCCGCTTCATCCCAAGGACCAAAATAACGGTAATAGCCACTGGGAGTCCTTCTGGAATAGCCGAGACCGCCAGAGAGACGGCCGTCTCAAACATTATAAGGGGGTCATTACCACTTAAGGTTCCGACCAAGTAGACAATTACTGAAATTACAACGACTACCATACCGACTTGTCGCCCAAACTTTTCAAGCTTTCGCTGCAGCGGGGTCCTTCCGAAAAGTTCGCCCTCAACAAGTTTACCGATTTTACCAAACTCAGTATCACTGCCTGTAGCATAGATAACCGAAAGCCCGTGGCCTGAGGCAACGGTTGTCCCCATGTATACTAAATTCCGTGCCTCGAGTGGATTTTTAGTTTTTTGGCAACGAGCCGCCTTATCAATATATACCGACTCGCCCGTAAGGGCTGATTCGTCAACCTGTAATGAGGCCGATTCAATAATCCGCCCGTCGGCTGATACCTTGACCCCCTCAGAGAGTACCAAAATATCTCCCCTCACTATCTCGCTAGAATCGATGGTTTTTTTGACCCCATCTCTTAGAACAACTGATTTTAGGGCTGACATCTTTTTAAGCTCTTCGATTGTATTTTCAGCCTTTGACTCCTCCAAGTATCCGATGACGGCATTTATGATGATAACTGAAAAAATAACTAAGGCGTCAATGTTTTTCGAAAGAAAAAGGGCAATAAACCCAGCTACCCCCAAGAGATATATCAGAGGACTTTTAAAATTCGAGAGGAAAATGGAGAGTTTACTTTTTTTCCTACCAGCTGAAATCTGATTCAAGCCCTCGCGTAATAGTCTGAGCCTTGCCTCGTGATCTGAAAGGCCACTTCGGCTTGTTTTAAGTTCCGAAAGAACTTCTTCTTCTGTTTTCTGGTGTACCCCCTCCATAGGAATAGTATAGCATAATAAATGCTTATCAAAACTTAGCACTAAAGCTATAATGGTCCTATGACAAGCGAAATTCCAGCTTCACCGGAGTCTACTCCAATGTCAAAAGAGGCAATAGATGCTAAATGGATCGGTCGTTTTGAAAAATCATTTATCTTAGTAGATGTTGAGAAGTCTCTAGAGATCGATTTTGAGCAAATGGGGAAAGTAAAGGAAACCTTTTTAAGGGGTAAAGTAATTAACCCAAATTTCGAGTATTCAAATATTGATCTCGACGAACTCAATAACGCTGAAGAAGAATTCCTACGTCTTAAAGAGGATATAATCATGTCGGAAGAAAATGAGGCCCTAAAAGCTACTTATAGGTGGCGGCTAAATGAGATGATTGCCAGGGTAAGAATGCTGAAAGCAGCAAAAAATGGTGACATGAGAAGATTTACAAGATACTCGAAGTTTATATACGGAAGTCCTAGCCCAGAACTTTTTGATTTATCAGTTTATGATATTCGAAAACACTTTAAAAAGAATATGGGGGGTGAAGACGGTGAAACTGCAAGAACGATGGAAGAATTAGATTCCTTGCTACCTAGACCGAAAAGTAATCCAAATTTACCCAAATCACCCTCAAAAGACACAGTGCAAGCTGTTTACGATATAGTAAATAAAGAATATGAGAAACTCGAACTTGAAGTAGATCCCGAGCGAGAATACACAGATCAAGAAATTAAAGAACTGTTTGAAATTGCTTTGTTAAAGGTTGGAGCAACTGACTGGGTTGTAAGAATAAATAAGAATAGAACTTCAATCAATGTGAGTCAACCAGGGAAGAATGTATCTGTGCCAGAGGGAAAAACATACAAAGGAAATCTGCTTATCAAAAGAGTTATGCACGAAATAAAAAGACACGTAGAAAGAAGAGTCAAAGGGGAAACTAGTCAGCTATCATTATTGGGCTTTGGTTTAGATAGATACGAAAAGGGAGAAGAGGGCGTTACTAAAGTAACAGAACATGCAGTAAGTAATAAATTTTTAGAATTTGCTACCCCCGAACTTCACCTTGGCATTGGTTTAGCCTTAGGACTTGACGGAGAGAAAAAAGATTTTAGACAAGTTTATGAGATCCTAGAGAAACACTTTTACCTTAAGGAGATGAGAGCCAAAAACCCAAAATCAAAAGAAGAGGCTGTGATAACAGCTCAAGAAAAAGCCTGGAAACATTGCTACAGAATATTTAGGGGCACCGATTGTAGTACTCCTGGTGCTTGCCTTACTAAAGATATTATTTATCGAGAGGGTGCTGTAGGTGTATGGTATCTCGTGATAAAAGATACTAATGAAGTCTATAAGTTTAGTATTGGAAAATATGACCCAACAAACGAGCGACATCTCTGGATTCTTTCGCAACTTGAAATAACCGACGAAGCTCTTTCATCTCTCGAAAGTTAGCTAATTAGATCAATGATTCCCTTTGCGACATTCCTTTTTTTCCCGATAAAAGGCTCGTGATGCATACTGATCATTGGTGATTCATTAATTTCTATAACGAAATAACCTATCTTTAAAGGATCTTCTTTGATGTCGCTCGTAATAAGATCTATACCACCATATAGTAAACCCGGTATTGCTTTTATAATCTTTGGTGCTAGCTTATAGTAATTAGGATGAATTGAATCAGTCACATCAACACTATCTCCGCCAGTTGATAAATTTGAATTACTCCTCAAGAAAACTGTTTCCCCCTTTTTGGGCACCGAATCTAAATTAAGACCTGTCGTGGCGAGAAATTGCCGAACGCTTTCATCGATCTTAATCTTGACCAATGATTTTTCATGAGCGACCCCTCTTCTGGGATCTTTATTCTTTTTAATTATTAGCTTTTTTATACTATTCTTTCCATCACCTACAATATTAGCTGGTATCCTATTAATAACTCCCAGTAAATCCTTATTAGTTGATAAGATGCGGTATTCATCACCCTCACAACGTTCCTCTATTAAAAAGTCTCGATCTTGACCTATAAAATATTCTATAATTTTCTGCGCCTGTTTTAAGCTCTGAACATTTGAATAAACATCTCTGCCCCAAGTTCCCTTTAATGGCTTAACTACGATGGGGAATTTCACTGTTTGGGTATATCTGTTCGCGTCTTTTTTGTTTTTATTTATAAAGACAACACCTTTTGGAACATTGATGCTACTTTTCTGTAAAACATTCTTAGTTAACTCTTTATTACTACAAATAAAATAAGCTGAATGTGGGACGTTTCCTAGCTTTTGACCGATTAATAGAAAAGTTTGACCTTTTTTATTAGTAATTTCAATCAAGCTTTTACCAGAACCTTTAAAAACCTCTTGCACCTTCATGTCACGTCTTTCAGCCTCTTTCCCTAAAAGATATGTGCTGTAAAATTTAAAGTTATTTCTTTTCAGCATTACTACCTCTCTTTGTGGTGTCGATTAAGAATCCCTTTAAATCATTTTTCCCTAGAAGAACGGGGTAGTTAAGTTTGCTTCTATTTGAAATAGAAGCCCTTAACAAAAATTCTTTATCATTAATCTTGGCTGGTAACTCAATCTTTACTCGATAATCAAGCCCAGCAGCTGTTTTAATGTGTGTAACTTTTACCACCTCTTTATGTTTATATAGGAGGTTCTTATAGGCTCGCCTCTCTTCTTTTTGTTTATCGGCCACACTTGCGTGAATGATCTTTTCGTAATAATTCACAACATCTTCATAACCTAATTTAACGGCTAATCTCTTGTCTATCGAAGAAGAATCAGCTCCCGTATCAATTTTGCAGGCAACACAAATCTCTTTCATATTCTTCCCCATAAAACAGATTTTTTCCGTAAGCCCAATCAATTCTCTCCCTGTAATATTCTCTAACTCCTCGTCTATCTCACCACCAAACAAGTCTTTAGTAAGCCGCACCGCCTTACTCTCGGTCACACTTTTCACTTTCCTGACTTTTTCTAGTCTGTCTTTGAGCCCATCCTGATTTGCTGCTTGTATCCCAAGTCCTGGCCGAGCATTCAGCTCTACGACCATTGGCCCTTTTTCCTTATCAATTATGATGTCAACTCCTAAGTAGCCTATCCCAGAGACTACTTGACACTGATGCGCTATCCTTAAAATCTTAGTCCAATATGGGACCTTGATCCCAGATAATGCCAGTCTCTTATTGGGAACACTCTCAATCAAACGATTATTCTTAATAGCATCCGTTGTGACCCCTCTTGCCATATCAATTCCAACTCCAAGGGCACCACGGTTAATGTTTGCCTTTCCTCCAGATTCCTCGGTTGGAAGCCTCAGCATCGCCATAACAGGAACCTTCCTATAAACGATTACCCGTATATCCGGGATGCCACGGTAGGAATAGTGTTTAAATGAAGGGTGCATTTTCACCCTCTCTTCAAATATCGCTGCGCTTGACCTCATTCTTATCCCTAACGAGTATTGACCATCAAGAATATTTTGGACTTGAGTCTTAAGATCACTAATTTCATGTTTCTCTCTGCTCGCTGTTATCCACCTGCCATCTTTAAGCCGATTATAATAGATCGTAATACCGGCTCCCTTTACTCCTCGAGAAGGCTTTAGTACAAAACTGTTTGGAAGACTATCAAAATCAAAGTTTTCCAAGTCCCGACGGTTCTTTATAACCCCATATACTTCTGGGGTTGGAATATCATTGCTCTTAAGTAACTTCTTAGTCAATAGCTTGTTATCAGCAAGGCTTTTCAGCCCTTTGTTTAACCTAAGATACCTATAGTTGCGCTCATTAATCCCTAGTATCTCGCTACTGTTTCTTATTGATAAGGTAAGATTAGTCATTTCTTTTTACGTTCTTAAATCTAATATATTCAGAAAGTCTAAGACCAGAGAACCGACCAATCAAAATACTACCTAAAATCGGTAGAATAACAAGATATGGATATAGAATAATATATTCTTTACTCACAGGAAGTGTTAATACTCCATATGTAAGCGTTGATACAACCAATGTCTCAAGACTCGAGAGATTAGCCCTTAAATCCCCAAATTTTACCTTAAATAACGTAACAGACTCCACCAAAGCTAAGATAATAATTATTGGAAGTGGATCAACGGTAAAGTAGCCATTTTGCCCAAAATATGATAATACCCAAAGGGCCATTATCATAAGAAGGGCCGCAATAGATATTTTAAGAGAAATTTTTGAAACATAATGGAGCCTAACCCCACGGAGCCCACGCCTAAATAATTCGCTTACGAGCCAAGCAAGGATTATAAGGGGTAAGCCGAACTTTAACCCTGTAACAAAATTAGGAGAGATAAAATAAAAAGCAAAAGCAATCATAATAGTTTCATACATCCCAAAAGTCTTAAGACCAATATAGTATCTAAAAAAGCTAACGATAAAAGCACCGAAAGGTAGCATAAGAAGAAGATAGACGAGCTCCTCAGAAACCCCTTGATTAATTAGATTTTGAGCGAAATTAAACATACCCCCTCCTCCTCATTAACCTGCAAATTATATCACAAAATGTGTTTTCGGTCAATCTTTTTATACTTAAAACCTACCTTTAGTATAGCATCCTCGTAGAAAGCATCAATAATAAAAGCCCCGTTCTGGGGCTCTTATTATATGTATTGCTTTTTCCGATAGGCTGGATGTTTCCTATGTTCATTTTCGGCTCTCATCATATAGAGAAAACCAGGTGGTAACTTACGGTTTCTCTTCATTCCGATCCTTCTTGTCACGGCTTTCATAACCCTCCTTTCTTCCCTCGAAGATTAGGGTCTTAAGCCATTACGAAGCTTTGCCTCTTTTTGATCTTTTGCCACCCTTTTTACCGGCTTCTCGTGCAAGGGCTGGGTTTGCAGCAAATCCTTTTTTGACGCCAGTTTTCTTACCGCCTTTGGCGCCTATCTTTTTATAGAAATCCTTACCATATCTTTTTTTGTTTGTATCAGCAGCCTTCACACCGCCTCCTTTAGTTCCACTCATATTCACCTCTCCTACTGATTATTAATATTACGTAATTATGTTAGCTTTTTCCTGAAACATAATCATTGTTACATCTCACAAAAAAATATCTCGGGTGCTGTATCCCTCTTATGAGCATTATAAAACACCCAAAAAGGGTGTTTTAATCTCTTAAGAGCAATATACCCGGCATCGATCTACTCTCCCAGGGAAAACCCAAGTACCATCGACGCGGCAGAGCTTAACTGCTGTGTTCGGGATGGGAACAGGTGTCGCCTCTGCGCCAAAGACACCGGGAATACTACTCTCAAAATGCTTCCATACCACCTAGGGGACCCCAACTTTCGTTGGAGCGTCCCCAGGCGATTTGGATTTTGTCCTGTATATTGGGCTTTAATGCCCAAATTGCTAGTCAAGCATCGAATATTTAAGTTGCCGGAAATTAGTACTCCTCGGCTGAATGTGTTGCCACACTTACACCTAGAGCCTATCAACCACATGTTCTATATGGATCCTCAAAGAAATCTGATCTTGGAGTGGGCTTCGCGCTTATATGCTTTCAGCGCTTATCCCTGCCGTACATAGCTACCCAGCGATGCTCCTGACGGAACAACTGGTACACTAGAGGTACGTTCACTCTGGTCCTCTCGTACTAAGAGCGACTCTCCTCAAATTTCGACGCCTACGACAGATAGGGACCGACAGTTTTGTTACTCTTCACAAGGAACTATCTTGAAGGGTCTGGTCATTTCTGCCAGACTCTGCATGTCGCCATGCAGCTCGGACTATGTCTTCACCGATTATTCATCGGGTTCGGCGTATAGTCTCTGAGGATTCTTACTATAATGGTAAGCCTTTCCTGCTGGTTGTCTGCACTTGATGCATTTTTACTCTTAAGCATAACTTAAAAGTAGCACAAGATACTATTCTACTTCTAGTAGACAGGGTTTCCAGCATATAGCCGAATTTATAGACAGCTAGTATAAGTCAACTGTCTCACGCATGTTATCACATATTCCTATGTGCATTGGACTATAACTTCACCCATCATAATTATGATTAAGGGTGGCAAACGTTTAGTCTCTACGGGCTCCTTTCGGATTCCCTCGGTATTGTCCGTTCTGGATTTTACCGATATAAGTTTGCTTAACAATACATCTTTCAATGTATTGCCGCCGTGATTATTGTCTTTAAGGGCTCAGAAAGTCCAAAAGCAAAAAAATAATTTTGCTTCTCGACGTTCTGAACCCAGCTCGCGTACCGCTTTAATTGGCGAACAGCCAAACCCTTCCCACCTGCTTCAGCGGGAGGATGCGACGAGCCGACATCGAGGTGCCAAACAGCGCCGTCTATGTGGACTATTGGGCGCTATAAGCCTGTTATCCCCGGGGTAACTTTTATCCGTTGAGCGATGCATCATCCACTCGAATGCCCTAATAAATTAGGGACATGCATCGGATCACTAACTCCTGCTTTCGCACCTGCTCGACTTGTAGGTCTTGCAGTCAAGCACCCTTATGCGTTTGCACTATCAGCTTGATTTCCATCCAAGCCTAGGGTACCTTTGAACGCCTCCGTTACTCTTTAGGCAATTGTGTTCGTCTTGGTTTTGGAATTTTGTATCCCATAGATGGGTGTATCGATTTTCCTACCAAATCTACAAATTTTTCGTAACTGTGTCCCGAAATATAGACTTGGTAACCATCTTTCTGTTTTCTTTCCCATGCATCTAGATCAAATTTCTCTTTCAGAATTACAGAGATCTTAGCTATTTCTCTCTTACTAAAGGAGTGTGTGTTTAGAATCACACCCTTTGAATCATTCGATTTCATCGATCCATCGTCCATAAACCAATATGCCAACCCTTTATCAGTAAGTAACTTTGTCAGATTTTTGGGAATAATTTTCTTACCATTCTGATAGAATAATTTGGCATAGAATCTAAGTGAGCCATGACTCACCGTATTAAAGCTAATGTTTCTTGAGACTCGCCCATTTCTATTTTTGATCTTTTCTCTTGGTGGAGTTAATACCCAATCTCGAAAAATCTCATAAATGTGTTCACAATATTTTTTGTTTTTTGCAGAATACTCAATCTTTAACCGATACGTTCTGCCACCATTTTGAGTTTCAAGATGAGCATCTCCCAATAGAAGACCAATTAGAATCTCTCTTTGGTTGTCATCTAGCTTTAACTTCAGTTTATAGTTTTCGATTTTTTTACTATGCATGTTTTTCCAAGACGCCTTATAGGCTTTATGTCGCCATAAAGTTCAGACTGTATCATCTTGTTGATATATATCAACAAGCTCGGCGTGCAGTCGTTGAGGGGTCATCCGCCACGTAGCGGAGACTTCCCTGCTGATTATCCGCACTAGAAGCATTTTCACTTTATCTATTATAACAGATATTAGTAGCTCTAGATTCTTAATTCCTTCACTAAATAATTTACGGAGACATTATTTAGTTAGAAAACGGAACTTCCAGCATATAGCCAAGTTTACCTCTGATGTCACCACCAGAGCGCCCCTAAATTGAGGCGACCGCCCCAGTCAAACTACCCACCAGACACTGTTCCGATACTGGAAACTGGTAATAATCTAACTCGAACGTAAAGAAGTTTTTGGAATTTGTGTGGATTCTCTACGTTTCGAATTAACTCATACACTACCGATTACTAACAATTTTCAGTACCGGTTAGAACCAAGTTTTATAAAGGGTGGTATTTCACTGGTGACTCCACTCAAGCTAGCGCCCAAGTTTCCAAGTCTCCCACCTATGCTACACAAAACAAAACCTAATCCAATGTCAAGCTGTAGTAAAGCTCCACGGGGTCTTTCCGTCTTGTCGTAGGTAGACGGCATCTTTACCGCCATTGCAATTTCACCGGGTCCCTCGTTGAGACAGTGTCCATACCGTTGCGCCATTCGTGCGGGTCTGAACTTCACTATGTTGTTAACAATATATTACTATATTGGTCAGACTATATCTTCACCTTGCTAGTAACCTTAGAAGCTTATATCTTCTTTCTCCGCACGGGAAGAAGACTTCATAGTCACCTTTTTTTAGCGAGGGCTGACGTATTGTCCAGGTTTTACCTGGACCTCACCTTTCGGCTCAGTCGTTACGGCTCACTAAATAAATAGCTTGCCACGGTATTGCCCTCATACACTACATATGTAGTAGTAGGGTTTCACCGTTATTAGTCAGATTGCTCATCTTGTGTCACCACAAGCTCTGGCAGTTCGACCTACCAGACAAGGAATTTCGCTTGTAATCTTACTCTTTTTAGAGCGGTCGATGACCTTATTCACCAACCCTGCATGTCGCCATGCAGACGGGACTATATCTTTATCCCATTGGGATATTCGGCGTCTAGTCTCTGAGGATTCTTATTAGATCAGCTCTGCTCTTTTTATGATTCATGGTCTCCGTGATTCTCGCAATCTTTAGTAATCCACTCTTACTGAGATGTTCACCAGCATTGATTATTTCTACGCATTTCACAAATTTTGTGAAATCTTTATCCTTTGCTGTTCTTAAGCGATATCTACTGAAGAATGGGATGATCACTTCCACTAAATCACTTCTCTTTCTAACCACATAACGATATAGACTTTCGGTGTGATTATCATAGCGCTTATTTTCATAGACGCCACCAACACCGAAAAAATCTTTTACCGCATGTAGTGAGCTTACACTTCCTTGGCCTTGAGTTAATGCAAACTCATGACCAATTTGATAACCGGTTCTATATCCTTTTCGATTTGCTTTATCATTTTGACGGACAAAACTAATCGAAAAGCAACCTTCACCATCAACAAAACCGATTATCCAGCCGATACCAATAAGTCTTTCCTGCTGATTGCCTGCACTTGATGCATTTTCACTTTTAAGCATAACTTAAAAGTAGCACAAGATACTATTCTACTTCTAGTAGACAGGTTTTCCAGCATATGGCCGAATTTTCTATGTATTGTTACCAATACACGAGGCAGCTTTCCTACCTTAGGACGGTTATAGTTACCGCCGCCGTTTACTGGGGCTTCGGGTCGAAGCTTGCACCTCAACCGTTAACCTTCCAGCACTGGGCAGGCGTCAGTCCCTATACTTCCACTTGCGTGTTAGCA
>JAQVJW010000029.1 GCA_028694925.1 Patescibacteria group bacterium | reverse complement strand
AGATGTTAAAGAGAACTTCATACGGATTCAAGAATATTGATATTTACATTAAAAAGATGATGCTTGGATTTCTACCATTTACCATCATTTCTTCCCTGTTTTTACCCCGCTAAGTGGCGAAGAGCCGTTCTTTAACCTAAATAGTCTTTGAGTTTCTTTGAGTCTCGGTGTTTCTTGAGTTTTGAGAGAGCTTTGGCCTCAATTTGCCGAATTCTTTCTCTTGTGACACCAAACTCTTGGCCCGTCTCCTCTAGGGTATGCGACCGGCCAGACTCTAGGCCAAAGCGCATCTTTAGGATCTTTTGTTCCCTTGGGGTTAAGAGTGACAAGACGTCGGTGATATGCTCTTTTAAGAGCTCATAAGTTGCCGCTTCATCTGGGGTAACAGAGTCTTGGTCTTCGATAAAGTCGGCGAGGACCGAATCTTCCTCTTCACCAACTGGCGATTCTAGTGGAATGGTATCTTGAGAGATTTTTATCATATTATTAACCTTATCAACATCAATCTCCATCTCGGCCGCAATCTCCTCAGGCATTGGTTCCCTACCTAGCTCCTGAACAAGTTGACGCTGAACCCTAATCATCTTATTAATCGACTCGACCATATGAACTGGGATTCTGATGGTTCGAGACTGGTCGGCAATCGCTCTTGTAATGGCCTGACGGATCCACCAAGTGGCATAAGTAGAGAACTTGTAGCCCCTTTTGTAATCGAACTTTTCAACTGCCCTTAGGAGTCCGGTGTTACCCTCTTCGATCAAATCAAGAAGGTCTAAGCCTCGTCCGATATATCTTTTTGCGATTGAAACCACAAGACGGAGGTTGGCCTCAGCAAGGTCTTTTTTGGCTTTCTTGTCGCCCTTTTCGATTTTTTTGGCGAGCTCAACTTCACGAGCCTGGTCAATTAGAGGAATTTTCCCGATTTCACGAAGATACATCCGGACTGAATCGTCAGCCAAGCCTGATAGGTCGGCGCTCTGGTCGGGTTGCTCCTCTTCATCGTCGGTATCCCAAATAAGTTCTTGTCTTTTGTCACTAACTTCAATCCCTTCATCAAGAAGAACGGCATAAAGCTCATCAAGCTTTTCGATATTATCTTCAATATCAGGAATAGCGGCGAGTATCTCTTCTTGAGAGACAAATCCTTGATCTTTACCCTTTTTTATAAGGGCTTTAATTTCTTTTTGATATTGTTCTGGCAAATTAGCCTCCTAACTAATCTTTTGTTCTTCGGTGAGAACTTTATTCAAATCAGAAAGAGCTTTTCCTGCTCCTTCCTTATCCTTAGACTTTTCACACTTTTCGATAAGTTCTGAAAGCTTCTTCTTTTTCTTGGCGAGAGAAATCCTTTTTATTCTTTTAACACTAAAATATATTTCTTCAGCCTTTACCTCTTCATCGAGGTCGCCATAATTTGCTTCGGCTGAGAGAACATAGTGCTTAAAGGTCTCCGCATCTCCTTTATTTAAGGAGGATAAAAACTTGCTTTCCGAAAAGTCTCCCTTGGTGCTAACATATTTTAACATCTTTTCATAGATTTTGCCCGTCGCATCTTCGGTAAAGTCATCTTTTGTGAGGATTGATTCAGCAAAATCAAGATAATTTGGGAAAAGGGCCAAGAGCCCGACGGTATTCTTCTCAAGTTCAGCCTGATGGTCGGTAACCTTCTCCACTTCTTTTATTTTCACCCTTTGTTCTTTCGGAAGACTGATGTTCTTAAGTGCCGCTAAGATACTGGACTCATCGACCAGAAGTTCATTAGCGAGCCGTTTTACATAAGTATCCCTTTCGATCTCATCAGTAATTCGCTTTATCACAGGAAGGAGGTCACGAGCGATGTATTTGCGACCCATGGCATCCTTCTTGTTGTTTCGAGCGAGGGCTTCATCGAAGAGATAATCAATTACGTACTTTGCTTCTTTTATGGCCTTCTTCCAAACCTCGGGTTTTGTGATTGCGACATCACCTGGGTCTTTTCCTTCCGGGAGGGTAATAACTTTAATGTTAAAGCCTATTCTAAGGGCTGTTTCGATTGCTCTTCTGGTGGCCTCGCTTCCGGCAAAGTCGACGTCAAAAGCAAATTTGATGTTTTTGGTAAACCGGCCGATCATGCGAAGCTGATTTTCGGTTAAAGCCGTCCCGCCTGGGGCAACAACATTTTTAATACCGGATTGATATGAGGCAATAACATCCATCATCCCTTCGGTAATAATGACGTAGTCAAGTTTTCGAATACTTTCTTTGGCGAGGTCCATCCCGTAAAGAACGTTAGACTTTACGTAAACTCCTGTTTCTGCGGTATTGATATATTTGGGGAGGGAATCATCAAGGACTCGAGCCGAAAAGGCGATCGGACGTCCGGTGGTATCTTTTATGGGGAACATCAGACGATTATAGAAAAAGTCGCGATATTCTCCGTCTCGTTTTTTAGCGAGCCCGGCCTTCTCGGCTTCAATTTTTGTAATCTTGTGTTTTGCAAGCTCCGTAAGGAGGGCATCTTTTTTATTTGGAGAATAACCAAGGGTAAATTCCTTAATCGTTTTTGCGTTTAGCTTTCGCTTCTTAATGAGGTAGTTGCGAACCCCTCGGCCGTTATCAGAAATCAAGTATTCATGATAGAAATCTGCTGCGAGTTCATTGGCTGAATAGAGGGATTTTTTTGTTTCGTCTTTTTCATAGCTCCCTGTGGCGAGCTTCACCCCGGCCTTATCGGCGAGCTTTTTAACCGCCTCGCCAAAAGAGAGCCTTTCTACCTTCTCAACAAAGCTAAAGACATCACCACCCTCGGCACACGCTCCAAAGCAGTGCCAAATCTGTTTTTCGGGCGATACCATAAAGGAAGGTGTTTTTTCGGAATGAAAAGGGCACAGACCTTTGTAGTTTCGGCCAGCTTTTTTAAGCTCTACGTATCCCCCTACAAGCTCGACGATGTCGATACGATTTTTTATCTCTTCTAGTTCGTTCAATATAATGCCTTGTGGCGCTATTATAGCGCGAAATTACTTATTTTTGAACTTTTTTAAGATACTTGTTAGCCCAAAGTAGTAATGTCCTATTGTGAGCAAAGTAGAAATGTCCCCTTCTCCCTGTCAAGATTATATATAGAAATCACATAAACGACGGGAGGAATAATGGAGGTGCTAAGAATGAGCAA